>JAFVZG010000063.1 GCA_017508285.1 Lentisphaeria bacterium | reverse complement strand
GAAGGCGGTATTCTGGAAGATCCCTGGAGCGAATTCCCCGAAGATATCGCTGTCATGACCGAACCGCTTTCCAAAGCAGCCGACCAGCCCGAAGATGTGGTCATCACCTTTGAAAAAGGTATCCCGGTCAAGATCGACGGCAAAGAGTACTCCCCCGCCAACATCATGCGCACCTTGAATGCCCTCGGTAAAAAACATGCCGTCGGCAGAATCGATATCGTGGAAAACCGTTTCGTCGGCATGAAGTCCCGCGGCGTCTATGAGACCCCCGCCGGAACCATCCTGCAGGCGGCGCACCGCGGCCTGGAAGAGATCACCCTCGACCGTGAAGTCATGCACCTGCGCGACAGTTTGATCCCCCGTTACGCCGATATGATCTACAACGGTTTCTGGTACGCTCCGGAGCGGGAAATGCTGCAGGTCATGATCACCGAAAGTCAGAAGTTCGTCACCGGTGAAGTCCGGGTCAAACTCTACAAAGGTGCCTGCCATGTCACCGGCCGCCGCAGCGAATTCAGTCTCTATGACGATGAGATCGCCAGCTTTGAAGGTGCGGAAGTCTACGATCACAAAGATGCTTCCGGCTTCATCCGCCTCAACGGTCTGCGCCTCCGGGTGCTCGCCCGCAGCAAACAGAAACGCTACTGAGCGTTTCTGAACCGGGGCGTAATTTTGATGGCAGAAGAGATCCGGAAATTTTTCCAGACTGCTCACGGCAGTTGGTGGTACGGCCGCTGCCGTGCCGGAACCGGTGCCGCTATGGTCTTGCTGTGCCGTCAACTTGACGCCCCTGATACCCATATATTCAGTGAACGCCGCAAAATAAAAACCGGCAGTACCGGCAACTGCTTTGTCAAACGGTACAATCTGCCCGGCATCTTCACCCAGTTGCGGCGATTGTTGAAAACGCCCCGCCCGTTGACCGTAATGCGCGGGGCGGCGTTTTTGCATGACAACGGCATTCCCACGCCGCGGGTATTGGCGGCTCTGGCTGAATTCAACGGTCTGCGCCGCCGGGAATATCTGATAACCGAATTGCTCACCCCGGCAGATACTCTGCTGAATATTCTGGCAAAAGAGCTTTCTGCGGAGGAATTCAGCAAACTGCTGATGGAAAAATTCATCCCGATGCTGGCAAAAATGCACCATGCCGGAGCGATCCACGGCGACCTCAGCCTGCGCAACCTCTACCGTACCGGTTGCGGTGAAGCCGGTCTGATCGACCTTGACGGGATCGAAATCGGCAGAAAACCGGTAAAAAACCCTGCCCGTGCCAAAGAAGTCGCCCGGTTGATCAGCAGTTATATCATCGTCTGCGCCCCCGAAGCAAACAGCCGGCAGCTGGCGGAAACTGCCGTCAAAGCCTATGAAAATGCTTCCGGGATCACTCTGCCGCTTGAGTATATCCTGCAGACGATGGATAAATTTATAAGCAGGAGAAAAAAACAGTAATGAGTCAGGAAAAAATCCCCGCTCTCGGCCGCAAACTGGGGTTGCCCCCGGATAAGTATGATTTGCTCAAAGAAGCGTTGACCCACCGGACTTATGCGGTGGAACACAACCTGAATTACGACAACCAGCGGTTGGAATTCCTCGGCGATGCCGTGCTGGAAATAATCCACACGGAATACCTCTATTACCGTTATCCGGAAATGCCGGAAGGCGACATGACCAAAGTCCGTTCCGCCCTCTCCTGCGAAACCACTCTCGCCGCCATTGCCCGCCAATTGGATCTGGGCGAATATCTTCTGATCGGCAATGGTGAAAAAGGTTGCGGCGGCAATGACCGGGATTCCACTTTATGCGATCTTTTTGAAGCGGTCATCGGGGCGATGTATCTCGCCTGCGGGTTGGAAAAAACCAGAGAACTCGTTCTCCGGCTCTTTGCTGTCAACTTCAAAGACCCCCGGAAAATGCTCAATACTCTCAACCCCAAAGGGCGGCTGCAGGAGTTTTCTCAAGGCAAATGGCACCAGACTCCGGAATACCGGATATTCCGCAGCGGCGGCCCCCAGCACGCTCCGTTTTTTGAGGTGGAAGTGCAGGTAGACCGCTTTGTCGGTACCGGCAGTGGATGCAGCCGCAAAACTGCGGAGATCGCCGCGGCAGCGGCACTGCTGGAGTTTTTATCCCAGCGTTATCAATTTTGATCAGGTAAATCACAATAACAGGAGAATTATTTTATGGATATCGTCGGTCTCGGTACTGATATTGTTGAACTTCGCCGCATTGAAGCTGTTATGACCCGTTTTGCCCGGCAGTTCCGCGAAAGGATCTACACTCCGGCAGAGTTGGCTCTGGCTGAGAGCAAAAACAACCATATCGCCTACTTTGCCGGCCGCTGGGCAGCCAAAGAAGCGGTTTCCAAAGCTCTGGGATGCGGCATCGGTGAAGCCTGCGCTTTTACCGACATCGAGATCCTCAATGATGAAAAGGGCCGCCCGGTAATGACCCTTGCCAACGCCGCCAAACGCACCGCCGCAGCACTCAATGTGGATTCAATAAAAATCTCAATCAGTCACGAAAACAAGTACGCTGTGGCGACAGTTATCCTTTGCAGTAAAGAGAGTTGATGCTGTAAAAACTTGAAAAATCCGTGTTTTGATGATATGTTATAAGCAGGCCAAAGCCGCAATACTTTTAAGGTGTATATGAAAATCTTACTGTTGAATGGTCCGAATCTCCAGTTGCTCGGCAGCCGGGAACCGGGAATATACGGCAGCAATACGCTGCAGGCAATAGTCGATGAAACTGTCGCCCTCGGCAGGGAACTTGATTGCGAAGTAGTTGCCTTCCAATCCAATATCGAGGGTGAATTGGTCTCCCGGATCGGCAATGCCAAAGTTGATGATTTCGACGGCATCATCATCAATGCCGCCGCCTACACCCACACTTCTGTGGCTCTGCGCGATGCCATTTCAGCAGTGGCACTCCCGACGATCGAAGTACATTTGAGCAATACCGCTTCCAGAGAAGAATTCCGTCACCACTCATTCATTGCGCCGGTGTGTACCGGGGTGATCGCCGGATTCGGCAAGGATTCTTATTTGCTGGCATTGCGGGCGATCACGGCAAAGATCCGCCGGGAGAAAGAATGATTTGAATTTTACAACTCTTGTATGAGCATAAAATAAAGGAAAGTTACCATGAATTTTGAAGAGATCCGTAATTTGGTACAGCTGATGGATGAGTATAACCTCACTGAGGTCAATATCGAATCCGACGATTGCAAACTTTATTTCAACCGCGGTGCCAACGGCGTCGTTCCGGCGGTCATGCCTGCAGCGGTTCCGGCTCCCGTCCCGGCAGCGGCTCCGGCTGCTCCTGCTCCGGCGGCTCCGGCTGCCCCGGCAGTTCCGGCAGTGACCATTGATTCTCCTCTGGTCGGTACCTTCTACCGTGCCGCCAGCCCTGACACTCCGCCCTTTGTGCAGGTCGGTGACCGGGTCACTCCCGATACGGTGCTCTGCATCATCGAAGCCATGAAGGTCATGAATGAGGTCAAAGCCGAAAAATCCGGCGTTATCAAAGAGATCCTGATCGAAAACGGCCAGCCGGTCGAATTTGACCAGCCGATGTTCGTTCTGGAATGATCCTCTCAACTTTTGTGAGGTATAAAATGTTCAATAAAGTAATGATCGCCAATCGCGGTGAGATCGCCGTGCGGATCATCCGCGCCTGCCGCGAACTTGGCGTCCGTACCGTTATGGTCTACTCCAGAGCCGATGCGGACAGCATGCCGGTGAAAATGGCGGATGAAGCCATCTGCATCGGCGCACCGGCACCTTCTGAAAGTTATCTGCTCATTGAAAGACTGCTGACGGTTGCCGCCATCTGTGATGTGGATGCCATCCACCCGGGCTACGGCTTCCTTTCTGAAAACCCCTACTTTGCCGAAGCCTGCCGCCGCCACGGCATCGCCTTTATCGGGCCTACCGCAGAAGCGATGAAAGCCCTCGGTGATAAAGCCGTCGCCAGAGATACGATGAAAAAAGCCGGTGTCCCCACCACCCCCGGCAGCGATGATATCATCAAAGATGAGAAACACGCTCTGGAATGGGCGCATAAACTGGGTTATCCGGTCATTGTCAAGGCTGTCGCCGGAGGAGGCGGCAGAGGTATGCGTATCGCCCATAACGATGTCAGTTTGCGTCAGGGCTTTCTCGCCGCCCGCCGCGAAGCCGAAAGTGCCTTCGGCAACGGCGACCTCTATATGGAAAAATTCCTCGTCAATCCCCGCCATATCGAAGTGCAGATCCTCGCTGATGACTTCGGCAATGTGATCCACCTCGGCGAAAGAGACTGCTCGGTGCAGCGGAGAAATCAGAAACTTATCGAGGAAACTCCCTCTCCCGGACTCAATGCCAAAGTGCGTGAAAGAATCGGTATCGCCGCAGTTAAAGCTGCCAAAGCCGCCGGTTACACCAGTGCCGGTACGATCGAATTCCTCCTTGATCCGGATAATCCGGAGAAGTTCTACTTTATGGAGATGAATACCCGTATCCAGGTGGAACATCCGGTTTCCGAGATGATCACCGGTATCGACCTGGTCAAAGCCCAGATCGAGATCGCCGCCGGAAGCAAACTCAAAATCCGTCAGAAGGATGTCGAATTCCGCGGTCACGCCATCGAATGCCGTATCAATGCGGAAGATCCGGATCGCAACTTTGCTCCCTGTCCGGGCAAGATCGAACAATTCATCCCTGCCGGCGGCCCCAATGTCCGCATGGATACCCACGCATTCAGCGGCTACTTCATCCCGCCGTATTACGACAGTCTGATCGGCAAACTCATCGTCTGGGGTCACAACCGCGCCGAAGCGTTGGCGGTCTGCAACCGGGCATTGGATGAGATCGTGGTCAAAGGAGTGAAAACCACCATCCCGTTCCAGCGGCGCATCCTCGGTCACAAGAGTTTTGTCGAGGGCAAATATGATACCGGTTTCGTAGAAAATGTTCTGCAGAAAGTCAATAAAAGCACCAATAAGGAGGAGAAAAAGAAATGAGCGATATCAAAAATGATGTTGATACCAAACATGAGACCATGATCCTGGAAGACAGTGAGATGGGTGATATCCGGATCCACGAAAGTGTCATCGCCTCCCTTGCCAGACGCGCCACCTTGTCGGTTGAAGGTGTCTCCCGCCTTTCCGGAAACTCTCTGGTAGACAACCTTGCAGAAATGGTCGGCAGCCGCCGCATCCAATCCCGCAATGTGAGCATCATGCTCGGTGATGACAATGATGTTGCCATCGAAGTCAAGATCGCTTTGAAATTCGGTTACTGCATCCCCAAAATCGCCACTGAGGTACAGAAAGCGGTCATTGCAGAGGTGGAATCCACCACCGGCATGAATGTCACCGGTGTCCACGTCCTCATTCAGGAGATCGAAGAGGAAGACCAGATCGCTAAAACTGCCGATGATAACGAAGCAGCTGAGTGATCCGTCAATGTCTCAAAAGCTTTGCAATCTCTGTCCGCGCCGCTGCAATGCGGCGCGGCCTTTTTCTCTGAATGAAAGCTGTTCTTACCCCGGTGTCTGCGCTTCTCCGCAGAATGCAGTAGTCGCCCGTGCCGGTCTGCACTTCTGGGAAGAGCCGGTCATCAGCGGCGAAAGAGGCAGCGGCACCGTTTTTTTTACCGGCTGCAATCTGCATTGTGTTTTCTGCCAGAATCATGATATCAGTTCCAAACCTGCCGGTACACAGCTTACTGCCGATGAATTGCGGGCACTCTACTTCCGGCTGATCGACCACGGAGCGCACAATATCAATCTGGTCACTCCCGGTCACTTTTCCGAAGCGATTTTGCCCACACTGTCAGAGAAACTGCCGGTACCGGTGGTCTACAACAGCAACGCTTACGAATTGCCGGAAACCCTGCGCCGGTTTGAAAATAAGATCGACATCTACCTGCCGGATCTCAAATATATCGACAATGACGCCGCCATGCGTTACAGCAAGGCTCCTGACTACTTTGAAACCGCCGTCGCCGCGATCGAAGAGATGTACCGCCAGACCGGGGATTTTGTCTTTGATGAGTGCGGCATGCTGAAAAAAGGGGTGATAATCCGCCACCTGATACTGCCGGGACTGCTGGAAAACACCTTGCGGATAATCGAATTCATCGCCCGCCGGTTCCGTCCGGGGCAGGTGTTGTTTTCTCTGATGCGCCAATATCTGCCCTGCGGGCTGGTTTCCAAAGAGAATTATCCGGAACTCAACCGCCGGATATCTGACTTTGAGTACGAAACTGCCGAAGCGGCACTCTTTGCTTCCGGCATTGAAGATGGTTTTGTGCAGGATGCGGAGTCGGCAGTCAAAGATTTCATTCCGGATTTTTCCGTGCCGGATCTGCTCGGGGAAAAGTAATATGGCAAGATCGCCCCGGAATAAGACCCTCGATCTTTCAGTGCAGGAGTGTGCCGCTTACGCTTCACGCGCCCTGCATCTGACCGGCAAAAGCACACTTTCTGAGGTGACAGACCGGATAATTTGCGGCGATAACATCGGAATAATGCCGCTGCTGCCGGAAAAATCAGTGGATCTGCTGATCGCCGATCCGCCTTACAATCTGGATAAAAACTTCAACAGCGGCAAATTCAAACGCCTTACCGTTGAGCAGTATATGGAGTATACCGACCAATGGCTGAAATTGACCATCCCTCTGCTCAAAGACGATGCTTCGATATACATTTGCTGTGACTGGCAGAGTTCTCCGGCGATCTATCTGGTAATGAAAAAATATTTTCATATCCGCAACCGCATATCGTGGCAGCGGGAAAAGGGACGCGGCGCATTGAACAACTGGAAAAACGGTATGGAAGATATCTGGTTCGCCACCGTTTCAGACAACTATACCTTCAATGCCGGTGCCGTAAAGATGCGCCGCCGGGTCATCGCCCCGTACCGGAACGACGGCAAACCGAAAGACTGGGAGGAGACCTCCGGCGGCAACTTCCGCAATACCTTTGCTTCCAACTTCTGGGATGACATATCCATACCCTACTGGTCGATGAAAGAGAACACTCCGCACCCGACCCAGAAGCCGGAAAAACTGCTGGCGAAACTGATCCTTGCCTCTTCGGATGCCGGGGATATGGTCTTTGACCCCTTTGCCGGTTCCGGTTCGACGGCGGTAACTGCCAGAAAACTTGACCGTCGCTTTATCGGAGTGGAAAAGGATAGTTCCTACTGCGCATGGGCGCAAAAGAGATTGGAAGATGCGGAAAAAGATCCCTCCATCCAAGGCTATGCCGACGGCGTATTCTGGGAACGCAACACCGCCGCAATACAGCGCAAAAAACAGTGACCCGACCGGAAGGTGCAGAAACAGACAAAGCGGCTCAAAACCGCCTTATCTGCCGGTTTTCCGCAAATTCAGAGTATAAGTGCCGCACTTCAGATCATCCGTCTTTTCCCGGCACTGCCAGCCGTCGGGGATAATGACCGACATTCCGCAGTTTGCCGGAGCGGAAATTTCCCACGACAAACGGTTTTCATCAATAAACTTCCACGCGCTGGAAACCTTGCCGTAAGGCGTTTCAATAACGGCATCGGCAAATCCCAGCCGCTGATCCGGATGACAGGCAAAAGTGATCTTACTGCCGCCGGGGGCGGCAAATCTGATACCGCATACCGTATCAAATACCCATTCGTGTACCGCACCGTAAGCGTAATGGTTGAAACTATTCATATTCACATTGCCGAAACCGGCTTCCCGGGTGTAGGAATTCCACCTCTCCCAGATGGTGGTCGCCCCCTGATCGACAGAAAAGAGCCATGAGGGGAATTCTTCCTGCAGATAAAGGTCAAAGGCGGTCTCCGTCTGCCCGGCACTGCTCAAAGCGGCATTGAGGCAGGCGGTGCCGAGAAATCCGGTGGTGAGCCGGTTGCCGTTTTTCCGGATAAGTTCAGCGAGAAATTCACCGTTTTTCTTCCGGTCACACTCCGGCAGCAAGCCGAAATGCAGCGAAAGAGCCACCGCCGTCTGACTGTGGATATTGACCATGCCGCTGTCATCGACGAATCTTTGGCAGTACGCCTGTTTCACCGCTTAGGCAACTCCGGCATATTTGCGGGCCTTGCGCTTTTTGCCGAGAATGGCGGCAGTTTCGGCAAGGATACCGGCACTGCGAAAGAAGTATGCCGTACCCAGCAACTCCGACGGAGTCTTCACTGGAGAGAAGTTGAGGTGATCTCCATAATAGGTTTCAGGCCGGATAAAACCGTCAGAACTTTTACGCTGAAACTCCACCCACTTTTCCATCGCGGCAAAATTCTCTTCCAAAATCCCCTTATCCCCGTAACGCTGATAAAGCACCCACGGAATAATGGTCATGGCATCCGCCCAGCCGGCGGCACCGTAACTGTATTTGAGGATATCCGGGCATACTGAAGCCACCGCACCGTCACTGCGCTGAGCCTCGCGCACATCGCGCAGATATTTGCGGAAAAAGTTGTATGATACCATATTGCAGCAGGCGGTTCCGGCGAATACCTGAGCATCACCGGTCCAGCCGAGGCGTTCATCGCGCTGGGGGCAGTCGGTGGGGATCTCAAAGAAGTTATCCCGCTGGCTCCACACGGTATTGCGGTAAAGTTTATTCAACTTCTCATTGCCGCACTTGAAATCACCGGCATCTTCCAATGCAGAATAAAGCACCAGTATCTCCACTTCCACATCATCGACCGTAAAGGCACTGTTGGAAAACTGGAAGCCGTCGATCTGCATATAACGGAAACCGTGAAAGGTGAATTTCGGCTCATACCACATGGTTCCCTGATCATTCATCACACAGTGATCGGTGGCACGCGCCCCCCGGTAGTTGAGGTTGTAAAGGGTCTGATCATCGTAGAGCATCTCACCGAAACGGATGGTATAAAGTCTGCCCCGCGAACCGCCGATCTTCACCCGGGGAATACCGGAAACATTCTGACCGGCATCCCAGATCCAGACATCCGGCTTGGGGTGCAGGATCTTCACCGGCTTGATCTTCATCATCTGCCGCACCGGTTCGCCGATCTTGGGTATCAGAGGAGCCGAATCTGCCGCCCGGCTGCCGACAGCAGCTTTGCGCCACTGGCGGTCGTTGAAGTTCACGGTATTCCAGCCGGGCATTTCCGCTCTGCCGTCATAGAATTCGCCATCGTAAATATCGCTGTACATCAAAGGGCCGGTGGCGCACTTCCAATTATTGCCGGAAAGCACTTTTTTCACCGAGCCGTCAGCGAAAGTCAACTCCAATTGGATGAGCAATTCCGGGTATTTGCCGTAATAATTTTTCCGTCTGCCGCAGCCGCAATACCAGCCTTCGCCGAGAATCGCACCGATCAGGTTTTCGCCCTTGTGACAGCTGGCGGTCACATCGTAAGTGAGAAACTGCAGAGATTTATTGAAGTCGCTCCAGCCGGGAACAAAGCGGTCTTCCCCGACCGCGGTACCGTTGATACTTGCCTCAAAAAGCCCTTTGGCAGAGATGTAAAGTCTTGCACGCACCGGATCTTCAGCAAGAGTGAACTTTTTACGGAAATATGGGCACGGCGCCGAAAATGCCGGGTTGTTGCCGTCAAAATATATCCAGCGCGCCTGCCAGTCGCGGTTGTGAAAGAGGGTCGCTTCAAAGGGGATATCTCCGGTATTTTGAGATACTCCGGCATCATCCCAGACGGTCAGCGACCAGGTGCCGCGCTGACGGGATCTGAGGGGTTCGCCCGCCCATTCGACGGCGGCGGAATCACGGCGGAAAACTTTGCCGGTATCCCATAATATTTCCCCGTTTTCATCTTTCACCGTGATTTGGCAGGCACTCTGAAATGCTCCCTGACGGCGGCAAGCCATCTTCCACGAAAATACCGGAGCGGCATTGACGGTGAATTCCCCGGGGCGGCGGTGATCCAGCCGGGGATCGACGATCTGAAATGGAGTCATAAATATTTATCCTTGACAAATAAACTGCTTATACCTTTTTCTGTCACTTCATCAGCCGCACCGGCCCGAAGAGACCCGATGGCAGGGCTTCGCTCTCAAAATCCAGCTGGATAAAGTTGTATGGCGAAGGGACTTTGCGTACCTTATTCCAATGCTCCTGCACTCCCTCTTGGCGCAGAGCGTTGGCAAGGGTATTGGAAACGGTCACGGTAAGATGATTCATACCCTTTTTCAATTTCCCCTGCAAATCAAAGACGGTATCGCTGAAAAAACTTCTGCCGATGACACTGCCGTTGAGTTTCACCTCAAAGGTGTAATTGACTTTGCCGAGGTCGATAAAGTTGATCTCCTCTTTACCATCCCAGAGAAATTTCGCACTGTATTCAGCCGTGCCGGAAAAGTATTCGCCGAGATATTTCCCCCAGTCGCCCAAAGCGGCATCCACCGGAGGAGTATTGCACAATGTCTGCTGCACCGGGATCACGAAGTGCTGTTTCACCGGGCGCAGCTGCCAGCGGGTCAATTTTTTCACGCACTTTCCAACTGCCGCCGGAGCCGGTGATACCGGGATGTCACCGCAGAGGAAGAATTTTGACTCCCACGGAGCAAACTCATACTCCCATTTGCCCTGAATGGAATCTACCGGATTGAAACAGGCGTTTTTCCAGTCGGCAACCGCAACGGGAAACTCCTTTTCCTCCGCCTGAAGTGCGGCTTTGACCGGCGTTGAAGAGCAATTCAAAACGAAGTATGCCGCCTGCCCTTTGCCCAGCACCCGCTTATGAAGCTGAAGTTTTCCGGTTGCCGGAGTGACCTGAAGTGCCGGAGTGATGCTTTCGATCTCATCGGGCGAAAGTACGGGGAAGTTGCGTTTTTTCAATTCGGCGATCTTCGCTCTGGCGGCATCGCTCATCCAATTTTTGCCGGGGATCACCAGTTGTTTGTATGCGGCATCACCGATGCGGAGTTTGCCTCTGACCAGTTTGGCAAGCACGATCGCTTCATCGTCGATAAAGTCAAAGGTACACTGCCGGTTGTTGAGCAAAGCAGCACTTTCCAGAGTGGAAATAATGGAATATTCACTGTCACGATACCCCAGAACGATGCTGTTATGGTCAAAATACAATCCGGTATCGACCTCACCTTTGCCGGAAATGAGCAACTCCGACATCCGGGCGACATAGGTGTGCCAGAGATCAAATTCGCCCCACATCGGATCATTTCTGCCGAATCCGGGTCTGCCGCCGGAAAGGTCTGATTCAGCGGCATAATGGGGCAGACTGCTGAAAACAAAGGTATTCACTCCGCATAAGAGCATGTAGTCCATAAGAAACTTCATCCGGTCGGGCAGCAGACCGCAGCCGTAGATGGCGAACATCTCTGCCAATACCTCTTTTTTACCGATCTGCCGCGCCGCACTCGATGCCATACGCGGGAAAGGATGAAGTCTCTCTCCGGGATAAAGCTGGTGCCAGATCATATCAACCCCGGGGCAATCCAGCTGCCGCAGTGCGGGCAGGAGTTTGCCGAAGCCGTTGGAGCGCAGATTGAACCACTCATCCTCGCCGCCGAAGTGTCCGGCAGAGAGCATATTGTTGCGGTGACACCACTCCCGCAGAGGGGTCAGGAATCTCTCGTGAAAAAGCTGGCTCATCACCTCGCAATAATCCAGAAATCTCTCCGCCCGTTTGCCGCGCATCTCAGCGGCATTGTGATGGTTGAGGAAATCGCAGAGGTGATCTTCCAGATCATATCCCTTGCGTTTGCGGAACTCCTCAAAAAGGTCGCTGCAATAGCCCAGTCTCTCCCCCGGAGTGATCCCCGGCATGATCGGTTCATCGGTAAAAGCCATATAGATGGTCTTGCCGAATTCATCCTGACAATATTTCCGGTGTGCCTCGTGAGTGAGGGCGATAAATTTTTCGGTCGCCCCTTTTTCCAGAAGATTCGGGTATGGTGCGGCAAGTTCCGGGCAGGGTTTCTCTTCGACGATCTTCCATGCATCATTGCCGTCTCTGGCGATCCAGCGGCGGGTGAAAAGTTCCGGATCGCTCTCCCAGACCTGACCGCAGGCACCGCCGCTGGGCCAGCCGCCCTCATCGTAAAGATAGTAATTCATACCCAATTCTTTACAAATTTTCACCACTTCACCGATGATCCGGTTGTAGGGTTCGGAAAGGTAGGCTGGAGCCATGGTGCTGAGAATATCGGCACGGAAGTTGTGCGGCACCGGATGCAGACAGACGGTGCGGATATTATGCTTTACCATATCTTCCAATTCGATCCGCATTTTTTCCACATCGAATTCTTTGCCGCAGCTCCAGAAATATCCCGGTGAACGGCGGGCGGAGGGAGTACGGAAACGCTTTATATTGATCATGTCATTACCTTATTGAGATTTTGTAAAATGAACTTAATAAATAATTGCTGTTTGCAGTATGATAGAAGATATCACAAAAATCATGGTTTGTCAAACCAGAAATCCCCATATTTACTCTGCCATCCCGGTCAATGCAGATATCTGCCGGGTCCGGGGGAGTGTATAACCATATCCACCCCAAACGCGGCCGGCAGATTTTACCGGGATTTTCCCGCAATGCGTCTGCGGCAGACGGCTTCAAGCCGGCAGATATACCTTCAATGCATTGGTGCGCAGGATCTTCATCAGATCTTCAGCACTGAGTCCGGATGCCAGAAGCATACCTAACATGCAGCGGGGATCGATCCAGAAAATATCACTGGCAAAGATGATCCGGTCGGCACCGATCTTTGCGGCGGCACTCCGGATCACCCCGTTATGGAAGAAGTCACCGGCAAGATCGACAAAGACATTCTCATACTTTTTGCACATCGCTGCCGCTTCCGGAAAACCATTGGGTCTGCCGCCGGCGTGTCCGAGTACCAGACGGGTCGCCGGATATTTCTGACAATGCCGGTCAAAGAGCATCGGGGTGGCAAACTTCTGATTGGGGTTGTAATCCGATACCCCCCAGGTGTGAGACATGATCGCCTTATTGAATCTGCCGGCGATCTCAAATGCCGGAGCATAACGCTCATCATCGGCAAAAACATTGTGTTCAGCCGGGTGGATCTTCAACCCGATGCAGTAAGGATCGGCAAGGGATTTTTCCGCTTCGGCAAGACATTCGTCAACATGCCGGGGATCGTAACTGCAGAAGTAACGGACTCTGCCCTGAGAATTTTCACACATTTTCCCGGCAATAAGCCGCGCCGGAGTCGCCACGGCATCATAAATGGCTTCTCCCGGAGTGTTGAAAAAGTATTCCACGCCGTAATCATCAAGCACCTTTTCCCACAACTCCCACTTTGCCGCTGCGCCGGGGGCGGGGAAACGGCTGGGGGTACCCTCTTCATTGGTATGGGTATGGGCATCTACGATAAAGGGTTTTACCGGAGTGATCTTCTCTTCCGGCACGGAAACTGCCGGGATACCGAGAATCCTGCGGAAGTTGTTTCCGGCGATATCGCATTTGGTTTCCCAGTCAAATTGACCGAGCACCACCGGGCCCTGCGCCTGACCGGGATCGAGGAAGGGAGCCATGGAACCGTAAAGCAGTTTTTTGCGGCATCCGGCATCAATGAGTCTTTCCAGACCGCGGGTGGAACAGAAGTTGCCGTTGGCAAGAAAAATATTCGGATAGGCAAGCAGCAGTTTTTCGATGGCGGCATAGTGATAAAGCAGTTTGCGTTCACCGGAAGCGATGATGAAGTTGACTTCCGGTTCGGCTTTTGCCATACTTTCGATCTCTTCAAAGGAGTATTCCGTCTGAATGACCAATCTTATTTTCCCGTTGCCAGTCAAATCGACATACCCGGTCGGCGGCACTGCCGGAGCACCGGCAAAAGGCACGGGAAGTAAGGAAACATAACAATCCAGTCACGGCAAAGCAGCTGCCACCCGCTGATAATCAGCGATCAACGTTTTCAAGGAATCCATTTTTTTTTATTCTTCAATTGTTTATTATATTTTTCTGCGGTATTTTATGCACCGCAACGACATCTGCTGCTCATGCGCCGGATGAAGAAACTGCCGGATCACAACTTCGCTCCGGCAGCTCCCTCAAGGTGATATCAAAGATCAGATCCCGGTTACTGTAAGGGTACTCTTGCTGGTGTAACAATATTTTTTCCGCTGTTTGCCATCAGTCAGAGTCGGAATAAGATCATTACCGGAAACATGTCCATCCACCCAGGTGATATTGGCACTTGCTCCGTGACGGGCGACCACCCAGCCGTTGGAAGTATCGACATATGAGTAGGGAACCGATTTCCCCGGCAAACACATATAAGCCTCAGCAAGCATGATCTTGCCTGACGGATCGTCGATCTTTCCCGGTCTGACCGGCTTCAAGGTAGCGAAATCTCCACCGTTTTTGATTTGATCCCCGTCACCGGCGTCATGGGTGACACCGTAGGTGTTTATCCCGTAATGCAGATAATTTTTTGTCCATGACTGAGTCACCATCGTCGGATCTTTCGCCCAGTTGTGATCGTGGCGGTAACTGCCGGGATCGGGAATGGACGATACATCCAATGACGGACAGATATAAACCTGATAATTATTCATAAAACCATTTACACCCAACTGATATCCCCAGTTTGTCCAATCCGGGGCATTGACATAAGAGGGAGGATAAAATCCCGCCTGATCTGCGTACTGGGTGACTGCGGTACCGAGCTGCTTCAAATTGTTTATACAGCTGGCACTGCGCCCGCGTTCTCTGGCACTGTTCAATGCCGGCAGCAATATCGCCGCCAGTATCGCAATAATTGCAATGACCACGAGCAGCTCTATCAAGGTAAACGAGTGTGCGGGGGACAAGGAAAACTTTTTTTCACGAGAAAAAAAGTTTTCCCTTTCCCCCGCGCCCCCTTTCTCTTTTAAAAAAAGCGAACTTTTTTGTGCAAAAAAATGCCATGATGAGACAGCACTGCTTACCGGCAATTTGACCAAGGTAAATTTTCTCTTACTCATATTTCTTCTCAATCCCTGCAAATGTATTTTTTAAGACCATCTCCGGAAAGATTGATCAATTCTTTGTCGCTGGTGGCGTGACCATCTACCCATGCCATAGTGACAGATCCGCTGTGGCGGGCAACAAATTTGCCGTTGCTTGAGTCATAATAAGCAAACGGAGTTGTATCACCGCTGGCTTGCATTTTGGTTTCAGCCAGAAACATTTTGCCCGAAGGATTGGTGATCCTGCCGGGTTTGCCGGGAATAACTTTTGCAACGCTGCTGCCATTCAATATGGAACCTGTCACAGCATCATGAGTCACACCGTAAGCATTGATGCCATAGTGCAGATAATGGCGTTTATAGTTGCCGCCGGATGGTGCTTCGTTGACAAAAATGGTCTTCCAGGCATTCCGGTGCTCATAATCCCCCTTGGTTTTTACCGAAGATGAATCCAGTGAGGGGCAGACAAAGGAAGCGGTTTCCGAATAATAACCATTGTGAATGATCGCATAACCCCAGTTTGTCCAGTTTTCCGGACTGTTGCAGAATGAAGGCGGATAGTACTCTTCCGCATCCGCATAGGCGGCTACACCCATCGACAACTGCTTGATGTTATTGAGACAGCTGGCACTGCGCCCGCGTTCTCTGGCACTATTCAATGCCGGCAGCAATATCGCCGCCAGTATCGCAATAATTGCAATGACCACGAGAAGTTCAATAAGAGTAAAGCATCTGTGCTTTACTCCGCTATAGCGGAAAGATTTTTCCATAGTACCCTGTCTCCTTTATTTTTTCAAAGTTTAAGTGATCCTGTACTACATAATTATAGTCATAAGCCGGTAAAATCGCACCTCTTCCGGCAGCAAAAAAATGGATATATCAACAAATTTTATGTATTTTTCGCCAACCGGCGATTTTCTTCACTCCACATTGTAAAATTTGATCGCATTGAGACGCAGGATCTTAAGGAGTTCCTCATCGCTTGCTTCCGACTCCAGAAGCATTCCCAGAACGCAGCGGGGATCGATCCAGTAAATATCAGTACCATACATCAACCGGTCAGCTCCGATATCTTTCAAGGCATGAGCGATAAAGCCGTTGTTGAAAAGATCTCCGGAAAGGTCGCCCATCGTCTGCGGGTGCTTGTTGATCATCTCTGCCGCCAGAATAAAACCATTGGGTCTGCCGCCGGTGTGACCGAAGCAGAACTTCACCTGCGGATAAGCACTCAGGTAAGGATCAAATTTTTCCGCCGTGGAGTGGATCTGCGTGGCATTGTAGTAAGATTCGCCCCAGCTGTGGGTCATCACCGGTTTGCCGTAACGGCGCGCAAGTTCATAAGCCGGTTCATACTCCGGAGCATTGGCATCGGTTTTGTGGGCAGGAGGATGGATCTTGATGCCGACACACATTGGATCGGGCAGGCTCTTTTCCAGAGATGCCTGAGAAATTTCCGGCTGCCGGGGATCGAAAACCTCAAAATAGCGTACTTTCCCCTTCGATTCGACACAGATACGCCGCTCATTATGCGCCGGAAACTGCGCCACATCTCTGGTGGTCTTGCTCGGAGTGAAAAACATCATATCCATACCGAAAAATTCCAGTTTCTCTTCCCAGTCTTCCAGTTTCGCCGCCACATTGGCGATCGGGAAGCGGGTCACAGTCTGGGAATCCGCCGTATGCGCATGGGCATCAACGATGATCCGGGGGATCACCGGAGTCGGCAACTCATCCGGAATGATCTCTTTTTCACCGAGCAGCCGCCGCAGATTGTTACCGGCGATGGCGCATTTGGTCTTCCAGTCGAATCTTCCCAGAGCCACCTGACAGAGCGCATGAGCCGGGTCAAGGTAAGGAGCCATACTGCCGTAGAGCAGTTTATCCGCCAGACCGTCGGCAACCAGATCTTCCAGTACTGAAAGATTGCAGACATTCGCTGTCGCCACAAAAATATTGCGGTACTCCCGGATCAGCCGGGTGATCTCCGCCCGGTGATAGAGCATTTTCTGGTCGCCGGAAGCGATGATGAAGTTGACTTCCGGCTCGGCTTTCGCCATATTTTCGATCTCTTCGAAACTGTTTTTTGTCTGCATCACCAGACGGGGATTGCCGGAATCAAAGGATAACTTGCGGTAATCGGTCGGCGGTTCCGGCGGCACATCATCCCACTCAGGAGCCATATCGGAAATATAGCAATCCAAAAATGGCAATCTCTCACGCAATGCCCGGTAAGCGATCCGGAACTCACTCAATTTCTGCAGCATTCTACGCTCTCTCCCTTGATTACATGGTAAAAAAATATCAAATATTCAATAATATATCCCTCCAAATGATTGTTTCAAGCACAAAAACAATATTTTTTATTTTTTCTGAACAAAAAAAGCATTTTCCACCTTTCACTGCTTGCATACTCTTTTTTCAGGTGTATATTTGACAAAAGAATAAGCAACATGTAAAATATACAAAACTGCGAGGTGAAACATGACTTGTCAACTTCCTGCCGCCAAAGTCGCCTATATCGGTCTTTCTCTGGAACTTTATCTGCGCACCAGCAACTGCCTCGATCAGTGGCGCAATGCTTATGAAAACTGGAAAAATGAACTTGCCAAAGTCGCCGATATCCGTTACAGCAAACTTGTATTCACCGATGCCGAAGCCGCCGAAGCCGCCGGAGAAATCGCCAAAACCGATGCCGAAGTGATAGTTTTATCCGCCGTTTCCTACACGCCCAGCATGCTGATCGTGCCGCTGATAAAAAAACTCGGCCTGCCGGTGGTCATCTGGAGCACTCAGGATTCAGCGGTCATCCGCGACGGATTTGAACCGGTGGATCTGAGTTTGAATCACACGGTGCAGGGGATTCAGGATGTGACCAATGTCCTCTTTCAATCCGGCATTGACTTTTCCATCGTCACCAGTCACTGGCAGGATGAAAAAGGTCTGCAGCAAGTTGCATCTGAATTGGCTGTCATCCGTGCCGCCAAAGCCGCAAAAAATATCCGGGTGCTGGCTCTGGGAGGAGCATTCGCCGGAATGGGGGATTTTGATTACGACCCGGTCGAATTGAAAGAAAAATGGGGCCCGGAAGCGATCAATATCGACGGCAGAGAATTCACCGATACCGTCGAAACCATCGATCCGGCTTTGCTCATGCCGGAAAGGGAAAAAGATCAGCAAACCTTTGATATCGCCGATTCCCTTACCGAAGAGACCCATCTGGAATCCATCCGCCGCAAACTGGCAGTGAAAAAACTGCTGAAGCAGTACAATGCCAACGCCTTCACCATGAACTTCACCACTCTGGGCTATGCCGGTTTCGGGCAGCTGCCCTTTTACGCCATAAACTGCCTGATGGCAGAGGGTATCGGTTACGCCGGTGAGGGAGATGTCCTGCGGGCGGCGGCGATGCGGCAGTTGATCGAATTGACCGGGGTCGCCAACTTTACCGAAATTTATACAGTCGACTTCAAAAAAGACCTCTTTTTCATGTCGCATATGCAGGAGTGCAATATCGCCATCGCCCGTAAAGACCGCAAAGTGCTGCTCAAGCAGATGCCTTTCTGGGTGCCGGGCTCACCGGATTACACCGGAATGTTTTTCACCGCAGAACCGGGGGATTACACTCTGGTCTGCATCACTCCGGTAAAGGGCAAAAAATTCCGGATGATCGCCTTTTCCGGCAATGTGCCGGATCTGCCGGTGATCGAAACTTACAACCGGGCATACTGGCTGCTGCATCCGTCACTGCCGGCGGGTAAACTGCTTGACCGTTACAGCCTTGCCGGCGGTGCCCATCACCTGAGCGCGATACCGGGCAGGCACATGGCGGAACTGACTTCGCTGGCAAAGCGTCTGGATTTTGATTTTGTTTCTCTGGATGATTGATTGCGGCGGCGGCACCGCCATTTTCAGCGGTTCTTCCCAAAATCCTGAAAAATCCCGTACCGGGATTTGACATTTGCCGGTGGGAATACTATATTTGTTCTCTTACAAGGCAAATACAACTATTCGGAAAGGATTTTCTATGTGGGAAGGATTGATGCTGATCTGCTTCGGCGTAAGCTGGCCGCCGGCAATCATTAAAACCATCCGGGTGAAAAACCCGAAAGGTAAAAGTTTTATCTTTCTGACGCTGGTGCTGATCGGCTATCTTTCCGGCATCATCGGCAAAGCAGTAAGTCTGCGCAATGAATGTCTGACCAATGTGGTCTTCTGGCTCTACATCCTTGACTTTGCGATGGTTGCCACCGATTACACGCTCAGTCTCTACTATACTCAACGCCGCAAAAAACTCGGATTGGATTGATATCGTGGGTAAAGTCGCCATCAATTGCCTGCCAATAAAGTGCATTATCGGCACTCTGGAACATGAGAGGGTCACTCCGCAGAAAGTCATCCTCGATCTCGAATTTGAATATGATGCTTCTCTGGCATCTGCCACCGATGATCTGACCGGATCAGTGGATTATTCGGCGGTGGAAAGAGCGGTCGTTTCACTGGTTTCCAAGAGCAGTTTCTTCCTTCTGGAAAAACTTGCCGGTGCCGTGGCAGAAAAGGTGCTGGAATTTGACGGCGTGACCCGGATAAAAGTTTCCATCACCAAACCGGGAGCATCCGCATACGGTGCTGTGATCTCCTTCACCGATGAATACCGCAGGCAGTAACTATGAGCGACAATAAAAAACTTACTCCGATGATGATCCAGTACCGGGAAGCCAAAGAGCAGATACCGGCAGATGCGGTGCTGCTTTTCCGGTTGGGTGATTTCTATGAGGAGTTCTTTGAAGATGCCGAAACCGTCAGCCGTGCGCTGGATCTCACCCTGACCAAAAGACAGGGCATCCCCATGTGCGGATTTCCCTATCATGCGCTTGACAGTTACCTGCCGAAACTGGTCAATGCCGGGTTGAAAGTCGCCATCGCCGAACAGATCGAAGACCCGAAACTGGTCACTAAAGGCATCGTCAAACGGCAGATCACCCGGATCATCACCCCCGGCACCATGATCGATAATTCCCTGCTCCACGATGAAAACAACCACTTCCTCGGAGCGGTGACGGTCGATAAAAACAATCTGTATTATCTTGCCGCGCTGGATGTAAGCACCGGAGAATTCACCGTATGCGAAGTCGCTTCCGCCGAAAATCTGGCTTCTGAAATGCGCCGCCTCGGTATCGCCGAAGTGCTGATCAGCGGAAATATCCATCAGCAGTTGATCGAAAGCGGCGAATTTCCTCCGGAAGATAAGTTTCCTTTGTGGAGCGAATTGGATGAGTATCTCTTTGACAGCCGGGATGCGGTTGAATATCTTTGCAAGCACTTCAAATGCAGCACTCTGGATGGTTTCGGTCTGCGCAGCCGGGATGAAGCGGCAGCCGCGGCGGCGGCAGTGCTGCGCTACGCGGTGGATAATCTCCGCCATGAAGCCGGTCATGTCACTTTGCTGCGTTTCCGCACCCTTGCCGACTGTCTGGAACTTGACCCGATAACACTGCGCAATCTGGAAATAACCGGTTCACTTTTTGAAAATTCCAAGCGGGGTTCTCTGCTGGGGGTGCTGGATAAAAGCGTCACTCCCATGGGGGGCAGAAAACTCCGCAGTTTTCTGGTGCGTCCGCTGTGCGATCACGATGCCATCATCCGCCGTCTGGATGCGGTGGAAAATTTCATCGTCGATCCCCTCGCACTCGCCGAATTCCGCGAAGCTATCCGGGTGGTAAAGGATCTGGAAAGGATCGTCGGCAGACTCAATGTCGGTATCGCCAACCCCAGAGATCTGCAGAATCTCGGCAGTTCTCTTGCCTGTCTGCCGTCGATCAAAGCATTGCTGGAAACGCTCTTTGCTCCGCTGATCCTTGATTGCACCGCCAATATCAGCGAATTTACCGCCCTCACCGATGCCCTCAGTGCGGCACTGGCGGATGAATTGCCGCTTTCGGTCAGCGACGGCGGAGTGATCCGTCAGGGTTATTCGGCGGAATTGGATGAATTGCGCTCAGCCGCTTCCGACGGGAAAGCGTGGCTGAGCAATATCCAGCAGCGCGAGATCGAGCGCACCGGAATAAAGTCGCTCAAAGTCAAATTCAACAATGTCTTCGGCTACTATATCGAAGTGAGCAAATCCAATCTGTCACTTGTGCCGGATGATTACACCAGAAAACAGACTCTGGTCAACGCCGAGCGTTTCATCACTCCGGAATTGAAGGAATTGGAAAACCGTATTCTGGGTGCCGAGGAGAAATCCAAGGCTCTGGAAGCAAAAATTTTCGACGCTCTGCGCCGGATGGCGACCGACTGCACCGGAGATATCCAGCGCAGTGCCGATGCTCTGGCGGAATTGGATGCCATCGCCGGCTTCGCTGAAACCGCCCGGATAAACAACTACTGCCGACCGGGGATATTCGATGATGACCGCCTGAATATCTGTGCCGGCAGACACCCGGTGCTGGATGCCGCCATGGGCAGAAACGAATTTGTCCCCAATGACACCATGCTCAACTGCGACTGGCGGCGGATGATGGTCATCACCGGGCCGAATATGGCTGGCAAATCCACCTATATCCGGCAGACGGCACTGTTGGTCATTATGGCTCAGGCAGGTTCCTTTGTTCCGGCGCAAAGCATGGAATTGGGTCTGGTCGACCGGATCTTTACCCGGATCGGGGCAGCGGATGACCTTTCCAGAGGACAGAGTACCTTTATGGTCGAAATGGTCGAAACTGCCAATATCCTGCGCCACGCCACCGGTAAAAGTCTGGTGATCCTGGATGAAGTAGGCAGAGGAACCAGTACCTTTGACGGACTTTCACTGGCATGGTCGATCGCCGAATATCTCCACGATCAGGCACGCTGCCGGACGATGTTTGCCACCCATTACCACGAACTTACCGAACTTGCCCAGACCAGAAAAGGAGTGAATAACTTCAATGTTGCCGTCAGAGAGTACGGCGATGAGGTGATATTTTTGCGGCAGATCATTCCGGGAGCGGCAGACCGCAGTTACGGTATCCATGTGGCACGGCTCGCCGGAGTGCCCGAACCGGTGCTGGAAAGAGCCAAAGCCATCCTTGAATTACTGGAAAACAACTCCTCCACCCCCAGAGAAACTGTCGCCCGGATGCCCCGCAAAGCAGTGCGCAACCGCAGTGTACTGAATAACAGCGATGACAGCGATATAATCCAGCTGGAACTGCTCTGAAACAGTTTTTTTCAGCGGTTGTAACGGAGAAATTCCGCCCGGATGATCCGGGTGAAGTTGTTGGTGCTGCCGGCACTGGTGGAAGTGCGGTTGCGGTTGACATTCACAAAATTACGGTCGACATCTTCATACAACTGTTTCCAGTTGCCCTCGGTCTCATCGTAATCAAAGGCGGTCATAAAGGTGGGATTAACAGCCACATTGCCCTCTTTGAAGCGCACCTGCTGCTCCACGATCAAAATGGCATCGGCGCCGCATTCGGCGGCTTTATCTTTCAGTTTATCCACCATCCGGTCGCGGCTCACTTCCTGATAACTGCCGCTGGCGATCGCCTGACCAAGCACCGTATAGGGAGTCTTTATTTTGGCAGAATCAGTGAAAACTGCGATCATGGCATCGCCTTTGCGCAACTGGGCGGTTTTGCCCTGATATTCGATATTGACACAGCCGCAGATAAGAGCGGCAAGAAACATAACGGCGGTTTTTTTCATCTTTTTTCCCTTTGTGATCGCTGAAATTTCTGTCTGATTCTTTACAATAGCACTTTTTTCCGGCTTTTCAACTGCGGCGCGGTAATTTCGGAAAATTTTGGGAATAGCGAGGGAGTTTTTGGGAGCAGTCTGATAGAGGGCGGCAATCTGCATACGTAAAAAAGACCGCTGCCGACCTTTTTCAAGGTTGACAGCGGTTTCTTTCCTTATTTCAGGAAGATCGACGGAATATTACATCATTCCGCCCATGCCGCCCATTCCCGGCTGGGGCATGGCAGCAGCATCTTTTTCCTCTTTGACATCGGTGATCAGACACTCGGTGGTCAGCAGCAAGCTGGCGATGGAGGAAGCATTCTGCAGAGCAGAACGGGTGACTTTGGCAGGATCGAGGATACCGGCCTTGATCATATCAACATATTCGCCGGTGGCGACGTTGAAACCTTCATTGCCTTTGCTCTCTTTGACACGCTGAACGATCACGCTGCCTTCATAGCCGCCATTGACAGCCAGCTGGCGCAGCGGTTCTTCCACGGCGCGGGCGACGATGGCGGCACCGGTGGCTTCATCGCCGGTAAGATCCAAAGCGGCAACCGCTTTGGCAGCGCGAACCAGAGCAACACCGCCGCCGGGAACGATACCCTCTTCAACCGCAGCGCGGGTGGCGTGCAATGCATCGTCAACGCGGTCTTTTTTCTCTTTCATTTCAACTTCGGTGGCGGCACCGACATTGATCACGGCAACACCGCCGGCGAGTTTGGCAAGACGCTCCTGCAGTTTTTCACGATCGTAATCGCTGCTGGTCTCTTCGATTTCGCGGCGGATCTGAGCGATACGGCCCATGATGGCATCTTTGGCACCGCAGCCTTCGACGATGGTGGTGTTCTCTTTGGTAACGGTGATGCGTTTGGCTTTACCCAACTGGGCAACGGTGACATTTTCCAGTTTCAAGCCGAGATCTTCAGAGATGCAGGTACCGCCGGTGAGGATGGCGATATCCTGGAGCATCGCTTTGCGGCGGTCGCCGAAGCCGGGGGCCTTGACGGCGCAGACTTTCAGGATGCCGCGCATGCTGTTGATGACCAGAGTGGCAAGAGCTTCGCCCTCGACATCCTCAGCGATGATAAGCAGCTGTTTGCCCTCTTTGGCGACTGCCTGCAGCAGAGGAAGCATATCGTTGAGGTTGCTGATCTTTTTCTCATGGATCAGGATGTAAGCATCTTCCAGAGCGGCTTCCATGGATTCGGTATTGGTGGCGAAGTAGGGGGAAAGATAGCCTTTGTCGAACTGCATACCTTCGACCACATCGAGGGTGGTTTCCAGAGTTTTGGCTTCTTCGACGGTGATGGTGCCTTCCTGACCGACCTTTGCCATCGCTTCAGCGATGATGTTGCCGATGGTGGTATCTCCGTTGGCGGAAATGGTGGCAACCTGAGCGATCTGATCGCTGACGCTGGTGCTCATATTTTTGAGTTCGGCGACGACGGCTTCGACAGCTTTCTCAATACCGCGTTTCAACTCCATCGGGTTGCTGCCGGCGGTAACATTTTTCAAACCTTCGCGGTAGATCGCTTCGGCAAGCACGGTCGCAGTGGTGGTACCGTCACCGGCGACATCATTGGTCTTGCTGGCGACCTCTTTGACCATCTGGGCACCCATATTGGCATAGGGGCACTGCAATTCGATCTCTTTGGCGACGGAAACACCGTCTTTGGTGATGGCGGGGGCGCCGAATTTCTTGTCGATAACGACATTGCGGCCTTTGGGACCGAGAGTGGCTTTGACCGCTTTGGAAAGCAGAGTCACGCCTTCGAGGATGCCGCGACGGGCCTCATCGGAAAAAACAAGTTGTTTAGCCATAATAAATATTCTCCGTTAATTTGGTTTATCTGTCAACACTCAGCCGACGATGGCGAGGATATCTTCCTGATTGACGACTTTGTACTCTTTGCCGTCGACTTTGACTTCGGTGCCGCCGTAACGGCTGGTCAGCACGATATCACCGACTTTGACATCAAAGGGGATCTTGTTGCCCTTGTCATCATTTTTGCCGGTGCCGAGGGCGACGACGGTGTATTCCTGGGGTTTCTCTTTAGCGGTATCGGGAATGAGGATGCCGCCTTTCATCTCTTCGGTGCTCTCTTTGAGTTCGAGCAGGACGCGATCGCCCAACGGTTTGATGTTAGCCATTTTTTTTCTCCTTGTTGTGTTGTTTTTATGAATTGGGTATCCGGCGGCAGACCTCCGCCGCCGCCGGACTATTCAAAACAGATTTCCGGTTATTATTCCACTACCTCAGCATCGACCACGCCGTCATCATTGGCTTTGGCTTGACCCTGCGGCGGAGGAGGAGTACCGGCGCCCTGAGCCTGCTGCTGGGCGTAGACGGCTTCGCCGAGTTTCATTGCGAGTTCTTCCAACTCCTTCATGCCGGTTTTAAGAGCTTCGGTATTG
>JAFVZG010000008.1 GCA_017508285.1 Lentisphaeria bacterium | reverse complement strand
GGGTATACTTATTAGCGTACAGAAATATCTTGATCAAGGTGATTATTTTATGAATAGATTTCAAGTGCGCGGATTCAATCCCTGTGAGAGTCTTTTGCGCCATACTCCGGAGCAGTTGACCCGCTTTATCCGGCGGATGAAACAACTGAATTTCAATTCGATAATCATCCACAGTGATTACGGTTGGAAGCGTTACCGGGAACTTATCGAAAAAGAGTGTGCCGCCAATGGTGTGGAGATCACCCTCATGGTTTTCGGTCCGCGGACATTTTTCTCTCTGGTTGACTGGAAGCCTCAATGGTTCGCCGCCGATGAGAATGGCAAACCGTTTACCACCCGGCCGGAGTGTGAGACCCATCCGTGCGCTTCTGATCCGGAGGCATTATCAGGATTTTATGAGGGGGCGAAAAAGTATCTTTCAACCTTGCCGCCGACAGTTGCAAGAGTGCATATGCGGGCAGGGGATGGTTTGATGTTCTGCCGTTGCAGTAAGTGCCGCAATATTCCGGAACATGAACAATTTGCACCATTCGTTGCTGCATTCGTGCAGGCGGCAAAAGAGGTCAATCCGGCATTGAAACTTGAAACGGATCTTTACATCAAGCGTTATGCTGTGCCGCAGAAGCATGAAGTATTCGGGGAATTGGATCGGATAATGTTTGACACCTTTTACCGTCATCCCTTCTTCCCCATCGGTTCCACTCTGGATCAGTGCAACCGCTTTGTTATGCAATATGCGGCACCGGCAGGATGGGCGGATGCCGATACCCCCAACGAATATTATCTCAAGCGTCTTAATGAATGGAATGATCTTCATCCCGGCAAACTCTACATCCATGAGAATGTCATGTGTCAGGGTTACTGGGGCGTGCCCCAGCACAATACGGGAGTTTATCTGCAGGATCTGGAACTTTACGACCGCCTCGGTTTGAGCGGTGTGTGTTTTGAAGCCTATGAACCGGGTTACGATGCATTTGCCGATATTTTTGCTTCGCTTGCCGCCGGCAGACGCATCAAAGAAATTTCTGCATTGGAAAAGGCTCTGCCGGATAGCGGTCTGATGGTATTCTGCCACCGGTACGATTTCCCCTTTGAGCAGTATCTTGACCAAACGGATGGAAAACTTGCCCGTTATCTCAGTGCGTTTCTCAGCGGCAATATCTCTGCCGGGCTCTACCGGGAACTGGTGGAGTTTGAGTGGGCGAACGAATCCTCGCTTGATCCGGTGCTGGTCGGGTATGCGGCGGCACGCAGCGGTTTATCCAAAGGGGTATACCGGTTTGACTATCTTTCCGATCGGGCGAAAGACTTTATTTCCCGGAAAAAATTGTGGGATTTCATGGAAGATATCCCCGGCAGCGAAGACCCCCGTCAGGTCTGTCGTGAAGTGATTATGGAATTGGCGCAAAAAGTGCATGATAATTGAAAACCAACCTGTAACAAAAGGAGTTTGAAAATGAAAAAAAGTTTATCCGCTCTGAGTAAGTCTTCTGCAACGGGGACAGCCGGGTACAGCGATTTCTCCGCCAGCTGGCGGGTGAAGTCCCTGGACTTCACCCTCATTGAATTGCTCGTAGTCATTGCGATCATCGCGATTCTGGCGGCAATTTTGCTTCCGGCATTGAATAGTGCCAGAGAGCGAGGAAGAACTGCCGGATGTATCAACAATCTCAAGCAGTGCGGTATGGGATTGCAGGCTTATGCGGCAGATAATGATGATTGGACATTGCCGTATACCAAACCGGTTGTCGCCGGTCAAATCGGTTATTGGGCATATTCTCTTACTCCGTATCTCGGCGGCACGGTCGATCACGGCGCGCGTACTGCGTTTTGTGAAACATTGCAATGCCCGTCCATGGAAAAACCGATCATCGCTTACGGGCTGCTCATCACTAAAGCCGGGATGTTGCACTCTTTGCATGGTGAATCCACTTCAGGAGGATTTTCCAATCGGATCGTCAGGATAAAGAATCCCTCCGGCGTTGTCGATATGGGCGATGCACCGGAAACCGGCGGCAGCAAAGAAAATAATTACTCTTATTGTCCGAGCTGCTGGACATCGGTTGCAGATAAACGGTTGACTGCCCGCCACAATAATTATGTCAATGTAAGTTATGTTGACGGACACGCCGGTTCCATTCACAAAGAGGTGATTGACAGTACCCAGTCTGCGACCAATAATTACCTCGGACACTTTAATTTCTAAACATATCGCATTGGTGGAACGATGAAACACAGTTTGACTTTTTTGCTGCTTGCGGCATTTATGGGTAATCTTGCCGGAGCAGAGGTTTATCGCGCCCGGGGCACCGGGGATTGGGATGGGAGACCTCCGGTGAATAGTGACGGCGTTTTTCAGGGTAAGGCACGCAGCCGCTATATCAGTATGAAAACATTCAAGGTGCAGCCGGGTAAAGAGTATACCATTTCCGGAGAATTCCGTTTGCTTAAAGACAGCAAGCCCGGTCTCTTCTTTTTCGGAGCGATGCCGATGAATTCTGCCGGCAAACGCATTGAAACCCAATTTTACCGCAAGTTTGCCGGGTTCGGTCTGGCGGAAGTTGCCGCTCCCGCCGCCGCCGGAGCCAGAGAGGTGACAATAAAGAAGACCGCTAAATGGGAAACCATCAAAAATCTGCCGGTCGCTTTCAATGCGGCGGCAGATGAGAGTGATCTGCCCAACTTCAATACGGTCGTCTGCCGGTCGGTCAAAGTCGCCGGTGACAATCTGGTGCTGACTCTTGCCGCACCTTTGAAAACGGCGGTTGCCGCCGGAAGCAAAGTCCGTCTGCACCGCTTCGGAGCCTCCTTCCTCTATACCAGAGGCGGCGGAGTGAAACTGAGTGATAACTGGCAGACGATTTCCGGCAAAGTCACCTTTGATAAAGGCGCTCTCCGCTGGGCACCGGGAACTGCTCAGGCGCGGGTGGTCATTCTGCCTGCCGGAAGAGACGGGGTTCTGGAATTCCGCAATATTACCGTTACCGAATCAGATTCAGTTGACGGCAATGCTCAGGCGGCTCCGGTCAAAACACCGGCGGCGGTTCAAAAAACAGCTGCCGTTGATGTCGGCGGCACCTGGAAAGCGGTGAATGCCGCCGACTGGACGGGGAAAGTTTCTATGGATGCTGACGGGGTTCTTAAAGCTGATCCTGCCGGCCGTTATCTTACCAAAAACGCGATCAAAGTAGAACCGGGCAAAAAGTACACTCTTTCCGGTGAGTTCCGTTTGGTCGGCGCGGCGAAAAAGAGTGCGTTTTATCTTGGTTTTATGCCCCTGACTGAAGATGGCAAACGCATTGAGGCGCACTACTACCGCAAGCGGGCAGGGCTGGAAATGAGCGAAGTTGCCGTTGCCGCCGCTCCGGGCGCGAAGGAGATCACCGTTAAAAAAGTTCCCTCATGGCAATCACTTAAAAGCGGTGACAATTATCTCTTTGCTCTCAACGCCGCGGATAATGACAGTGATCTGCCCAACTTTAATGTAGTTACGGGCAAGGTGGTAAATTCCGGAGACAAAATCGTTGTCAAATTGGCGAAACCTCTGAATATCGCACTTGCCGCCGGGAGCAAGGTGCGAATCCATGCTTATGGCGCATCATTTCTCTACACCAGTTCAGCCGGCGGCGGTTTGCCGGAAAACTGGCAGAAATTTTCCGGAACGATCCAGTTTGATAAAGGAGCAGTCCGCTGGGCACCGGGAACTGCCAGGGCCCATGTGGTCATCCTGCCGGTCGGCAGGGGCGGCACACTGGAATTCCGCAATGTCACTGTTACAGAAGATAAAGCCGATCTTGCCATCCTCCGTGATGGCGAGGTCAATATGGCGCGCCGCTTAGCGATCATCGAGGTCAGTGACTCCGGGGAAAAACCGCAGTACCGTCCGGGATCGATGTACGACGGCAAAGAACAGACCGCATGGATAACCGGGGCGGCGCAAAACGACCATGACATAGAAGTTCACTGGTACAAGAGCAATGTCACCCTTTCCGGGGTATTTCTGGATATGACACCGGTATCTTACGATTATAAGAAGGACTACTCTTATTTGAGCCATCTTGCCGGGGTGATACCGGAATCATACCGGGGGAAAACAACCTTGCCCAAAGAGATAAAAATCGAATACAAACAATACGGCAAGTGGCAAACGATCGGGAACTTCCCGGTGACGGGGAATCATTTTTTTTGCCCATTTTCCCGAAAATTGTCTGATATTCAACGGTTGAGACTCTCTTTTGACACCAAAAATAACGAAAGAGTTGCGGTGAGAGAGATCCAGATCGCCGGTACTCCGGGAGCCGGTGCAGACACTCTGCGCTATGTGCCGAGCATCACTTCGCACGGTTCATTTTTCATCTGGGTGCCGGAGGCATCAAAAATGGTTCCGCATGACAAAGCCATTACCGGTCATTTCCGCACACCCTTTACGCTTGCCGGTAAAAAACCGGTGGAAGCGATCCTCTCCGCCGCCGCTTACAATCAGGCTGAATTTTTCCTCAACGGCAAAAAACTTTACCGCACGCCGCTGACGGTTTCTGAATCAAAGCCGAAAATTTCCTGTTTCAATGTGCCGGTTTCTCTGCTGAAAGATCAGAATGTATTTGCCGCCGTTGCCCATAAGACCGACATGGCAGGCGGCATGTACGGGGTGATCTACCAACTGGCGATCCGTTATGCTGACGGCACGATCCAGCGGGTGGCAAGTTCCGGTCAGACGACACGTTGTTCACTTGCTCCGGCAGCCAACTGGGATACGCAGTTCGGCGGATTTGAGAACTGGAATAAAGCGCACAACCGTTTCGGTTCCCACGGTTATCCCGGCGACTTTTGGTCGACCGACTTCAGCGAACCGTTTTTTGCTGATGAGGTGGAATTGCTTTCCGCCAAACTTACTCCGGCGATCCCCAAAGGCGGTGAACGCTATACACTGGAGTTGGAATTCAATATTCCCGAGCCGTTGAAAAATAACTACCGGGTGACGGCGCGTTTCGGCGGTTTTTCTCTGGAAGCGTATGCCGATTACAATCTCGGTTACAATCTGACCTCTCTGCCGCAGTCGCTTTTTGCCGGTGACAAAGGCAGGAAAAAGTGTGTTATTTCCGGCAGTTGGCCCGAAGAGGTCTCTGAATCTTTGCCGGTGCGTATCGCGGTTTCCAACGGCAAAGAGCAGGCATTTGTCAAAACGAAGATCGGCAAAATGCTGTTGACTCCCATAAAAGGGCAGGTTTCCATTGACATCGGTGCGGCAGCTCCAAAACTCAAACCGGGCTTCCCCAAAGCGGAATTGGTCAATAGCAGATGTATGATCGACGGCAAATACCGGGCATTGATCTTTATCGGCGCGAATAAGATGACTGCCGGCAGAGTTGCCGACCAGCTTGACAATGGTGCATTGGATATGGTGCGCATCCACAAAATTTCGGTGGTTGCTCCTGAAGAAGATCGCAAGGCGGTGCATGACACCGGTATCGGTATTTTCGAGATGTGCGCCGGTTACACTCTGCGCAAGAATCCTGATGCCAAGATCATGGTCGTGCTGGAATTGGATCCGACATCGGAGTGGCTTTTTGCCAATCCCGATGACCAGATCGAACTTGGTGACGGCAGCCGTCTGATGGGTTTTTACAACAACCGCGGTTACGGCAACTTGCAGGTCAAAGCGAGTATGGCGAGTAAAAATTACCGCAAGATGGTCTACGACAGTGTCTATGAATTTATCAGCCGGTTGAAAAAACATCCTTATGCCAACAGTGTGGCGGCGGTATCATTTGCTGCCGGGCTTGCTGCTGAAAACAACTGGGGTGTTGACCGTTATAACTTTGCCAAAGGCAAACGCAGCCGTGATACGGCACTTGCCGGGGACTTCGGAGTTGCGGCGCGTGAAACGCTGGTGAAATTTCTCGGCAAACGCTACAATAGTGATGCCGAATGGGCGAAGGCGTGGAAACTTGCCCCCGGATCAAAGATGAGCGATTTGAGATCCTTCAAGGTCTGGTCACATGACCGAATCCAGAAAATTCTTCTGTGGCGCGACCGGCCGCAGGATAAATTCATCTTCCGTGATAGTCAGATCGAGGGAAAAGCCTTTGAAGATCTGGCGGAATTCTGCTCCATCACCAGAGCAGAGACGATGGATCTGGCGGCGAAAGCGGTTAAAGAAGCATCCGGTTTCCGTCTGATCGTCGGGACTTATGCGGGTTATGTTTTCCCGCAGTTGATCAACAATCCGACCGGCAGTTCGATCTATTCGGGTCATGCGGCATCGAAAATTCTGCGTGAGAGCAGATACTTTGACTTTTTCAGTTCTCCGCAGTGGTGCCACACGCTGGATCTGCCGAATTTCTACAGTGTTTTGAATGATTCGCTGGCACTTTTCGGCAAGACCTATGTGGTGGAAGCGGATATCCGCACCCACTCTGCGGAATTCGGTTCACTTTACAGCCGCAAAGAGATGGTCTCGCAGATGCGCAAAATTTGCGGCATGATGCTTGCCAAGAATTTCGGAGCGTGGTTTCTGGGCTGGAGTTACAGTTTTGCCGGTCCGCGCGGGGTGCGTTTCTTCTCTGACCCGGCGTTGGTGCGGGAGTTGAAGTCACTGCGGATCGCCAGCGAATTGCCTCCGGTGAAAGAGCCGGTTACCGGCAACCGCATTGCGCTGCTGGTCAGTGAACACAGTTCATGGCACATGGATTTGATGTCACCGGCGAATACGGTTCATGCGATGATGCTTTACAAGAACCTGCATAAATTCCTGCGTACCGGAGCGGGTTGTGACATTATGGCGTTGGAAGATTTGCCGCAGCTGGTCAGCACCGGCAGATTGAAAGATTATAAATTTGTGGCATTTTTCAATGCGTTCCACCTCAATAAAGAGTTGCGCACGATCATCAATAAGGAGTTGAAGCGGGATAACCGGACACTGCTTTTCTTCTATGCTCCGGGCTTCCACGACGACTCATTCAATGCGGGCAAGGGCAGTTCGGTCTCTACTGCGGCGATCGCGGATCTGCTTGGAGTGAAAAAGGTAGCCATGCTCAAAGAAGCTCATTTGATTGGCAACCAGTGGTCAAGCGGTGAAACTTCTGACTGCAGTATCTGGTGGGATGTTCATCAGAAAGCGGCGTTTCAGGATGCCATCGGCCCGGTCTTCTGGCTGCCCGGCGATGCCAAAGTGGAAAAACTTGCTTCTTTGCGCATGGATGGAGTGACTCACGGCGATAAGATCGGTGCGGCGAAGATCAAAGGGAAAAATCACACCGTGGTATATGTGGCGGTACCGGATATTCCGGGCAAAGTCCTCAATCAACTGGTGAAAGAATCCGGCACGGTGATCGCTGCTGACGGTGAAGTTACGGTCAACTGCGGCAATGGATTTCTGACGGTGACCAATACCGGCAGTGACCGTGAAGTTACCCTGAAATCAGCATACAAAGCCGACTGGATCGAAATGCCGGAAAACCGTAAAGTGGCGACCGGTACGGATACTGTGAAAATGCCGTTTGAAAAATTCGAGACCAGATCTTTCCGGTTGATTCCGTGAGGAGTTTGGCGGGAATTTTTAGGAAAAAGTAAGGCGGGGAAATTTCCCCGCCTTGTTTTTTGCAGACTGCTGTCCACGGGGGAGCAGGTGGCAAAAAGAAGATGCAAGCGGTCAAAAATTTCCGATAAGAAACATGGCGCATTTACCGGGGGGGATGGAGATGAAATTTTCGTTGGTTTCCACATTGGTGATGCGGCAATTTTGCGGGAAATCGAAGGTAAAAGTCTCTTGGGAGTGGTTGAAAAAGGCGGCGAATCCGTTGCCGTAGCGGTTGGTGCGCTTGAATCCATCCACGCCGTCGGGGAGGTTTTGGAACTCGTGAAAATCGGTCAGATGGCCATTAGCGGCGGCGCGGTTGAATGCCTGAGCGAAAGACTTGAGTAAAGCGGTTTCATTATCATTGAGGGTACGCAAGTCACCGGCGGCGAGAGGTGCGCCGGAGAATGCGGTCAGCAAGGCTTCGGCGCATGAGTGGTGATTGACGGCGATCAGACCGTTAAGGATGCGTTCCGGGGGGAATTTTTTGAGCCATTGATAGAAGCAGTTTCTGACTTGCGGAAGGCTTTGGATATCGGGATTTTCGGCGGAAATATTGCTTACATGGTGAAGCGGAGAGAGTTCCAGCGCGGCGATATTGGGTTTTTCGGTGCCGAATGCTTCAAAGCTGAAGTCAAGGATAAGATCAGGGAAGCGGGCATACATCTCATTTTTCAGGAAGGTCATGCCGTCGTAGATAGCGGCGAAAGAGTCATCCCAGCCGTGGTGGTGGCGGTGATTTTTTGCGTGGCATCCGTAGGGGAGCAGACCGTAAGGCGACATAACGCTGCTGAAGTCGAGTTTGAAGTATCCGACCTGATATTTTTGAGTCAGGTCGATGAGGGTATCGAGGAGGAAATCCCGGTAAGTTGATCCCATGCAGAGGACATTGCCGGAGTTGCTGTAATCGAAACCGAGCCGGCTGATTTTGCCGTCATATTGTTTGGCGAACCACTCATCTTTTGGTGCTTTCAAACCGTAATCGGTACCGACATTGAGCCACAGGCCGAAGGTCATGCCGTGTTTTCTGACTTGGGTGGAAATTTCCTCCAATCCGCCGGGGAATTTATTTTTATCGACCTGGTGGTCATCCATGGTGAACCATCCGTCATCCAGCACGAAGCATCCGAATCCGATATCAGCGGCGCGGTCGATCAGGTCGAGGATCAAAGTGGCGTTGATATTTTTCATAAAAGGGAACCAGGTGCAGTACATGAGAGACTCATTTTGCGGCAGCGGGGGAAGATTTTGCCGGATAAGGAGTTGAAATTCCCGGTATCCGTCGGGGTCGTCGGGGTTGTTGCCGTAGAGAGAAAAGATGGAGTCGGGTGATTGGAAAGATTCGCCGGGTTTGAGGTAAACGGCGAAGGGAGCCGAACTCATATTGAGAGCGTTGACGGCGTTGTGCCAGACGGGGTAAATCATCTGATAGCGCAGGATGCCGGGGGCGTCAGACCCCATTATCCAGCCGGAGTGATTGCGGGAATTGTGACAACGGATGATATCTTCATTGCCTTCGCAGGTAAAGCAGACGGGTTGTTGAGCCTCGTTGAAACCGGTAAAGAATTGGCAATCGGCGAATTTACCGGGGCAGGCGCAAGTATCATCGAAAGCGAACTTATTGATTTTGATGATTTGCGGTGAAAGATTTTTTATGGTAATATGCTTACGGTAGCCGCAGATGCCGGGGTAAGTGAGATAAGTCAGGGTGACTTCGGTATTATCGAGGGCAAAGAAGAGCGAGAGGGAAGAGTGTTTTTTTTCGGCGCGGATGAATTGGGGGGCGGAATCGGATATTTCGGTATTGCCGTCGACGAGCCGGATGGAGGCACTCTGCCAGCTGGAAAACATCCGGTCATTGATGGAAAAGAAGAATTCTCTTGATGGGGAGGAGAGATATTCGGTATGGTTGCGTTTATCCAGCATGGAAGTGCTTCTTACTCCGGAAGCGTTTACTTCGAGAGTGCGGGCAAAGAGATCATTTTCGACGGTGTAGAAAGCCATGATATCACCAATGTAAGGGTATATATACATATTATATATATAATATAGTGTATGCGGCGGGATTTTTCAACCGGGTGTATGCGGATAGGGGGCATGGATTCTGACAGGAAATTGAAATATTTTGAAAATAATTATTGTTTTTCTCTTGCAAAACTCATTTGATCAATGTATAGTAAGTAGCGTATAGATATTTTTACAGCACCCGAAGGGTAGATTGAAATGGAAACAGTGAGCATAAAAATCGAGGCGAAGCATCCGGAAGCGGGTCTTGATTTGGTGGCACCTGCCGGCGTTCAGAGCGCGGGCGAGGTGATCTCTGTGCGTGCTGTACCGGTTTCGTTCTATGTGGTGGTTGCGGAAAAAGCGGCGGATTTTGTGGCGATGGTCGCGGGCATCTGCAAGCCGTTGAGCCGTGCGGTAAGGCGTGGAGTGCTGCACATCCGGCACAAGTTCTGCCGGGTGGTGGAACGCTACCGCAGCGTGCATATATTGCATGTGGGAGGTTTGCGGCTATGAAAAAGTTACAGAGCAGTAGAAATACTGTATTTTATAATGGTGTAAAATCAGAGAAGATGTGTCGGAACTGAGAGAGATTTCAGTTTCGAGGCATCTTTTTTGTTTTTGCCGGGCTGATTGAGATAGGAACTCATGGGAGATCATGGGAGATCATGGGAGATCATGGGAGATCATGGGAGATTCCCACAAAATTCCCAAAAATTCCCAAAAACTCCCACAGAGAGATTCCCACAGAGATTAAAAAAAAGAGAGGATATAAACGCCAATGAGTGAAGAGAGGATATTTCGCGGGCATGGAGACTACCGCAACTTGCTTTCTTACCGGCGTGCGGAAGTGATTTATCTGGCGACCTACTGTTTTGTGGAGAGGTTTCTGGAAAAGAGTGATCGGACCAGTGATCAGATGATACAGGCGGCGCGCAGCGGCAAGCAGAATATAGTTGAGGGTTCATTGGCATCGGCAGGCAGCCGGGAAAGTGAGATATTTCTCACCAATGTGGCGTATGCAAGTTTTGGTGAATTGCTTGAAGATTATCTGGATTATCTCAAGGTTCGCAAGTTGCGGATATGGGAAGCTGAGTCGGAAAAAGTAAAATTTGTCCGGGGCTTGTGCCGGGTTGGTGATGGTGGTTACGAAGAGTACCGCAGGTTTATTGAGAGCCGACCGGCGGAAGTGGTGGCGAACATAGTAGTGACTTTGATACATCAGGTTCAGTTGTTGCTGGAACATCAGATTGATGCTTTGGAAAAGAAGTTTTTGAAAGAGGGCGGAGTAAAAGAGAGGATGACAAAATTGCGTATTGCCGCCCGTGAAGAGCAGAGAAGAAAGAAAGATAACGGGAAAGACATTGAGGAAGATTGAGAGAGCGGAAAAGCCGGGGGGATCGGCACTGAAAAGTGCCTCGCAAAGATTCCCACAGAATTCCCAAAACTCCCAAAAATTCCCAAAGTTTCTTGAAAAAGTAGTAAAAAAACAAACAATATAATATATAAGCAAAAAAATAACAAAATTACCAAAAAAAGGAAAGAGGTAAAGTTATGGCTACAACATTGTACGTCGGAGCAGGCAATTACACGACAATCAAGGAAGCATTGTCTCTTGCTAATGATGGAGATACTATTATCGTTAATGCTGGTGACTACACCGATGAAGGTACTATCACGATTAATAAAAGCATTACGATCCAGGCAGCCAATGCTGCAACCACTGCCGCTGATGCTGATAAGGCGATCATTGACAATATTGTGATCAATGGCGGTTCTGATGGTAATCTGCTGACCGTTGAAATCGACGGTTTGCAGATCAATGCCAAAACGAAAAATGATATGAATTGGAGTCAAGGAGTTTACCTTGGTACTTTGTATACTGAAAGCGTGACGGTCAGAAACTGTAATATTGACCTTACAAACGGTCAACCCGGAAGTAGCGGTATCAAGATGTCTCTTAATCATGGGGATAACACCGAAACTATTGTTATCGAAAATAATATTATTACAGGTTCTGCTGAAAATACCAACAGTTTGATTCATATTGGCGATAAAGAAAATCTGAAATCGTTGAGCGTTAAAGGTAATACACTTTCTGGTTGCAGTTCTCACGGTATGAATTTTGACTTTGAAGCAGCAACTGCTTACAGTATTGAGATCGCCAATAACAAAGTCAGCGTTTGCGGTCGTGACGGTATCAAACTTGGTGGGTTGAAAAATGCTGATTCTACAGTTACTATAACTGAAAATGAGGTTGCCCATGTCAACAACGCCAGGTGCGATGATAACGATGCTGCAATTGCACTTCGCGGTTCTGGTGAACTTCAAGAAGTTACTGTTACCGGTAATAAAGTCATTAATGCACAAGTGGGTGTGTACTTTGATACTAAGGTGGTGAACGATACTGCAGATGATCAGGCTGCTAATATTACTGTCAGTAACAACAATATTGCTATTGTTGAAAAGCACGCCCCCGGCGTTGGGGAGACTCCTGCTGCCAGCGGGGTGTCGGGTTTTGAACCT
>JAFVZG010000062.1 GCA_017508285.1 Lentisphaeria bacterium | reverse complement strand
GATTATCAGCAAAATTGCCGACAACTCCCGCAAATTTTCGTTTCGCAATTTTTCATTGAATTTTTTGGCAGTATGCATAACATTTGCCTTCATCGTCTGCATGGGATCGACCGGAACACTCAAATTCACAGTGAAGGGTTGACCGCATACCGGACAGGTGATATTCTGCCCGTTGTATGATTCATCGACCTGCAGCTGATTACCGCAATGAATACAAGATATCAGTACCATAGATCACTCCTTTTTACAGTTGTTTTCAAGACATCATCAGCGCTACCCCGATGATCGAACTGATCACCGACATTACCAGCGCAACTATATTCAATATGATCCCTGCGGTATAATTGGCTTTTACACCGTAAATCAACCCGATGATCGACGATATGAAACCCAGAAGAGCAAAGAGCAGAGCTCCGATGATACCGGCAATTCCGCAGCGGAGCGAGATCTTGGCATGATTATTGACCATCACCTGAGGCGGCATTGCCATCGGCGGAGTCTGGTACCCCCCCTGCGGCGGATACAACTGACGCTGGGTCTGCTGCGGCGAAAACTGTTGGGCAGGAGCCTGAGAGACCGGCGGCGGGGGAGAGACGATCTGCCCCGGCGGCGGCACCTGACGGTAAAGAGAACCGATTTTCTGACGGCAGCGCGGACAGGTCACCGGTTTGCCGGGAATTTCTGAGTGACAGAATGGACATTGCATAATACAGACTCCTTATTTTGTGGTTGTATTGAAATTTGATCATGAGAAAAGGTCGAAAATCCCTTTGACGAGTTTACCGGCTTCCAGCAGGCCGTTTGCCACCTGCGCGCCGGATACCCCGGCTTTTTCCAGCAGTATTGCTTCGCCGGAAACGGTTTTGGTACTGCCATCCATAAATTCGACTTGCGCCCCGATCACCAGCAGATCGCCGATATTTGAACAATCCACATAGGGGAAATCAAGGTCTTCGATGCGGAAACTCTGGCTTTGCCCCGGTTTGAGCGGCCCGGTAAAGGAGAATATCTCTGAATCTGCCATCGGGTCTTCCACATCGTTATAGGGCTGCAATTCCAGATGGATATATTTGATCACTGCTCCGGAGGTATTGGTAACTTTCATCGAAGCACCGAGGGGGCAGTTGGCTTTGTCATCATCAGACATGAATCCCAGAGGCCGGATGACACCGGAAATTTCCGAATAAATATAACTGCCCAGAGTAAACTCTTTGATCTGGAATGGAGCATCTGACTTCATTGCCTGGATCTCCTGCTGCTCTTCCAGACTCTGATCGTATGCGATCGGGTCAAAATTCAACATCCGCGGACACTCCACCTGAGAGAGGAAATCGATATTCTGCGCTCCGCGGGCATAATCCATCGGAGTGCCGCCGCAGGTTGCTGAAGTTATCATAAAATCGGCTCCGTTTTCCAGAAGCACCCGCAGCAATTCGGATTTATCCGGCCGCTGGGCAACGGTTATCAGCGGAGTGTATTTGCCGGCGGTATGATTCGGATCGGCACCAGCCTGAATAAGCATATCCAGAATTTCCGGGGTAATGGTGATATTATCCAGCGCAAAGGCAAGAGACAGCGGAGTATCTCCGTCGGCATCAAGAGCGTGGATATTTGCGCCGTTGTCAAGAAGAAACTTCACTGCCGCGGCAATATCTCCCGGCTGCTTGCGGCTCAATACCAGATGCAGCGCAGTTTGATTTTCGCTGTTGAGCGCATTGACATCGGCACCTCTTTCCACAAGATATCTGGCGATATTGTCATGCCCGCATAATATGGCAAGGCCCAGCGGAGTAAAATCATCCTGACGGCAGGAATCGAGCTTGCCGCCGTCATCAATGAACTTCTCCACGATCTCCATATTGCCGTATTCAATGGCATCCATGAGAGTATCATTGCCGATACTGTCACTGGAATACCGGGATCTGAGCAGCACCAGAGAGCCGATTTTTTCAATGGCTTCTCTGGCATATTTCTCTTCGTAAAAGCGGTCATATAACTCCATATCCCGCAGATACTCCATGACCTGCAGCAAATTCCCGAGAACATCTGCGGCAATTTCTTTTGCCTCCTCTTTTTCGGATTCAGAGAATTTCACCCCGGGTATCCGGTCATCGATGACATTGCGCAGATATTCCAGACATTTTTCCAGAGACCCGGCATCGTCGACACATTCATCGAAGCAATTTTCAAGTGCTTCCAACTCTTTGTCATCATCGTTTTCCGGGGCATCCAGAAATTTCTGACTGGCGTTTTCAAGCTGCTCGATGTGCTTTTCATGCGGCACGAAGAGTGCCAGCTCTTTTCCGGCGGATATGTGATACTCTGCCCGGTCGGGTTTGAGTCTGGTGAGCCTTTCAAATATTTTTTCGGCACGGTCACGGTTGTTGATGCAGCATGCCTGCAAATACCATCCGTCAACATTGTCGACATCAAGGTTTATGATCTGCTCACCGATACGGCGCACTTCATCGTAATTTTCCAACTCTTTTTCGATCTGCGCCCGTTTCAGTAAATTGGCGATCTTGCCGGCAGTATCCGGTGAATTGCCGCCTTTGGCAGATGGTGTGCTGCTTTCAGTTTTTGCGGAACAAACCTTTTTGATCCCCCGCAGCAGATCCTGAACAAAGCCGATTTTGCTCATATCCTGACTTTGCAGCATCGAGAGTTCTTCAGGGATATCGTAGGCATCCATATCTTTGTAGCAGGGTATGAGCAGTTTGGAACGGTCTTTTTTCATCAGACTTAAAAAGCGGCTCCACTCATTTTTGACCCATACAGCTTCAAAGTACTCCTTTTTTGAACCGATGACCAGCATTACTCTGGCTGAATTCAACGCGGCAAAAATATACGGTTCATACTGCTGCCCGATCTTATCTTCAAGAGTGATGCGGGCAAAAAACACCCGGTATCCCTCGTTGGTCAACTGGTAGTAAATATCCTGCGCCACCACTGAATCTTTGGTTCTGGAACCGGCATCGGTACTTTCTTTATAGCAAATAAAAATATCAAACGGCTGTTCCTGCGCAGAGACCGCCAGAATATTTTTCTGGATATCGGCGATCTTCTTTGCTTCATTTTCGTAAACAGAGAGATTGCCTCCTGCACAGGCAAGCGCAGCGCGGTAATCACTATCCTGCAGGATGGATTCCAGTTGTACCCGGTGACAGGTGGGTATCCTTTCTCCAGTGGCCGGATCCTGCACATATTCAATACCGAAACGGCAGAGAACCATCCCCCAATAGATCTCCGGATCGGAGTCATCGACTTCCAGGATCTTTTCATAGGTCTGCAATGCTTTATCAAAGTCGTTGCTGTGCCGCAAACTTTCCGCACGGTTGTACAACCCCTCTTTTCTGGTGTCTTCCAATTTGGGAAAAGTGGTCGCCGATCCGCAATATGGACACTCTGCATAAGTGAGACCTTCCGGCAGATCCAGAACGCCGCCGCACATTTTACATTGAATATTAGCCATGATTTTTCCCGGAACTTATTTCAGTAATTTGGCTCTGGTATTGCGATCTTTGATCTGCCGCTGTATTTTCAGGCAAATGAGGGAAACTTCACCGGGATTTTCTTCACGGAGTTTCAATTCCAGCAATGAAACATTATCCTTTATCTGCTCATCCAGAGTGAGCAATTCATCGCAGGTCACCGGATCAGCATAGTTGATCGCATCGATCACATCCTGAAGATCTTTGCGGCAGGGATCCGGAGAATCATTTTTCAACGCAGCCACATCGGCAGCGATCATTTTCCAATTGACCCGTTTGATTTGGATGGATTTTTCGACTCGCCGGATCTCTTCCTGACCGGCATCCATTGCCAGAAAACGCCAGGCAAAAAAGGCGATAAGCAGGATGTGTATAAAAACAAGCCAACCGGCATGGATACTCCAGATGCCGGTTTGATCCAGCAGAACAAAAATACCGTTTATAAGCAGATTGATGATGCAGTAAGAGTACATTTGCAGCGGGAATGCCGCATTGGTGATGTAATCTTTTCTGCTTCCGGCGGCGACTTTCCAAAGCATCGCGCATATAACTGCCGGAGCAAGCAGCGAAAAGCAGTACGCGGTTATTGCCACCGGAGTTTTATCAAGCAGAATAAAAAGTGCCGTAAGAACACCGATGGCAATACCACCGGCAATAAGCAGCCGTTTCTGATGGTTGTTCATAATTTCCCCCTTATTGTGTGATTCAATTCAACTTCGCGCCGCACTCAAGGCAGAATTTTGCACCAGGCACCAACTCTTTGCCGCACTCCGGACAAGCGGAAACCAGCAGCGCGCCGCACTCAAGACAAAATTTGCCTTTGATAACTTTTTTACTGCATTTCGGGCAGATCACCTCATTTGCCGCCAGCGGCGGAGGCACTTTTTCACCGCACTCAAGGCAGAATTTGCCGTTGGCAGGTATGGCGGCACCGCATTTGGTGCAATTGACCGTGGCGGCGACTTCTTCCACCTGCCGCGGTGGAGGATTCATGGATTGCGAGAGCGTATCAGACATGATGCCGCCGACTGCATTGCCGACCGTGCCGCCGATGCCGGAGATCATACCAAGACCAACGCCCATATTGGTGAATTGCCCGACGGCTTCATTGGCGGCAACTCTTTCAGCCACATCAAATTGCCGTTCATCCTGATAGGTGTACCCCTCGATGGAGCGTTTGGAAGCGATCCCCTGAGCCTCGATGACCATCTTCTGAGCGGCAGTCTGCTGATCGATCACCCCGATCTGCTGACGGAGTTTAGCTTCGGCAATGTCGGCATACTGCCGGAAGTGTATCTCTTTGAAACGGCGGTAGTTTTTGTCATCTTCCGGTTTGATGATATTGAGCAGGAAGAACCTTTCCAGCGCGACTCCGTAATCCATGAAATCCGGCTTCAAAGCTTCATGAAGTGCAGCGGAAATATTCTGCAGTTCCTCGTCGATCTGGAAAATATTGATCTTTTTTTCGCGGATGAGAGAAACAATGTAGGGTTTGACTCTGGTCATCAGAAATGCCCGGAAGTTATGCACCAAACCCTGCTGCGTGATGCCGTTTTCCGTGCCGACCACTTTGATCAGCAGTTTTCTGCCGTCTTCAATGCGCAGATTCATCTCTCCGCAGGCACCGAGCTGAATGGGGAAACCATAGGTCGGCTCCACATACTCCATCTTGGTATCGGTGCCCCACTTGATCGCCATCTGTTCGGTTTTGTTGATAAAGTAAACTTCGCAGTGGAATGGGGTCATATCGCCGGTCACCCGGTTGAAAAATTTGGAAACCACCGGCATATTCTGAGTTTCCAGCGTATATCTGCCCGGACCGAAAGAATCCAAAGCCTGACCATTCATAAAAAATACCGCTTCCTGTGACTCATGAACGATCAATTGTGAGCCGGTATTGAAATCCTCAATAGGATGTTTCCAGATGAAGGTATTATTATCTCCTTCGTAACCGATGATCTGGGCGATGTTTTCTTCCATGGTACCCCCTGTTATCATGACTTT
>JAFVZG010000061.1 GCA_017508285.1 Lentisphaeria bacterium | reverse complement strand
TTTTGGTTCAGCCAAACGCTGCCGTCTTTAGCCAATAAAGAGATATTCGCCTTGCCGTCAGCGGTTGAATAAATGATGATTTCTTCTGAACTATTGTCCATACTATTGTCTTTCTGAAAATCATCAATACCGGTTTTCCGGGATGACTTCGAGCCAGTAGCCGTTGGGGTCATTCACAAAGTAGATCCCCATTTCTTTGTTTTCGTAGCAGATAACGCCCATTTCGGAGTGGCGGGCGTGGGCACCTTCGTAATCATCGACTTTGAAAGCCAAATGAAATTCGTTGTCGCCCAGATCGTAGGGTCGATCCATTTCCCGCAACCAGGTGAGTTCCAGCTGGTGACTTGAATTGCCGTCTTCCAGATAGACGATGATGAAACTGCCGTCTTTGGCTTCGATGCGCTTTACCTCGTGCATATCAAAGGCATCGGCATAAAATTTCATACTTTTATCCAGATCAAAAACATTCAGATTATTGTGTACCATGCGGAACTTCATGATAGTTACTCCTTTTTCTGCACCGGATTACGGCGGTATATTTACACTTCACCGGCGGATCTGCCGGAAATACTGTCGATGAGCCTGATATATTCCGGTATGGGCATCAACTTGTCTTTGCCTGCGGCGATGATTTTGCCTTTGGCTGCATCATTTGCCAGCAATTCAATGGCAAGCCGGGCGTTGATCAGTGCCGGAACCACACAGGCATTGTGATAGTCTTTCACATAGTAATCGACACCGTGGGATGTACCGGTCATGCCCGGCACATAACCGTGAACCGACGGTATCACCGTGCCGATATCCCCCATATCGGTGCAGCTGGCAAAAAAAGTGCTGTTGTAATCAAATTTGGCATCGGGGATCAGCTCTTTGACCACATTCTGCAATTCCGTGCCGAGAGACAAATCATCGTAAAGCGGCATGCTGTAGTGCATGGTGACGATCTCAACTCCGCATTCAACTGCGGCGGCGGCATGTTTGACTGCATTATCAAAGCGGCGGTTGACCTCCACCAGTTTTTCCACCGTTTCGGCGCGGAGCATATAATCCATGACCACCTTATCCGGCAGAATATTCACCGACTGACCGCCATTGGAAATGATTCCGTGGAAACGCACCTTGTCAGAGTTGCTGTAAGACTCCCGCAGCAGAGCGATGGCATATTGAGCCAGATTCATGGCATTGAGGGCGTTGATACCCTTGTGCGGAGCGGAAGCGTGACAGCTTTTGCCGCTGAATACGATCTTTTTGCACACTGAACCGTTGTGGTCATTGAAGCCGTAACGGTTGGAAAGGTGGTGCATAAAGGCAATATCAATATCATCCATCACCCCTTCACGGATAAGCTGGGATTTACCGGCGATCGAACCGATCCTGCCGGAATCCACCAGACTCTGGCGGTACTCCAATTCGATACCTTCTTCGGCGGGAGCACCGATAAAAGCGATCCTGCCGCAAAGTCCGCCGGTTTCAGCGGCGGCTTTCAGACCGATCGCTGTGCCGATCAGACTGGCGGCACTGGTATGGTGACCGCAGGAGTGGGCAACGCCATTGACCGCTTCGGGGTGACCGGGGATCAGCAGGGCATCCAATTCGCCCATGACGGCGATGGCAGGGCCGGGTCTGCCGGTATCCAGATCGGCACGGAATCCGGTGATTGCCAAGCCGGTTTTCACCTTGAATCCCAGCGTTTCAAGCGTTTTCACCAGCAGTTTGGATGTTTCCGTTTCCCGGTATCCGGTTTCCGGATTCTGCCAGATTTTTTTTGCCAGATCAATGATCATTCTGCCGGCATTATTGATAGCGTTGTCACTGGCGGCAATGATCGTTTTCTTATCCATGGCAAACTCCTTTCTTACCTCAGACCGACGGCGCGGCGCACTTTATCCAAAGTGACGCTGGCGGCTTCTCTGGCGCGTTCACCGTTTTTGCGCAGCAGCTCCTCAACGAAGTCCAAATTCGCTTCCAATTCCGCCCGTCTGGCGCGCATGGGAGCGAAGAACTCCCACATTTTCTCAAAGAGTTCCTGTTTGGCGTGGCCGTATCCGTAGTTTCCGGCGCGGTACTTTTCTTTCATTGTTTCCACTTCCGCATCGGAAGCGAAAAGTTTGAAAAGTGCCACCACATTGCAGTTATCCGGATCTTTCGGTTCTTCCAGACCTTTGCAGTCGGTAACGATGCTCATGACAGTTTTGCGCAGAGCCTTTTCTTTACCGAAGATCGGAATGGTATTGTTGTAACTTTTGGACATTTTCTGACCGTCGATACCGGGTACGATAGCGACATTTTCCGGGATATACCCCTCCGGAATGGTAAATATATCCCCGTATTCGTTATTGAATTTGATCGCCAGATCCCGGGTTATTTCCAGATGCTGTTTCTGATCTTTGCCCACCGGCACCAGATTGGCATTGTAAAGCAGGATATCCGCCGCCATCAGCACCGGATAGGAAAAAAGTCCGTTGTTGGGCAGGAAACCTTTGGCGATCTTGTCTTTGTAACTGTGCGCTCTTTCCAGGAATCCCAACGGGGTGACGGTATTCAGGATCCACATCAATTCGCAAACTTCCGGCACGGCGGATTGACGGAAAAAGATCGTCTTATCCGTATCGACACCGCAGGCGAGGAAATCCAGTGTCAGATTGAGGATGCGCTCTCTGAGGTCGGCGGCATCCGGATTGGTGGTCAAGGCGTGATAGTCGGCGATAAAGAGGAAGGATTCACCCTTTTCCTGCAGGTCGCAAACCTGACGCATGGCTCCGAAATAGTTCCCCAGATGGGGAGTGCCGGAAGGTTGTATACCGGTTAAAATTCTCATTGCTTTCTCCTGAAAAATTCAATCTTTTTTGAAATATTCAATTCAATCTTGCCCCGGCTCCCAGTGAGCAGATAAATACTTCCGCCTCAATACCGGCGGCTTTGAAGTACTCCGCTTTGACCCTTTGGGCATACTCCGCGGCATCGGCAGATTTCACCAGATGGATGGTGATGCCGCCGAAACCGCCGCCGGAAAGGCGCGCACCCAGACAGGCTGGATCTTTGCGGGCGATACCGACGATGATATCCAACTCTTTTGTACTGTTTTCGAAGTTGCTGATACTCGAATCATGGGAGGCAAAAAGCAGTTTGCCGAAGCCTTCGACATCTCCGGAATCCAGCAGTTTTGCCGCCTGTTTCACCCGGTCGCACTCCCCGACCACATGGGCGGCACGGCGGAATTCGCGGTCAGAAAGTTTATCTTTGGCATTTTCCAGTTGTTCCGGGGTGATATCCCGCAAAGTCCGGCTTCCCGGATAAACTCCGGAAAGGATGGCGGCGGCATTTTCACAATCCTGACGGCGGATATTGTAATCGGAATCCACCAGCGTATGTTTTTTCATGGAGTTCACCACCACAAAGGAGTAACCGGCAGGCAGCGACAAGGTGCCGATGACTTCAGCACTGCGGAAGTCGCTCATGATAATGGAATCCTCTTTGCCGAAAATGGAACTGAATTGATCCAGCAGACCGGTTTTCAGACCGAGGAAATTATTCTCCACTCCCTGACCGGCGCGGGCAAGTTCAGCTTTATCAATGGCAAATTTGCTGTGCGCCGTCACCGCCAGACCGACAGCGACTTCCAGAGCCGCCGAACTGCTCATGCCGGCTGACAGCGGCACACTGCTTTCCAGACCGGCATTGAAGGCAAAGGGGGTAAATCCCCGTTTGCGCAGTTCCCTGAGCATGCCGATGATGTATTTGCTGCCGTTGCGCGGCGGCTGCTGATCCAGAGCCGCCAGATCGAACTTCATCAGCGCACCATCCCGGAAATCTTTCACCGTGCAGAGAGTACCCTCAACCGGGGCAAGGACAAATTTAGTCGTCTGCCCCACCGCACAGGAGAGGACAAATCCTTCGTTATAGTCAGTATGATTGCCCAGCACTTCCAATCTGCCGGGTGCCTGAGCGGCGACTGCCGGGGAAACTTTGAAAAATCCGGTAAATTTATCAATAAGTTGCTGCATGATATATCCTTTCTACATGAAACAAATCCGGGAAATACATTGGTTGAAGTTCTCCTGACCGCTGAGAATATCGATTTGGATACGCAAATACAGTATCGGCACATCGCAACGGTCAAGCCGGGGTATGCGCACGGCATCCTTTTCGGTGGTGACGATCATTTCCGCCCCGGCGGCCTTGGCAAGATTCACAAAGTCGATGATCTCCTGCTGGGTGTAGCGGTGGTGGTCGGCAAAGTGATCTTTCAGAACCAGATTCGCTCCGAAATCCTCCAGAAATTTCTCAAAACTATCCGGCCTGGCGATCGCAGAAAGTGCCGCCACTTTGGCATTTTTCAGTGCCGCAAGCGGCAGAACCTCTTTGGATTCAAGCATGACCAGATATTGCGGTTTGTGACAGCATTCGATCAATTCGGCACGGCGGGTGTGCCGTCTTAAAAAACGCTTCAAGTGGGTGATCTTGTGGCTGCCGTCAGATTTAGTGAGAAAAATGTAATCCGCCCGCCGGATATTTTTGATCGGTTCCCGCAGGATACCGCGTGGCAGCACATGACCGTTGCCGAAAGGATCAGAAGCATCCACCAGCACGATATTGATGTGCGGCTTGAGCATCAGGTATTGAAAACCGTCATCGAGGATGATCACATCGGTGCGGAAGTTGTCAATGGCATAGATGCCGGATTTCACCCGGTCTTTATCCACCACGACCGCCACATCGTGAAGATTGGATGCCAGCATATACGGTTCATCACCGGCATACTCCGAGTTGAGCAGCAAATTTTTGCCGTCGGAAACCACTTTTGGCGGAGTTTCGATCTGGCGGTGACGGAATATATGTGCAAGTTTTTCCCCGAAAGTCCGCTTTTTGCTCCGGTAGCCGCGGCTGAGGATGGCGACTTTTCTGCCGTTTTCCGAAAGAGTTCTGGCAAAAACCTCCACCACCGGAGTTTTACCGGTACCGCCGCAGCTGAGATTGCCGATGCTGACCACCAGACACCCCAGCGCATGATTGCGGATCACCCTTTTATCGTAGAGCCAGACGCGGAATTGCACTGCCATGCGGTAAAAACGCGATGCCACAAAGAGCAGATTGATCAATGCCCGGTCAAACCAGCGGCGGCGTCTGCCGGACATCAATTCCAGGAAATACTGTTCCAGATTTTCGGTATCTAATTTGAATTTGTGCATTATTTACCACCGTTGCATAGTCAATAGAATATAATATACCGCAGATTTGCATCAAGCGCAAGGGAAACGGTTGATTTTTTGCAATTAAGGTATTACATTAAAGTTGGAGACAGAGAATTTTGAATTTACAACGAGGAAAAAATGCCGGAACTGCCCGAAGCCGAAACTATTGGCAGAGCCCTTGACCGGGCGTTGCGCGGAAGAAAAATCACCGCTGTGGAAGTTTTCACCCCGGCAATGCGCACGCCGCTGCTGCCGCTGAGATCAGCCGGTCTTGAGGGGTTGGAATTTACCGGCGTCAGACGGCGGGGGCGTTATCTGCTGGCGGATCTTTCAGATAAAAGAGTGCTGCTGATGCACTTCGGCATGTCCGGGGTGGTGAGAGTGGAAAATGATTCAGTTCCCCGCCGCAAACATGAGCATGTATTCATCCGCCTTGATGACGGAAACATCTTCCGTTTTGAGTGTACCCGCCGTTTCAGCATGCTGGAAGTGCATGACAGCGGCAAAGACGGCATCCCGGAATCTCTTGCCGGTTTGGGAGTTGAACCGTTAAGTGAAAAATTTACCGGCGAATATTTTTTTGCGGCAGTTTCCGGCCGTTCCGTGCCGGTCAAAAATCTGCTGATGGATAACTCTATCGTCACCGGCATCGGCAATATTTACGCCGCCGAAACTCTCTTTGCCGCCGGGATCGCCCCGGATCGGCAGGGGAAAAATCTGACCCTGGAGGAGTGCTGCAGGATCACTGAGTGCGCAGTAAAGATCCTGAAACTTGCCATTGAAGCGGGGGGAACGACCATCTCTGACTTCCGCCATGTCGACGGCAGTGAGGGGAAATTTGTGCAGAATCTGCAAATCTACGGCAAAGCCGGGGAGAAGTGCAGCCGGTGCGGTACGGTCATCGAATGTATCCGGCTGGGAGGCAGAGCAAGCTGTTTTTGTCCGGGGTGTCAGAAATGAGAATGGTGATACTGTTTTGCGCCGCATTGATAATGCTCTTTTCTGTCGGATGTATTTCGCATGAGAAAAGCACTCCGGCAGTCAAACTCCGGGATTTTTCCGGAAATGATGACCCGGCGGCAATGGAGATCGCCGGAAATTTCGCCGGCGGCTTTGCCAAATCACTGGAAACCGGGGATTTCAGTTTCTGGCAGAAACAATTCGCCCCCGGCAACACCTCCGGCATCACCCCGGCAAAGTTTGCCGCCATGCGCCGGGAACTTACCGGAATATTCGGAGAATTCCGGGGAAGCAGATTCATGGGTATTCTCATCACCGGCAATCAGCGCAACTATTTGTGGAAATTGACCTTTGACCGGGATACAAGCACCGGAAAAAGGGTTTATGAAATGGTGTTTTCCGTCAGGATTTTCTGCGAGGAGGGAAAAGCCCCGGCGGTAAGCGGATTTGGAGTTAAACGATTTTGAGAAATTTTATTGTACAGCAGCCGACCACACTGCCGGAAGACCGCCGGAGACAGGATGACCGCCCGATCGTCAAATTCAAAAAACGGCGGGGAAGAAGAAAAGATTACACTACTGTCGACCGGTTTTTCCGTTACTACTGGGCATTCAAACAGTATATGATGACGGTCTCATCCCATGTGCGGGAAAACTTTATGATCGCACTTTTTTCCGACAGAAGAACCCTCAATACCATGAATTCGGCATTCGTCAGATTATCTCAGGAAGAGAAAGATGCCGGAGCAAAACTGCAGAAGCGTTACCACCGCAGATTCTGCAAACTTGCCAAACTTATCAGTGTGCCGGTATTCACTTCCGAAGAGATCATCGCCGGAAACTTTGAGATCAAGGAAGGTCGCAGAAATAAACAGCGATCTGTCACCATACAGAAAAATCCGCTTTACGGCGATGATCTGATATGCTTTGCCATGAATATGCCAGATAACTGCATGGCCCATGACGGCATCTGCCGCGGCGACGGCGTGGTCGTTGCCGCCAATCTGCGCCCGTCACAGGGAGATATGGTGGCATGCATCATTCCCGGCGGCAGCACGGTAACTGTGCGGCGTTACGGGACTACCTGCAACCCCGGTTATTTCGACCTCTATGAGGGCGGTGGCGTCAATCCGGTATTCGCCAGTGACCATGAAAAACTCCTTTACGGAGTGGTGATCGGGGTGGTACGCAACTATTGGCCCGGAAGATTGCCGGAACAAAAACCGGTTCCTGAAAATTCACAGAGGAGATAATTATATGAGAGCGGAACTTGATTTTATCTGGAAACGCCGCAGTGTACGGGAATTCACCGGAGAAGTGCTGGATAGCGAAACCTACCGGGAACTGCTGGAAGCCGCAATGGCTGTTCCCTCGGCACGCTGCTGCGACCCGTGGGAATTTGTGGTGGTCAGTGACCGCAGTATGCGGGAAAAAATGGCAACCATCCTGCCCAACGGTCAATTTCTCAACCGTTGCGGCGGGGCGATCATCGTCTGCGGCGATCTGCAGAAAGCTTATATGGGCAGTCTCTCTTATATGCTGCAGGATTGTTCAGCGGCGATCGAGAATATCCTGCTGGCGGCTCCGGCTCTCGGTCTGGGCGGATGCTGGCTGGGAGTGCACCCCAGAGAGGAACGCATTGCCGGATTGCGGCAGCTTTTCAATATTCCGGAAAATATCATCCCGGTCGGCGTCTGCGCCCTCGGTTATCCGGTAAATACCCCTGTTCCGCGCACCCGGTACGATGCTTCCAGACTGCACGGCGAATCATGGGATGAAGGAGTGATTTTATGATGCCGGGCGAAATAAGTTATTTTGAGGAGATCAAGCGCAAAGCCATCCATCTGTCTTCATTGTGGATGGTGGCAGTGACTCTGGTGCTGCCCCGCTGCTTTGAATACGGCAGATGGATATCCTGCGTGGTCTTTGCCGCCGGATTGCTTATCACGGTCTTTTCCGAACACGACTATGCCAACGGCGGTAAATATATCGGCAGATTGTATGGTATGCTCTTCGGTAAAATGCTCCGCAAAGAGGTCAAAGCGGGAGAATGGCTGGTTTCCGGCGGAGCATTCGTTCTGGCGGCGGCATTGCTGGTGAATCTGCTTTTTCCGCCGGTGATCGCGGCGGCAGCTCTGGCGGTGATGCTCACCGGCGATGCGGCGGCGGCTCTGATCGGCAGAAAATTCGGCAGGCATCCGGCGCCCAACGGCAAGTCATGGGAAGGTGTGGCGGCATTTATTGCTGCCGGTTACGGCTTTCTTGCTCTGGTGCTGGCTCTGGGAGGTGCTGACACCGTGCTTTACCTCGCCGGAATACCGGCAGTGATCCTTGCCGCAGCGGCAGAACTCTTTACCAGACAACTGCGGATCGATGACAACTTCACCATTCCGGTTTGCGCCGGAGCGGTTTTGATGCTGGCAGTTTGGCTTTTTCCTCCGGAACCGACTCCGGCAGAGAATATTCAAAAGGCTTTTGACAATACCGTGGAAGGGGTCGGAGAACTTTTCAACCGGTGATCTCCCGCGCCAAAAAATGCCCGGAGTCTCCCAAAGAAGCGACGAAGCGTGAGCTGAGGAGCGAGGGGGTTCCGGGGGAGGCATCCCCCGGATGCGGCAGTCGTGGCGCAATACAAAGCCCGGCTTTCGCCATAAAAGGCGGAAGCGGGGTGCAGGATTGCGCCA
>JAFVZG010000060.1 GCA_017508285.1 Lentisphaeria bacterium | reverse complement strand
CGATCTTGACAATACCCCGTTGACCGAAGATGAAACCGGCAAACTGCTGGATGGATTGGCAGAAATGCTGCCTGACCTGAAAGTATTGATCGTCAATGAGCAGATCGCCAACGGCATCCACTCGACATCGTTCCGGGCCGCATTTGCCGGTTTGGTCAGGAAGTATTGCGGCAGGGTGCGGTTTGTTTTTGACGGCAGGGATCACCTTGATGCTTATCCCGGCGTGACGCTTAAGATCAATGCTTCGGCGGCCTCGCGGCTGGCTTGCGGCAAAGAGGGAGTTCCCCCGGAGGAATCCGGCAGGATCATTCTGGAAAGAAGCGGTCAGGAGCTGGTCATTACTGACGGCGAAAGGGGTTGTTTTGTCTTTGAACACCGGCAAACGACCTTTATTCCGGCGATCCGGTGGGATGGACCGACGGATACCGTCGGTGCCGGAGACAGTTTTACTGCCGGATTTTCTTATGCTCTGGCGGCAGGGGCAACGCTGGTGAATGCGGCGGAATTCGGCACATGCTGCAGTGCGGTAACGATCCGCAAACTCAATCAGACCGGTTTCCCGACTCCGGAAGAAATAACGGCACTTTTCTGAAAAATCAGCGGGTGCTTTCCCGGATGAGCAATTCCGGGGCGATAAGGATTCGGCGGGGGGAAAATTCCCCGTTATCCGCCAGCAGGAAATTGAGCGCAGTTTCCGCCAGTTTGCCGTAATCCAGATCCACGGTACTCAATGCCGGATAGAGCATTTGACCGAGTGGCAGGTTGTCGCATCCGGCGACGGCGACTTTTTCCGGGATGGAGATATTGCAGCTCAGCAATGTCCGGTAAACGCCGAGGGCCATTTCATCGTTGCTGAAAACGGCATCGAAGGGAATTTTTTCAGCGATCACCTTTGCCATTTCTGCGGCGGCACCGGGGGCGGTGAAGTCGGCGTGGCGGATCATCCGCGTATCGGCAGCGATACCATACTCTTTATGCATTGAAAGATAAGCTTTTTTCATTGCTTTGCTGAAAAAGTGATCTTTGGTGCCGTTGATGAGGATGATCCGCCGCCGCCCGGAATCCAGCAGATGCTTCAGCATCGCTCTTGCTCCGCAGTAGTTGTCAAAGTTGAAACTGCTGAATGTGGCATCGAATTCCTCCACGCCGGGGTTATCCAGCAGTATCGCTCCGGGGAAGCTCATCAACAGGGTTTTCAACTGGGAATCCGGGAAGTCTCCGATGATGATCCGGGCATCAGCCTCCTGATTTTTTAATGCTTCCAGCAGGATCAGAAATCCGGAATAACTGGCATCGTTGGAAAAAAGCACACATTCGCAATTGTGCCGGATCAAACTGCGCTGGATATGGTTGACCAGTCGGGAGTGGAAGATCGAGACGGTGCTGCCTTCGCCGCCGAGGATAAGCTGGATGCGGCGCGGTTTTTCGCTTTTCTGCCGGTGCGGGCGGCCGAGCCGGGAACTTTTGAAGTAACCGAGTTCTTCGGCTTTTGCCAGAATTTTCGCCAGAGTTTCCGGGTGAACTTTGGCACTCTGGCGCAAGGCACGGCTGACGGTCATGGCACTGACTCCGCAGGCATCGGCGATATCGGTGATGGAAATCTGCAATCGTTTCATAAATATTTATTATTGTCATTAGTTGTGATAAAATCTAACTGTCCGTCTTCGTTGCACTACGCCGTGACAAGCCGGTGGCGCATCGCGGGCACTTTCGCGCCTTGCTTCTGTGCCGGTACGGGGTAGTACACTCCCGCTTGCTCATCATCCTGCCGGTGGCGGCTTGCGGGTGATCTTTCCCGTATCGATCCTTCCTGAACACTTTGAATATAGCATAAAAAACGGATAAAGCAACCGTGAAAGTTTTTTTAACGGCAAAAACTTGCATCGGGATATTTCAATGTTATATTAAAATATCGTTTGAACCATATTGGAAAGGTCTCTTATGCGGGAAAAAATACAACTTTGGCTGGAAGACGGAAAAATGCTGATCCGCAGCCGTTATTCTGAAAAATATGATCTTGTGATCGAAGTGCGGCACATCACCGATGAAAACGCCTGGCTGATACCGGTATTTGCGCCGATCACCGATTTTGACCGCGGCCGGTTGATCCATGCCGGTCCGGATGATTTTCCGGCTTCTCCGGTCGGCAGTTATGGTACTCTCAGCGGTAATCACGCATCTCCGTTTGCCAGAAATATCCTTATTTTCGATCATGGCTTCAGTGATCGTGATACCGGTAAGGTTTTTACCGATGCTGCCGGCAATAAATTCTGTCTGATGCAGGTAATGGATCGTGACAGACTGCTTATCCATCCGCTGCCGTCGGGCGATGTAAAAGAACCGGATTTTGCATGTTTTACCGGTGACAGACTCTTTTATGATGGAAGGATTTTGCCGGTGATCGATGTTCTTGCGGTACAGCTTTATCCCTCCAACCGCTTTGTCAGGCGGGAATTTCTGGCTGACGGCAAAACGCCGGTCGAGCCGCGCACATTGACGGAATGCACTTTTCTGGATTATGTGATGGATTACGATGTCGTGTCTCCCGGTGCATTGGTAAAAATGGTTTTGGAAAATCCCGGTGAAAAGGCTTTCCCCGAATTTACTTCCGGCCGGAGTATGGTGGATCTGTCGGCTTTGCCTGCCGGTGAAAAAAGTGAAAAATACCGGAATTTGCCCGCATTGCTCTCTTACAAACTCACGCAGCGTTATGAAGCTGCCGGAGCTTGTGTGGCTTACCGCCATGTGAATGTTCCTTCCGGTTTGAGCGCACTGAAAGCACTGGATGCCATGTGGATATGGAGCGGTGAATTCAGTTCCATGCCGGTACAGGAATTTTATATTCCCAAACTGAAACCGGTCATGTTCCCCGGAAGTGACGGTTCGGAAAGCGAGGTGGATTTTTCCGGAGTCATCCGCTTTGACAAGGCAGTAAAAGTTGACCGCCATCTTACTCAGGAAGATTGTCTCGCCCCGGAATGCCAACCGGAACGCTTTATCCGTTTTGCCGGTGACTCCAGCCGGAAATTGGGATTTGTGCTGGGCTATTCGCTCTGTTACGGGTTGAGTTCGGAACCTGACCGGTGGCGCAGGATAAGACCTGAACTTTATCACTTTTACAACACATGGAAGATGTACCCGTACATCTATCACGTGAGCGATCTTCCGGAAAACTGGCAGATGGATACCGTTTCTTACCGTCAGTATTTTGATCCGGCTGCGGATAAAGATTTTACTGCGATTCACTTCCATCATGAATATGATGACCTGATAGTTTATCTGGAGTGTCACCGTCAGCTGCAGGGAAAACGCCTGACTTTGCCCCGGGAGTGTGCCGGATGCCGGATGGAGATCGTGGAAAAAACTCCGTCATTCACCGTTGGTGACGACCGTTCCGATCCTGATTCACCGCAAATCGTTGTGGATGCCGGTAACGGCTGCAACTATGCGGTGTTGCGTTTTTGTTGCCGGAAATAACGGTTTTTTCATAAAAATAACTTGTATTGCTGACGGCATGAGAGTATATTTATCTCAACAACCGGATGTTAATATTAACATAAAAGGATTTTTCTTATGGACGGAAGATTTGATGTGGTTCTCGGTTTCGACATGGAAACCGATATCGGCAGTTTTACCGATTACTATAACGGCGTGCAGAAAGGCACTCCCCGTTTGCTGGAATTGTTGAGCAAACACAACGCCCCATCCACCTTTTTCTGGACCGGTCATGCGGCAGAAAACAACGCCAATATCGTGAGAATGGTTCGGGATGCCGATGGCGGTATGCATGAAACCGGCTGTCACTCTCTGGTGCATGAGACTCTGGGCGATCCCATTTTTCCGCTGCCCAACAACTGGCCGGTCTTCCCCTTTGAAGTGGAGGGCAGGATCCGTGAAGCGACCCGGATCGTCAAAGAGGTTTCCGGGGTCGATCCCACCAGTTTCCGTTGTCCCCGTCTCTGGGGCAGCAACAAGGTGGTCAATGTCCTTGAGGAACTCGGTTATAAAGCCGATGCCACTTTGCCGCTGTACTTCTACCGCACCATGATCAAACCCTACCATCCGGATAAAAACGACTGGACGCGTGAGGGGGATATGAAGCTGGTGGAGATCCCCAACTTCTGCGATCTGGTTATGGAGAGCAACGATCCATACAACCGTGACCGTGACCAGTGGCCGCTTTTCCGTACCGAGGGCGCGGAAGCATTGCTGGGCAAAGTCTGGAGTTTCATCGACTATGTTGAAGCAAAAAATGTCCGCCCGGTGCTTTGTTTCTATCTCCACCCGTGGGAGTATTACGAAATGCCGACCGGCGTGCTGGATTACGGTGAAGCGGAAGTGCATCCGCACAGTTTCATCACCAAAAACTGCGGTGATGTGGCGGTGAAAGAGATGGATAAACTTCTGGCTGCATTGACCAATGCCGGGGGCGTATTCAAGACCGCCGGAGCATTGAGCGATGAATATTAAAGAGATCTTTGATATCTGTTCAGCCAACGGCAGACGGCCGCTGATGATCTCATCCGGCAATTCTGCCGTTGTGGCGGTGCCGGGGATGGAAGGCAGACTTTTTTTCGGATACAACTCTGAAGCGGTCAGCCTTTTCCGCCGGGAAGCCGCTGAAAATATCAGCAATACCCGTACCGGTTACTTCAACCCCGGCGGCGACGGTTTGTGGCCGGCTCCGGAAGGGACGAAATTCGGTTATGAATATTCCACCGGCAGTTGGCGGGTGCCGTCATCACTGGTTTCCGCACAGTATGAGGTGGTTTCCTGCCGCAGTGATTCCTTTGAGATCGCAGCGGAAATAGACCTTATCAATAATCAGCAGTTGGGGATACCCTGCCGTTTCACCCGGCGGGCGTCGATCCGGGAGGTCGACGGGGCGGCGGTGATCGAACAGTTTGCCGCGATCGAATACATCGGCAGCTGCGAATTGTCACCGGAGGTTTTTTCGCTTGCCCCGTGGTCACTGTCGCAATTTACGGTCAATGAAAGAACCATTGCCCGTTTCGGTGAGCCGGGTGCTCCGGTGCGCGACCTTTATATGCCCAGCGGCGAATTGCTCGCCAGTGACGGCAAAGTGGTGACGATGAAGCATGATACGGTGAATCGTATCCAGCTGGCACTGCCGGAAAAAAGCGGTTTTGTGGAGTTGCTTCTGCCGGATCGTAATTTGCAGATCACCCGGACTTCTGAAGCATTGGCTGACGGTTTGCATGCGATCGATATCGCTGACGCTCCGCCGGATCAGGCTCCGGGTGAAGCGGTGCGTTTCAGCATCTATAACGACCCATCCGGTTTTATGGAATTGGAAGCGGTCGGCGGTTGTACCGATGGGATTTTGCCGGGAACGGTTCTCGGCGTTAATATTAAAGATGTCATTAAAAAATTGGAGGATTGAAAAATGGCTTATGTTATCCCGAAAAGTGAATATTTTGAGCGCATTGCCAAGTTTCAGGCGAATATCAAGGCCGCCGGTCTGGATGCCTGTCTGGTGCATGGTACGGAGTCTGACTTCGCCAATGTCCGTTATCTTTCCGAATATTGGCCGACCTTTGAGCAGGCCGGTGTTTTTGTTCCCGCCGAGGGAGATGCCGTGCTGTTGATCGGACCGGAAAGTTACAAATATGCTGCCGGCAGAGCAGTTCTGCCCAAGATCGCCATGATGCTCAACTACCGCGAATCCGCTGAACCGGATTATCCCGGTATCGCTCTTTCCACCTATCCCGAAGTGGTCAAAATGGCGATGGGCGACCGTAAATTGAAAACCCTCGGTCTGGTCGGTACTGCTGTTATGACCAAGCCGACGCTGGATGCGGTTGCTTCCCAGCTGCCCGGAGTCAAAGTGGTGGTCGCCGATGAGGTCTTCCGTCCGCTGCGCTGGGTCAAGAGCGAAAACGAACTCAACTGCCACCGCAAAGCCTTCAAGGTCGCTGAAAAGGCAGTTGCCGCCATGCTCAATGAGTTGAAACCCGGCATGACTGAATTTCAGGCGATCGGTATCGCCCAGCGCGAGATCTACGCCAACGGCGGTGAATACGAAGGTCACAGCCTCTACTGCTTCGGCGGCGACCGTACCAGTAACGGTATCAGCCGTCCGACCGGTGCCAAACTCAAAAAGAATGAGATCATCCAGCTGAATATCGGTGCCAGAGTCGGCGGTTACAGCAGTTCCATCGGTCTGCCGGTCTACTTCGGCAAACTGCCCAAAGAACAGATGAAACTGGTGGAATTCGGTCTGCGCGCCCATAAGTACACCTTTGAATTGATGAAAGCCGGTGCCGATGCCGCCAGTATCGCTCAGGATTACTACGATTGGGGCTGTGCCGAGGGCTGGAAAGATTATATGCTCTACGGTCCGGTTCACGGTCTGGGCATCATGGAAACCGAATCCCCCTGGATCGAACTTACCAGCAATTACAAACTGCAGGAGAATATGACCTATCAGATCGATACCTTCTTCACCGGCAACGGTTATGGTTTGCGCTGGGAACGCGGCTGTATCATCACCAAAGACGGCTGCGAATTGCTCTCCAAGAAGTTCATGAGCCTCAAGGATTGCAAACTTGACTGATAAGAGTTGATTTTCTGTCAGCATTGCGGGGCTGTTGCGATACCTCAAAAAAGGTGTTGCAGCAGCCCCGTTTTTTTGGGGAATTTTGTGGGAATTTTGGGCGCAGTCTGCATGCGGTATGCTTGCAGACAAATCACCGCGCATGTCCATTCAGTCCATTAACGCCGGTCACGCCGGTCAAGTGTTTGCGTCAATTTACATCTTCTGAAACTCCTCATGCCGCCATTGAAAAACATAAATTGTCATAGTAAACGTACACTGCGCTAAAAAATGGAGTGCGTTTACTTTTACCATCGACAGGTTGAATAAAAAACATGGATTTTTGTCTTACTGCTTGATTTTAAGGAACAGACGGGATATATTCAATAGTCGGTATCGTTATTCAACACTTTTAACTATTTCAAGGACAGCGCGATGTTTTCATCGATATTGGATTGCCCGGAGTGCGAACACCGTTTTAATTTTGAACATGATGACGGGACTTTTCCGGAGATCATCTCCTGCCCCGCCTGCGGTATCAGCAGAGGGTACCGGGAATTTTCCGCATTGCTCTTTTGTCCCGGCTGCCGGACTAAGATCAAAGTGCCGCTGGATATGGTTTTCGATGAGAATATCCGCTGCCCTAAATGCAATGCCGCATTCAATACCGGTCAGAATTTGCTGGATGATGATTATGGTTCGACCCTTGACGGCATCGGGAATTGTACCGCATCGAAACGGGTACTGCAGGATGGGGATATCTTTGACAAGTACCGGATCATTTCCCTTTTAGGCAGGGGAGGTATGGCGGAAGTTTATCTGGCTGAACATCTTTTGCTCAAACAATTGTGCGCCTTGAAATTGATGCGGGATAACCATGCCGCCGATGATAAAATGTATGTGAAGCGGTTTTTGCGTGAAGCCCGGCTGCTGCACCGGCTTTCTCATCCAAATATCGTCAAGGTTTACGATGCGGGTAATGATTTCAAGACCGGTTACTTCTTTATCGCCATGGAATATGTGGAAGGGCAGACCCTGCTGCAGATCGCCAATGAACAGAAGTTGGATGAGAGTTATCTGGAAATAGTCCTTGTTTCCATGGTAAATGCTCTGAAGTGTCTCAATGAAGCCAATGTCGTGCACCGGGATATCAAGCCGTCAAATATCATGCTGGATAAAAACGGGGTATTCCGGCTTATGGATCTGGGGATCGCCAAAAGTGAGAGCAACCACCCCGCCGGTGAGATGACCCTAACTATGGAGCAGAGTACGATGGGAACTCCAAGTTACGCTTCTCCGGAGCAGTGTCAAAGTGCTCATTCTGTCGATATCCGCAGTGATATTTACAGTCTCGGTGCGACCCTTTATCATGCCGCCAGCGGTAAGCTCCCTTATGACGGAACAACTGCTGTCGAAATCATTCTCAAGGTGATCCGGGGCGAAAGAGAACCTTTGAAAAATTTACGCCCGGATCTTTCCGCCGGATTTCTGGATTTGATCGACCGGATGATGCTTAAAGATCCGTCTGCCCGCCCCGCTTCGCCGGATGAGATATTATCTTTGCTTCAGAAGGAATCCGGCGGTGCCGCCGGTAAAGTGACCGGAATTTTGGGTTCCGGAACAAAAAAACTTCTGCAGCTGCTTTTGCCCGGCAAGCAGAAAGGGCAGCCCGGCGGCATAATACGCATCGGGCGTCTGATATTTGCCCTGATATTGCTGGCAGTTATCGCAGTAAACTTCAAATATATCCATAATTACTACAAAAAGCGCAGTGAAGAGGATAAGAAAAATTCCTATAACGCTGAAAAACCGTATAATCCGCTGGCAGGGAAGTTTATATTACCCAAATATCCTGATCCTTACAGTGAGTTGGGGAGCAGTTTTGTATTCCGCAACGACAAAAGCGAAATCAGATACCCGAAAGTTGCCGTTGAAGCGATGCCGGAAGAAAATCTGGTTTTTGATTATGATTTCAAAGATAAAATTCCGCCGGAAGAGAGTTTTCCTTCCGCCATTATCAGTAATGGGGCAGCCTGTTTGAACCGGTTGTCTGAATTGAATACCGGTAAAAAAAGAGGAGTGGTGCGTGCCGGAATAGAGGTACCCCGGATGCTGCATGGATACACTCTTTCTGTTACTTTCCGGATGCCCCCGGAAGGTGATGAATCCATTTTCAAGACCGGCAGCATCTTCGTCATGATCTACCAGAAGAAGTTGTTCCTGATGACCGCGAGCGGCTATGTCGCGGTCGATTGGAATGTACCGCCGGAAAAATGGACAAACATTACCATATCCTGCGATGCAAAAGCCAAAAGATTGACAATCTTTGCCGGAAAGGTCTTCATCGGTTCATATTTGATCGAAAAAAGAGATGCGATGCTCTTTAGCCTGCAATTTGGCGGAATGTATTCCGAAACAGATTGCCGGATCGGCTATGTCACTCTTTACGATCAGCCTTTGACACTGCTGCCGTATTCCGGCGGCCGCAATACCTATGTTTCCCCGGAATCCGGCATTTTCAAGTCATCTTCCATCCATTTTACTCTGCCGGTGAAACCAAAGAGTGATTTTGGTATCATGGTTGAAAAGAAAACTGCTCCGGCAGAAGAACCCCAAACGGCAGAAGGATCCAAACCTGCAGAAGGATCCAAACCTGCAGAAGAATCCAAACCTGCAGAAAATAAACCTGCGGAAAATAAACCTGCAGAAAATAAACCTGCGGAAAATAAACCTGCGGAAAATAAACCTGCGGAAAATAAACCTGCGGAAAATAAACCTGCGGAAAATAAACCTGCGGAAAGACCCAAACCGGCAGTGGTGCAGCCCGCACCGGTAAGCAGACTGCGCCCGGTCATGGATATAAAGAGAGATATCACTCCGGCTGAGCAGCTTGATCTGATGAAGCAAAACTATGCAAAATTTGTCGAAGATTGCCGCCGGAAAAATGCCGCCGCTGAAGGCAAAATCGACAAGTTATCCCGTAAAGACCGCATTCTGCTGCGCCAACTTATCAAATGCCGGGAGGAGCTGTGCCGTGAATGGCAGGCGCGTATCAGATTTATCGAAAATCGCAACCGGAAAATCTCGGCTGCCCGTTCTGCGAAGTATGATCCGGAAGAAGGGAAGAAATTGCAGCGGATGTTTGAAGAATATACCGCCAGACACCGGGATTGGGGAATCGGCGGTTATGATAGAGAATTCTCCAATGATCTGCAGAAAATGATCCGCAATGAATCCGTCGATCCGAATATCGAAGTGAAAGACTCCGCTTACCGTAGATTCTGTGGACCGCTGATCTATTCTGTGACCTCCGGAAGGATTGCCAATGAGGAGAAGATACTCCGGATACTGATCAGCCGCTGGGCAGATCCTCTGCCATTGCAGAAGATGATCAACCGAAGTACTGCTGTGCCGGATTTGATAAAGTACGGTTTACCTGCCAATTGCCTGGAGCCGGTGATCTCACAGTTATTCAATATCAACAACCGTTCCCGGCCTGATTTGAAGATTCTTGCCAAATTCCTCTTCTTTGACGGTGGAGAATTTTCTGCCGATCATCTCATTGCTGCCGTATTCAGCAATCGGATCGAGGTCGTGCAACTGCTGCTTGCAATCGGGGTCAACCCGAATTTGCAGGATCAAAACGGCGAAACAGCCCTCTTTTATACCTACCGGATAAACAACGGTCAGCAGATACGCCGGTTGCTGCTCCTTGCCGGGGCAGATCCGGATATCCGCAACAATAGACAGAAAAAAGCTTCTGATTTTGCTTCAACAGGCAAATTTTACCAATTGTGGATAAAAAATGATCTTACCGCCTGCCGGAAAATGCTGCAGGAAGGTATCAATGCCGATTTGATGTTGCCAGACGGCAACACTTTGCTGGCGGATGCCTGCAAAAAAGTCGATATCCCGGCAATAAGGATGCTGCTGGAATTTAAAGCCGATCCCAATTTCGCATATCCGCTGAGACCAACTCCGATGCAGTCGTTGTTCCGGAATTTTCCCCGGTACCGCAACTTAAACGACGGGAAAAAGCAGAAAGAATTCTTCGAGGTGATCAAAATGATGATCAATGCAGGCGGGGATATCGGCCGCAATCCTCAGGGATATGGCGGAAAATCCCTGAATATGTTCTGGTATTTTATTCTTCAACATTCCCGGATGCCGGAGGCTGATAAAATAGCTCTCTTTATGCTGGCGCACACCGGGAATTTTGAAGATGCCCACTGGGATAGTATGCCGTACGCATTGCTGTGTGTCGATCACCGTGATTTACCGCTGAGTACAACCAGAAAAATCTTTGCAGCCATTCCGGAAAATCGCCGTGAACGCAATGTATTCAGCGGATTATATTCCAGTTACAGTTTCCCGCCGAAGCGGCTTGCGGAGTTACTGAGAATCGAAAAGAATATAAATAATCTCAGACTTGTTCAGGGACTGCACGGAATGTATCCTGTTCTTTACGCAGCGGTCTGCGGAAAACAGCCGCCGGAAGTGATAAAAGTATTGCTGGATGCCGGAGCCGATCCCGATTGGCGCGACCGCAATGGCAAGCGCGCGGCCGATATTGCCACTGACAAACGGGTCAAAAAAATGCTGCTCAATCATCGGGGTGGAACCCGAAGAAAGTGATGCGGCAGAATTCT
>JAFVZG010000059.1 GCA_017508285.1 Lentisphaeria bacterium | reverse complement strand
GCCGGATTGCTTTTTGTCAAAGAACCATGACCCCATGGCACCGCCGGCACGGCTGGATGTGCCGAAATCAGATGATGCCAATCCCGGAATACCATCCCGGCGGAACCAGGTACTCTGAGCGAAATACACCTCTCCCATCACTCCGGCATCGACCATATTTTTCATGGCTCTGGATTGGGGGTAGAAGCGGTAGGAGAAGTTTATTCCGAGTTTTTTGCCGCATTTTTTGGCGGTTTCCAGCATTTCAACGGCTTCAGCGGTATTCATTGCCATCGGCTTTTCGCAAAGGACATTGGCTCCGGATTCGAGAGCGGCGACGGTCAACGGATTATGCTGACAGTTGGGAACTGCAACTGAAATAATATCGAGCTGCTCATTTTTGATCAACTCCATTCCTTCAGTGTAGAATTTGATATTTTTGCTGCCGTGTTCATTATCAAAACGGCTGCGGCGGTCATCCCGGCGGTCGGCGACTGCGACGACTTCCACATCGGGGTGTGACAGATAACCGGATAAATGGTTCCAGCCCATTCCCAGCCCGATCACTCCGGCTTTAAGTTTTCTGCTCATAGTGCTTTCCCTTTCTTATTTGGCGGTACCGTCGATATTCTGGATGATTCCGGTGACCGGCCCGCTGTTTTCCGAATAAATTTTATCCAATGCCGGGGTGCAGGGCGCGCTCATCTGACGGAAAAATACCGGTTTTGCCCAGCGTACCGCATTGCCGATGACCTTGAGAACTTCCGACTGATAGTAGGTCGGATAAGACTCGTGACCGGGCTGGAAGTAAAAGATCTTGCCGTAACCTCTTTCAAAGGTGACGCCGCTGCGGAAGACATTGCCGCCCTCAAAGTGACTGATAAAGAGGATCTCTCCATCTTTGGGGATGTCGAAGCGTTCACCGTACATCTCTTCATGGGGAACTTCAAAATATTCGCCGATCCCCTGGGTAATGGGGTGGTAAGGAGCGATATTCCACAATCTCTCTCTTTCCCCGGCTTCGCGCCATTTGAGTGAACAGCTGCATCCGGTGACCCGGCGGAAGATCTTGGAAAAGTGTCCGGAGTGCAGCACGACCAATCCCATACCTTCCAAAACCCGTTTGTGGACTTTTTCCACGATCTCATCACGCACTTCGGCATGGGCGCAATGGCCCCACCAGATCATCACATCGGTATCGGCGATCACTTCATCGGTCAGGCCGTGTTCCGGTTCATCCAGTGTCGCGTAACGGATTTCCAGATCATCGGCGGCGATACCTTTGCCGATTGCCCGGTGGAGACCTTCCGGATAGATGGCGGCGATAGCCGGCTTATTTTTCTCGTGACGGAATTCATTCCAGATGGTAACTTTGATCTTCTGCATGACAACCTCCTTGCTGATTGTTGAAAGATTGCAGATTTTTGTCTCTGAAATTACTATACTTTGCTTGATATGAGATTGCAAATCATAAAATAATTGTTTTTTGTGATATATAAAACCCTTTTGTGATATTGAAAAAATTTTTTTTGATGCTATCTTGTAAATATGGAGGAATACATTTATGAGTTATGATGATGTGCGCCTGTGGCAGACCCACTTTTCGATCCACCGGGCTCTGGAATCACTGCCGGTGCCGGAAATGATCGGCGAAGAGGTGCAGAATACACCCGCATACCGCTGGGATGGCAGAAAAAGAAGCGAGGATGGGGCGCAGGTCGTGATCACCATTGCCGGATGCGGCAGGATCGATATTTCCGGCAGAGAGTTTGAGTTATCTGCCGGTAAATGTTTTATCCACAACCACAATGATCCGGAAGTATGTTACTTTTATCCGCCCCGTGCCAGAGAACCGTGGCGTTTTCTGTGGTTTGCCTTTTTCGGCGGCAACACCCGGCAGCTGGTGAATGAGATCAACCGGCAGAGCGGCTATATTTTTGATGTCGCTCCCAATTCGGCGGTGGTAAAAAAATTGCGGGAATTCCGCAACTATGCCGGTGCGGTGCAGATACTTTCTCCATTTGAAGGAGGTAATCTGGTATTGGAAACTGTCGGTCAGATCTGTTCCCCGCAGGAGGTGCATCCGAATTCTTACAGCGCATTGACGGTCGAATTGCAGAATCTGATCGCCGCAGACCCGGCAGCTGATCTGCAGGTGGAAAAACTGGCGGCGCGTTTTCAAATATCCAGAGAACACCTCAGCCGGATATTCTACCGGGAAACCGGGATAACCCTGCATGAATATATCATCCGCTTCCGCTTGAAAATAGCGGTGGATCTTTTGCGGCGCACCAGATTGTCGCTGAAAGAGGTTTGCGCCAGAAGCGGGTGGATGGATTACTCCAGTTTCTACCGGCTTTTTGTCAAACGCTTCGATTGTTCCCCGCAAAGTATCCGGGATGGCGGAAAAATACCGGATAAAACCGGCACACTATGAATCACATCAAACTCTGGGCATCCACATCCACCGCCACGGAAATACCGCTTGGCGGCAGATGGTGCAGCGCAAGGATCCGGATCGCTTCGCGGATCTTTTTCAGCCCCGTGCCTCTGACTGTCATCAGATAACGGAATTGATTGCGGATCTTTTCCACCGGAGCCGGGGCAGGCGGGGTGATGCGGAGATTTTCATGCCGGTAAGCCTCCAGTTTTTCGGCGAATCCGGCGGCATAAGAGGCAACTTCACTCTCCTTTTCCCCCTTGAAAAATATGGCGATCAACCGGGTATACGGCGGATAATTGAGCATCTCACGGAATTCAAGATCAAATTTGGAAAAACCGTCAAAATCCAATTCGGCAGCGAAACGGAGCACTTCACTGTCTCTCATGGTCTGGAAGATGACTTCGCCTCTTTTTTCGCCTCTGCCGGCTCTTCCGGCGACCTGAGTGAGCATCTGGAACGTCCTTTCCTGCGCCCGGAAATCCGGCATCGACAACCCCAGATCGGCATTGACCACTCCCACGAGCGTCACTCCGGGGAAGTGCAATCCTTTGGCGATCATCTGCGTACCGACCAATATATCCAGTTTGCCCCGGCGGAACTTATCCAGCACCACTTCATAATCTTCTGCCGAGCGCATCATATCGGAATCCATCCTGCCGATCCGCGCTCCGGGAAAGATGCCTCTGGCGCAGCTTTCCAGCTTCTCAGTGCCGCTGCCGGAGTAACGGATATCCTGAAATCCGCATTCCGGGCAGGAGTGCGGAGCCGGAACCACGCCGCCGCAAAGGTGGCATGAGAGTATCTCGCGGCTGCGGCTGTAAGTGTAATTGTAATTTACTGAACACTCCGGGCAGCGCGCTTCGTAACCGCATTGCGGGCAGCAGAGGCTGCGGGCATAACCCCGGCGGTTGAGAAAGAGGATGCACTGTTCGGCGCGTTCAAGGCGTTCTTCCACTGCATGGATAAGTATCGGTGAGAGCAGATTGCTCACTCCCGGTTCCGGCGGCGGATCAAGGCGGCGGTCAACGATCCGGATGAGCGGTGCCGGTTTATTATCCACCTGCACCGCCATGCGGCAGAGCATGAATTTGCCTTCTTTTGCATTGTAAAGACTTTCGGCAGAAGGGGTGGCTGAACCGAGGATGACGCAGGCGTTTTCCAGTTTTCCGCGCACTACTGCCACATCTCTGGCGTGATACCGGGGAGACTCCGACTGCTTGTAACTGCTGTCATGCTCCTCATCGACTACGATCAGCCCCAGATTTTTGAACGGAGCGAAAAGTGCTGAACGCGCTCCGATGGCGATCTGCACTTTGCCGGAGTTTATTTTGTTCCACTCATCGAAGCGTTCACGGTCAGACAGACGGCTGTGAAGCACGCTCAATTTTGTGCCGAATCTGGCACGGAAACGGCGCACCGTCTGAGGCGTAAGAGAGATTTCCGGTACCAGCACGATAGCGGCTTTGCCCATGGATAAAACTTTGCTTATCGCCTGCAGATAGACTTCAGTTTTTCCGCTGTTGGTAGTTCCGTAAAGCAGCTGCACATGGCTTGTGCTTCTGCCGGAAAGCATCTCCGTTATCTGATCGAGAGCCTTCTGCTGATCCGGTGACGGCGGCAGGGGGGAATCCGGCAGTGTTTCGATGCCGCTGTCAAATTCCGGGGTCACAGCCTCCTCTCTGACCGAGATCAACCCGGCTTTGCAAAGCGCATCGAATGCCGCCATAGAAAATCCGGTCTCAGTGGCAAGATCACCCTTGCGGCTTTCGCCTTTTCGCAGCAGCATCTGCAGAAGTTCCACGCGTTTTGCCAGCCGGGTGACTTTGGCATTGGCGATGATATATTTTTCTGCAGTTTCCCGGTCGGCAATGGAGTAGAAACGGCACTTTTTCTCTTTGACCCTGCCGGTGCGGATGGCGGCGGGCAGAAGTGTGCGTATGGAGTGTTCCTGAGAAGCGCAGTAGTAGTCGGCGATCCATCTGCCCAGCCGGATGAGATTTTCGGGGATGGCAGGGCGGTCGGCGGCAATGCCGGTGAGGGCTTTGAGTTTATCCGGGGAGTAACTGCTCTTTTCCACCAGCGAAAGGATGTATCCGGTGCGGCGGCTTTTGCCGAATGGCACGGTCACCGCACTGCCGGGGCGCAGGGAATCTGCCAATTCCGGCGGCACCAGATAGTCGAATTCCTTATCGAGCGAAATATCGGTAATGACCTTGGCGATCATGGAAAACTATTTCCCCTCAGCTTCCCGCATGAGGTCGCGGAATTCTTCTTTTGACAGCTCCTGCAGATGTTTGCCTTTGCGGGCAAGTTTTTCGTTGAATTTGATTACGGTTTCGGTCATGCGCTCATGGGTCTCTTCAGAACCTCCGGCGAGGTAGAAATTATCTCCTTTAGTGACCCGCTTGTGACCGTCGTTATTATCCAGACCGACTCCGAGGAGCATTGCCTGTCTGTTGTGTTCATCGTTGTTGAGCATCGGAGTGACTTTCCCTGTCAGAAGTTGAGTTTCATCAAAGCGGCACGGATAAGATTTTCCACGGTGCAGTCACCGGCGGGCAATTCGGCAAGCAGGGCATTGACGGTCTTGTTGACCAGATCTTTGCGGTAACCGAGCTGCTCCAGTGCGGCGGCGGCATCGGCACCGGCACTGCCGGAATCAGGAGCGGCCGTATCCGGATCGATACCGGCAAGTTTGCCTTTCAACTCCACGATCAATCTTTCCGCGGTACGCTTGCCGATACCATTGATCCGGGAGAGCGATTTGACATCCCCGGATGCGACCGCGGCACAGAAACTGCCGGCGGGCATTGCGCTGAGGATATTCAACGCCAGTTTGCCGCCCACTCCGGAAATGTTGATCAACTGCTGAAAAAGTTTTTTCTCCTCTCTGGTGGCAAAACCGAAAAGGGTGATGGCATCTTCCCGCACCTGGGTGTGGATGAATAAAGTCACCGTTTCATTTTCCAGCGGCAGTCTGTCAAAGGTGGAAAGAGGAATAAATACCTCATACCCCACCCCGGAAACATCCAGCAAACAACCGGAAAAATCCTTTTCCAGCAGTTTTCCAGAGAGCAATCCGATCATTTCAGCACCTCGATATCCAGCGAGATATCCATGGAACGCACCGAATGGGTCAACGCTCCGGAAGATACAAAATCCACGCCGATCCTGCCGATGGATGCCAGACGCTCCAGAGTGATGCCGCCGGAAGCCTCCAGTTTGGCTCTGCCGGCAACGATGGCGACCGCCTTTTTCATCTCTTCATTGGTCATATTATCCAGCATGATGTGTTCCACGGCACATTCAGCGGCCTGAGCCACTTCGTCGAGGGTATCGGCTTCCACCTCGATTTCCAGATCAGGATAAGCACTTCTGGCGCGTTTGACGGCTCTGGCGATCGCTCCGTCGCCCTCAAGGGCGGCAAGTTCCCGGTGGTTGTCTTTGATCATGATCCGGTCAAAAAGACCGATACGGTGGTTTCCGGCACCGCCGACGGCGACGGCATACTTTTCCAGGTTGCGGTAACCGGGAGTGGTTTTGCGGGTATCCAGCACCACGCATGAGGAATCTTTCAACTCATTGGCATAGGTGTGAGACATGGTGGCAACTCCGCAGAGCCGCTGGATGAAATTCAATGCAGTTCTCTCTCCGGTAAGGATCGCCCTTGCCGAACCTTCGATGACCGCCAGTTTTTCGCCTCTGACGCAGAGTTCACCATCGGACTTCAAAGCGGTGAATTCCAGTTCCGGATCGATTTTTTTGAAGACCTTTTCCGCAACTTTGATACCGGCGAGAACCATTTTATCCTCTTTGCACAGCAAAACTGCCCGGGAACGGGCATTGGCAGGTACGCAGGCATTGGTGGTGGTGTCTCCACGGCTGTCAAGATCTTCACTGAGGGCAAGATCGATAAGGATATTCACCCGGTTCCAGTCGATTGCAGGGATGTTGCTCATAACAGTTTTCTCCAAGAATATTTTTTTAAGTAAAGTTGTTTCCAATCAATTCCCGGCGGCAAACGGATAGGGGAAACCCGCCATCACATCTTTGCTGTCATCGCCGGTCAAAGTTTGAGCGATACTCATAACATAACGGTAACTGTCACTGTTTACCGCGCAGGAGAGCAGGGTAACTGTGATATACTTCAGCATTTTACTTTTGCTCCAAT
>JAFVZG010000007.1 GCA_017508285.1 Lentisphaeria bacterium | reverse complement strand
GGCAAAAGGCACTCCGGCGGAACCGGCAAAGGCGAATTGTTCCGGAATGAGCATGGTCATATCAAACATCCACTGCGGCGAGGGGAGGTTGCGAAGGAACATTGCATCATCATCGATCACCAGTGCCGCATCCGGATGCCATGCCGAAGGTCTGGTTTCCGCCAGCATCTGTCCGGTTTTTGCACTTGAACCGATATCCTTCAAAATATTCTCATGATTGAACCATCCCGGAGCCATATCCAGATACCAGAATCCCATATCCCTTGCGAACATGGTTCCGGCAAGTTTGCGGTTGGCACTCTGCCACATCGCTGAGTCGATCATCAATCCCCAGGATATACTCATGATCTCCTTTTCCCATGACGGAGCGGCATTCCAGGTGCGGATATCGAATTCATCGGTATAGATCTTTCCGTGGAGATGGAATGAATCCAGCGGCAGTTTCGGCACGGTCGGGGATGAGGGAGGACGCATATTGTATGAGGGCTGCGCCACCAGGATGTCAAATTTCTGATTAACAAGAAAATCATAGATATCCAGCGATGACCCCGGATTGCCCGCATACGCTCCCATGCACCAGCGCATGGTGAATACCTCTTTGCCCATCAATTTACGGGCGAATTCTCCGATTTCATCCGCCATGCGCCAACCGGCAGTTTTATTGTAGCGGAAAAAGTCGATCCGGTTCTGTTCTTTTTCCGGATAGAGGCAATCGTCACTGCCGGTAAATCCCGGTGCCTGAGCATTTTCAAAGGTGACCGACGGATCACGCCATGCTTTGCGCAGATTGTCAACAGAACCGTACTCATCCTTGAGGAATTTCCGGAAAGCCTTTAGTGACGGCTGGCTGTAATCGAAGTGAGTGACCACCATCTGATTATCGTGACCTCCGCCGATATGGAGACCGACGATATATTTGGATAATCCGGTGCGTTTCAATTCGTTAATGATTTTTGCAATTTGTTTTTTGTAAAGATCTTTGAGTATTTCCGACTGATATGACGGCCAGACGCAGCGGTTGGCATTGGGTTTGGTATTGAGGCTTTCATTGATATGGATACCTGAGCCGTAGACCGGTTTGTTTCCATATCCGAGCCATGCTTCGCCGGGGAAATCTTTTGTGAAATTCCAGTAAGGGTGCAAGGTGATGGAAAGGATTATCCGGGCATTGGGATTAAGGCGCAGGGAGTTGCTGATCTGTTCGACTGCTCCGGAAAGATCGAGCTGATCTTTGCTTTTCCAGCAGCCGCGGTAGGTTTTCGCTGGGAATCCCTCTCCGAGTCGGATGGAAACTTTACTCAAATTCACTCCGATCGCTCCGAAGTCTTTGACATTGGAGTAACTTTTGCCGACTACAAATCCGCCGTAAGGACCATTTATCACCGGGGCGGTGATTTTGCCGTCGATCAACAGGCGGCTTTTACCGTTTATTCTGACGACTTTGCCGGTGTGATCCGGTTCTGCGGCGATTTTTTTCTGCAAATCCTCTTTGGAAATCATTTCGCTGCTGCGGTCAACCGGCTGGCGGCGGTTGAAAAAGTTGTTCCAGTTTTCTGCGGAGATATTGTCATTTTCGATATAGAAGTCATCCCATATCGCTTCCGACGGGGCACCGGCGAGGATAAGTACCGGTTCAAAACAGGTCATCCCGCTTTCGGCTTTGCGCTGAGTGAACTTTCTTTCCCAGGTTGCCGGAGGAGTGGCAATGATCTCCTGCATGCGGTCGCCGCCGGTTATTCCGGGGTAGAAACTGAAAAGTTTGAAGTTCTTTTGTCCGGCGGTCTGCATTCTGAGCATTGCTTTGGAGTAGAGTGCGGAATTTTTTATCCCCTGATAGAATGCGTTGAATTGCAGTTTGGCTCCTTTAGTCACCGGGATCTGCTTATTGAATTTGATCAGAATAAAGCCCTTGTCATTGCTTTTTATGGTTTGCAGGGCATGGGTTTCAGATCTGCCGCCGGTTTTGACGACGGAAACTTTACCGGTGGCACCATTGTGATACTCCACGGTAAAAGGAGTTTTACCGTCGGCAAAAGTCTCATGCCAGACGGCATTGGTGAAGTCGGTTTGACTGTATCGTGCCTGATTGGCACTGCTCCATGCATCCGGGGTTTCGATTTTTGCTGAATTTACCGTTTTTCCGGTGCATCCGCAAAGAATTACCGCAGTGAAAAGCGGCAGAAAGCAGGTGTTTTTCATATTGATATTCATATTTCAACTTATTTGATCGTAACAGTATCAGAGGCGACAAAGTTTTCCACTGCGGAATTGCCGCAGAAGCGGTATTTCCCGGCGGGGATTCCGGATGGCAGCGGCAATTTCAATGTTATGAGTTTACCCGGTTTGAGCTCAGGGATGAGTTCTTTGGGGAAATTATATTTTTTACCATCTTTTCCGGTCAGGAAAAATGACCATTCCGTTGGAGGAACAACTCCGGAACTTTGCATATTGATTATCATTTTTTTGCCGGAAACCGCCGCATGGATACCGGTGGTGACATCTTTGCCGAAAACCTCCGAAAGATTCTGCATATCCGGCAGGAAGATATATTCCAGATTGTAAACCGCTGATTTTCCCGGAGAAATGGCAAGCGGTTTGGAAATAAACTCCATTGTATGATTTTGGAATGCTTTGTAGGTGTAGAATAATGCACCCTCTGCGGCAAGTTCATCGGCGGTACGCAGGATAAAAACGCCTTTTTCCAGATCGCTTCTGGCGGCGATCCACGGGCGTGCCGGGGCGGTAAACACCTCCCGGTCATTGTGGTCACACTCCTGATAAACGGTATCTTCTTCAAAGAATTTCACTCCTTTGCGTCCGACCTTTGCGGTATTTCCTTTGCAGGGGATGATGATGGTATCCCATTGGATATCTCTGCTGACAGATTGGATGATATTCTGCCAGAGGGCAGCGTTGATGATTTTTTTGGAGTGATTGCGGAGAGTGATTTTTATCTGTACTGCCGAAGAATCTTTTTTGAGCGAAACCTGTTTGGTGAATTCGCAGTTGAGCATCCGGAAAAAGCGGTCATTCATAACGATGTCGGCATATTCCGGAGAATTGGTGGAGCTTATCACCTTTGCCGGTACATCACCTTTGGTTGTCACTCCCCAGAGGAAATCGGTGATTCCGGTGGAGGTCACTTCCGGGAATGGCGGCAGCAGATCATCTTTAGCGACTTTGATTTTCATCTCCCGGAAAAGTTCCCGGTTCTCCGGAATATAACGCACTCCGGAAATCATGCCGCGCAGCTGCGGCATGACATCCACTCCGATATAACCGTTGCTCAAAGTGTAACGGGTATAACCGTCATTGAGTTCTGTTGTACAGATTTTGGCCTCTTTGGTGGCACAACCGGCAGCCAGCAGGAGCAGTGCGGAAAAAATGGTGAAATTTTTCATTCAAAATATCTCCTTTCCGGAATGTGTCTGCCGTGCATTTTGAAGTGGCTGAGCTGATCGTCATAGATACCCATGCTGCCGGAGAATTTGAATATGTAGGGGAAACGGATATCCATGACCGCTGCAAACTCCCGGAGCATTTCGCTCATGGTTTTAGTATCTTTTGCACGGATGAGGATACCGTTGCCGGGCAGAAGTTCGATGGTATTGGGTTTATCCGGCACGATCTGTAAAGATATGACATCATTGCGCTGCAAGCTGGCATCGTTGCGTGATACCGGCGGTTTGGCGGAAGAAGCGATGATTTTTCTTTTGAAGCAGAAGGCAAAGTATTCATTGAAGTTTTCGGTAAACGCCATAGCCTTATCATCGTTTTTGGGGATGTGAAGCCGGAAGGTGATCCGTTTGGCTTTATTGACAAACGGGAAATTCACGATTTTTTCCTGCGGCAGATTGAAGAAGTCAGAGGCATAGAGGATCTTGACTTCGCTGTTTGCGCTGAAGTTGACATTCTTTGCCGTATATCCGTTATCATCACTGATAAATTTCACCGGTTTGCCATCAATTGTGACCTCTGCCGGATGGAAGAAACGGATCTTGCGGAAAGAGAGGTCGCCGGTAAATCCTTTGCCGTCAAGTTTGACTGAGTAGAGTTGTTTTTCCAGTTGTTTCTGACTTTTGGCGACGGCGGTGAATTTTTCCGGAGCAGAGGTGAATCCGCAAACGGTTTCATAAAGCACCGGCACTCTGGAGGGCAGAACAGTGTCGAATTTGGAAAAGTTTTTCTCAATTTTATTGATAGTTTCCGACTGATTGCGCAATTTTTTGACAAAGATGAATTTTGCTTTGCCGTCGGCAGTCAGTTCCAAATTGTCGACAGCGACCGTACCTTTGGAATCTTTTTTGGAGGTGTTGCCGAAGAAGAAGAAGGTGTTTGCCCCTTTGCCGTAGCGTGACATATAGGGGGCATAGAGATCTTTGGAGACCTTCACCGGGGTGGCAGACTGCCATCCGGCACGGATCAATCCCAGAATTTCCGGCAGGATATACACCTGTTGCGGATTGCCGTAAAAGGTGACAAAGGTCTGGCTCAAGCCCCACTTGAATTGATTCATGATCTGATAATCGGATAATCTGCCGATCAGGTCGATGAATTCCGCCTGAGTGCGGTTGCGCCAGTCTGGCATCATCTCTTTGAACATGAAACCGTGACCGTGGACATTACCGGGACGCGGACCGATGAACCAGCGGTAGAGAGGGAGCATCTGTTTCATGGCGGCGATATTCAGGAAGGGGCGTTCCAGCATGACGATATCGCCTTTCTGGTTGCCGTTGTTGTGGACGGTCAACTGGTTGGGGGCAGGGCGCAGGGAGTGGATGAAATCAACCACATGGTTGACGGCGACGCTCTGATCGATGAACGCGCCTTTATCATCCCATGCTCTGCCGGGGAGCATCTTTTTGACTGCCGGGCCGCGGTAGTATGCGCCGCCGCCGCCGCAATCGAGGGCGAAACCGGGCAGATCGAGATCTTCTGCGATTTCTTTCATGTCGCGTTCAAAGGCGGCAGCCCAGCTGGTTCCCATCGGGAAAACGCGCACTTCCCAGTCATGGCCGGTAGACCATCCTTTGATGAGGGTGACGGTTTTGGGGTCTTTGGTAAGTGAATCCGGATAATATTTTTCTGCCAGTTGTCTTTCGCACCAGACCCCGGAGCAGTTGTTGTAAAACATCCATCCGTACCGTTTACCGTATTTGAGGTAGCGTTCTTTGCGGACACGCAGAAATTCATCACGGCTGGTGGTTTTGTAATTGATGGGATATCCGCCGAATTTTCCCCGTCTCCGGTTGACGATTTCATTATCCGGTTTGTAATCGAACAACTCTTTTTTCATCATCATATCACCGGCGCGGCGATAGGGGGCGTATGCCCAGTCGTGAGTGTACTGCAGACGGCGGGATTCTTCCGGGCGGGGGGTATCCCACCAGTTGCGGTAATGAGCGCAGTTTCCCCATGCGTAAGGGTTATCCTGACCGCCGGCGACTGCCCAGACTTCGGGGAATGAGTCGTAATGCTGCTGGATGACGCCTTCCGGGGCGCCGTAATCGCTGGTGCTGGATACGATCACGTGCCGGAGAGGGAGTTTTTCCCCGCCGGAAAGGACAAAACGCTGACTGTATGAGTAATTTCCGGATGCCGGATCATAGGTGACGGCGGTGTAACTTACCGGATCAAAGGTCACATGACCGATGGATAAGGCACTGTCATCGCTGTATACCGCGCTGGCGGCAAAGGAGATGTCACTGGCAGATATATGCGGCAGCACTGCGCCTTTGATCCCTTTGCGGTCGATAAGTTTATCGCCGATCGCCCGGGTTTTGCCGAAGCCATCCCAGAAACGGAGATCTTTGGTGTTGAAATCGGTTTTAAGAGTGATGAATTGTTCAAGGAATTTTTCATCTTTACCTTTGTTGATAAAGGTCGATTCGCCGAGGATGACCCGGCTTCTTGCGGAAAAGGTGATCTGCCACTCAAGATCCGGCATCCGGTAAGCGAGGGTGATTTTTCCGGCAGATTCAGAAATTTCCGGTGCAGGCAGCTGGAGGAATTTTTTGGCTTTGCCGTCATAAAGCGACAAAGATAAGGGGGCTTTTTTCCAATCTCCGGATAATTTATTTTCAAGGATCAGTTGTTTGCCGTGCAGTTTCAATTCTGCGGTTCGGACATTTACCGCTCCGTGCAGAATGGCAAAACTTGCCATTATCAAAGTGGTTATCAATTTTTTCATTTGCATATTCTCCTGATTTTAAGGTGTTTTTTCCCTGTTGTTTAATTTTTTTACCGGTGAATTGTCTTGAGTAAGGGCGTATTTTTCTGCCTATTTTGCCCAATTCAGCCAGCGTGCCCGGTCATGTTTCCACCCCTTTATCGGAGCGACCAGACCGAGGGTTTTCTGCGAATGATTTTCCACATGTCCATCCAGCATGACATAGTTTGCCGAGTTGTTTTCGTGAACCGGGTAATGATCCATGTTCCAGCAGCTCGTCGGGCGCAGCTGCCGGGTGCGGGAATCCCCGAAGTAAACGATATAGGAAGGATTGACCATCTTTTTGATATTGCACGGCCAGTTTTTCATATGTTTTTCTCCGGAGTCACTCAGATAGTAGTTCATGCCGTAACTGATGAAACCGGCGTTGTAAAATCTGGGGAGCAATTCATCGACTTCAAAGGCTCCGGCACCCCGCAACTCATCGGCAGGGCAGGAAAAGTGGATGAAGTCTTTGGCATACTGTTTGATATATTTCGGCCAGTACTCCCAGGTTCGCTTTCTCACGATCATCGGCTGGAAATATCCGTCGTGATCATTCTGATAAGCAAATCCCATTTGTGCGACTTCCTTGAGGTGACTGGCGCACATGACCTGTTTATCTTTGGCACTCATGTGTTTGAGTATGGAAGCTCCGGCGGTGAATAAGCCGCCGGCGACGACCAGGATCAGTATAAGTTCGCGGCAGTCTCTCATTTTAACGGTGATCCTTCTGCTGCAAGACCTTTGAGCATGAATGCGGCTACTGCCTGCTGACCTGCTTCCGTGAGATGGACGGCATCACGGAGACACCATTTGGGGATATTGGCATTGCCCTGCATCATTGAGTGGAGGTCGAGCAGATAACAATTTTTCTCTTTGGCGACCTTTTTGAGCATGGCGTTGAAAGGATTGACGAATTCCGGCAGACCGAATACCGCTCCCACGCCGCCGTATCTGACGGATATGGCACCATTCTTTTTGGAAAGTTCCACATTGTTGGCAATGGGGGTAACGAGGATAATGGGAGCCTTGCTTTTGGTGCGTAAGAGGTCGATGACCCGTTTGAATGATGCTTCGGCTTCGGCGAGAGCGACCTGCGGTTTTTTGTAATTGCTGCTCTTGAATGAAGCGCAGTCATTGGCACCCAGCGCGATGATGATCAAATCGTATGGACGGTTGTGCAAATCATTGTATACCCACTGTTTCCACTCCTGACGCTTGCCTTTTTTCCAGGTCATGCGTTTTTCTACGCGGGTGATGAAGTCACCGCTGACGGCGAGGTTCTGGAAAGACACTTTGCCGGGATTGGTTTTATTGAGCCATCCGGTCAGGATATCGGCATAGTTATAGCCGCGGTCACGGTCAGTGATGCTGTCGCCGAGGAAAAGGATGTGGCAGGGTTTGGCGAGTTTGATGGCAGAAGCATCTTTCAGCATGGCATCATACTCTGCGGTGGGAACGATCTGGGCATACCAGTTGGCATTGACTCCCTTTACGGCGGCGGTCAGTTTGAGCATACCGGCGGGCAGGGGATCACCGGGTTCATAGACTGCGATACCTTTTTCGTCAGCGATGACGGAACTTTGTACCGGCTGGAACTTGCGGTTTTCCGGAATGGCGAAGAACTGCACCGTCTCATCCGGAACGGAAGTTTTGAATTTTACCTGCGGCAGTTTTTCACCTTCCCGCAAACTGAGGTGTTTGCCAAGCGGCTTGATGGAGACCGCTTTGTTTTTCTCATAAACGATATCAAGGTCATCGATGTAGGCAACCCCTTTGCCGCGCAATTCGATGGCGGGGGCGATCTTTTCCACGAAGTTTTCAGTATAGTCGGCGATATACTCAACTTTCTGATACTGGTCGGTAAGTTTCACGGCATCGGCATAGGCGTATGTCATTTTTTCGCCGCCTCTGCTGTTGCGGGTGTAATTGAGCACACCGGCGGCAATTTCACCGGAACCTTTGGCGTAAAAGGTCAGGCGCACTCTGGTGCCGGTGATATCGCGGCTGGGTATCGGGCAGATGGTTAATCCATATACTTTGCCTCTTTTCTCAGAGGAGGTCAACTTCAATGATTTTTTGCCGGTACGGGGGGCTTCGGAAGAGTTCTCCAGTTTGCCGCCCCAGTAGTTGTAGTGGACCCAGCCGCCGGAACCTTTTTCAAAGGTGTGATGGTAATCGGCAAAAGCGGTCAGTGCGGTCGCCGCAACTGCGGAAGCGGCGATAAAATTAAAATTTTTCATAATAATATGTTGTCCTTATTGTATTATGTTTCGGTGTAAAAAATCAGAGGTCTTTACTTCCCCATATTTCATGTTTGTATGTAAAAGGCATAGGCGGTTGAAAACCACTTGCATGACCATCCAGATAGGTGACATTGAAAGTATTGGCGTGGCGTGCTTCCAAGCCGACAGATGGCAATTCGGCGATGGTCGTCGGTGCGGTAGTCCATGACCAGACAGCGGTATTGGTTCTCTCGTATGTGAATGTGCCGTCAGGCTTTTTTGCTGTACTGTCAGCGATACCCATGATAATAGATGGTTTCGCGATTTGGTTCATTTTATACTGCGGGGTAGAGTTCCCGGAGTTGAAGTAACCGAAAAAACGGTTGCCACTGGTACTGGAAGTACCTCTTTCTCTGCCGTTGACGGTGTAACTTGTAAAATATCCTGCCAGGCGGATATATTCTTCTTCCGGCTGAGATGGGCAAAGCAGTATCTCTTCTCTGCGTGAGTTTGCACCGAGTGAACGATTTACGATGACATTGTCACATCCGAGATACGGCAGAAGAGTGGTATTCCAAGCCTGCTGCTTTCTGCCGAGATCGAAAAAGCACGCATATGTATTGTAGTTATCATTGTCATTGTGGTACTGCATCAAAGCACTGCCCATTTGCTTGTGGTTATTGATGCAGCTGGCACTGCGTCCGCGCTCTCTGGCTGAATTGAGCGCAGGCAGCAGTATCGCCGCCAGAATGGCGATGATCGCGATCACGACGAGCAGTTCGATGAGAGTGAAGCCCATGGGCTTCACCTTTCTCCTGAAAGGTGAATGATTTTTCATAGTGGATCTCCTTGTTTTAGGGTTTTGATATATCACTGTTATAAGGTCGCAAAAATAATTCCAGTTCAAGGGTTTTATGGAATTTCTCCATCGAAGACATCTCCTGCAGAAGTATATCGATACACTCATCCACCGGGTGAGCGGCAGAGGCGATCGGCAGAGGGTGGAAACGCACCGCATCGATATTATTGAAGCCGGATAGATAGACATCTTTACCGACAGTTATATTGTGTTCATGGCACCACAATGCTCCGCCGAGGGCGTAAGCATCGGTGTAATAAGCGATCGACCTCGGCTTTTTTGCCCGGTTGAAGAGTTCCGCGGTGCCCCGGTATCCAGACTCAAAGGCTTTGCGGTTGAAGTCAGTTTCATCCCATTGCGGGGGAGGCAGTTCAAGAATGTGAGTGTCGCTGTCAAAAACATCTTTTCCGACGATTTTGATCGCATTGAGCCGGTCATTGAGAGTACTTCTCAAATTAGGCATCAGCAGCACAGGCAATTCGCCGCTTATCTCCATCATAAACTTGAAGAGTTTAACTGAGGCTTCCAGACTTCCGGAATGCAGATCCCGGTCAAAAAAGGAGTTCCAGCCGATATAAGTGCGCCGGTTGGCGGTCACTTCCTGCTGAATATCCTCATGACCTACCGGACTGCCGATAAAGATGAAGTGTTCCGTGCCGCGGTTGATCAACTCTCTTATCTGCCGGATATTCTCGTCTTTTTGTGCGGTCATGGTGTTGTTGAAGTAGGTTGAATAACCGAGCAGATTCAATTTCTGCATCAATTTCAGCACGAGTTTACGCACATGGCTGTCGCTTTCGATCTGGCGCATGGCGGAAATGATGGCAACCGTATGGGTGGTCTGCCCCCGCATGAGTTTATAGCCGAAGTTGGTTTGATAACCCTGTTCTCTGGCGATCTGCAGGATCTGCTCGCGCCGTTGCGGGGATACCCGGCAATTATTCTTGCCGTTGAGCACGGCAGATACTGCCTGATAAGAGATTCCCGCCTCTGCGGCGATGCTTTTTATGGTTGCCGGCATAATTTTCCCACACTGTTGATTGCATGATACAATCATAAATATAGCCAAAATTGTTTAAAATGCAATAGGGCAATGAAAAAAATGTTGATTTTTTTTGTTTTGGGATCGTGAGATTATTTTCAACGGTCAAAAAAAATCAAAAATTTTTGACAACCGACTTGCATTTGGGTTGTATAGATGTTATACTATGGTGTATAGATGTTACTTTGCCGGATACCGGCTGGGGGATTTATGACCGGATTGAAGAATGCTTACCGTAAATTTCTGATCGCTTCTGATGAGCTTGCCAATCGTATCATCAGAGGTGAATTTGTTGCAGGCAAAGAGTTTATGAAACGCTCTGAGATTTGTGACAAATACGGTATTTCGCCGGTTACCGCCCACAAAGTCCAGCAGGAATTGGTGCGGCGGAATTTGCTCATTGCCCGTAAAGGGCTGCCGTTTATCGTCGCTTCTTCCGGTGAAAGAAAACTGCCGGAATTGCAGGAGATCATCTACATCCGCCAGATCCCCACGCGGGAATTCGGCTATCACGGTGATGAGATCGTCAGAGGAATTAAACAAATTACCGATGCAGAAGGTATCAGATTCCGGGAGATCTATCTGGAACTGCTTGACCGGAATAAGAGCCGTATCAGTACGGCGTTTGATTGTGATGAGAATGCCGGTCTGGTTCTGATGCCTTACAAGTCGATAATGATCCGGGGGGCGGCATACTTCCTCAAGCCGGGAGTGCGGCGGGTGACGGTGGATTTTCCGCTGCCGGAAACTCCGGGCGTTATGGCCGACAACTTTGACGGGGTGGAAACTTTGCTCACCGCTGCAAAGGAAAACGGGGCGAAAAAGGTGATGTTCGTTTCCCGGCGTTCATTCGGAGCCAATCCCTTTGATGACGGCGACAAAATGTCGCTCGGCAGAATTTTTGCAAGCCGGATGGGCATGGAGTATATGGAGTGCATCTCCCCGGATAATCAGACAGTCAAATCGGAAATCGAGCGGCTCAAACCGGATGCCGTCATCCTCAACTCCTATACTATGGGCGACAGCAGTTTTGTTGAGCGGATATTGCCGCATGGCAAAGGCGGCAGGCCGTTGTTGATGGCTTTTACCCGCAACTTCGATCTTGAGCATGACCATGTTGAAGATATGTGGTTTTATGAAATTGACGCCAAACTCATCGGAAAAGAGGCGGCAAAGATACTGATCGGGCAGGGGGAAACTTCTGCTGTCAGCAAATATATAAAAGGTAAACTGGTTCCACCAACATCCAAATAGGAAAGGAATGAAGTTATGAATACTGTTCCCTGTGGCGTCGTCTCTTGCAAGAGAGTAAAGCATACATGCTTTACTCTTATAGAACTCCTCGTGGTCATCGCAATAATTGCGATACTGGCGGCGATTTTGCTGCCGGCATTGAATTCCGCCCGTGACCGCGGCAGGTCGGCAACTTGTATATCCAATTTGAAAAATATCGGTAACTCCATGCAGATGTACTGGGATGATCACGGTCCGCTTTACTTCAATGGCGGCGGTTCTGGTGATCCGGAAAAAAGCGGCGCTTGGGCAGGTTATCCCTTTACATGGGCGGCACACCTGATGCGTACCGGATACTATCCTTTTATGCAGTTTGAGGGTGCCAGATGCGGTAAAGATGCGGATCTTACCAAAGGAATGGAGATGTGGCAGATCTATGGAGGCATGAGCAATAACAGAACAATGGATTTCCGCGACAGCAATGTCACCAAAGGGAAATCATTCAGTAAAATTTTCCTGTTGGGAGAAGTTTACTCAACCGCACGTGGTTACGAGTGGGCATTGGTCAATAAGGATGGTACATCTTACTGGAATATGGCTCATGCCAACCGGTGCAATATTCTCAATGCCGACCTTGCAGTAAATGCCATTTCTCCGGATGATATCAAAGCCAATGAGTATTGGATGCCGCCGGTGGATGGATATTATGCCATGCAGCGGGTGAAGTTCGCTATTATCAACAGACAATCGGTGCAATTGATTCAGTGACCGGCAATGCCGGAACATTGAGCCAATTGCCCAAATCAACAAAAAAGGAATTGAAAAATGAAAAAAACAATGATCCGGTATACCGGAGTAAAACAGCCCTGTTTTACTCTTATTGAATTGCTCGTAGTTATTGCGATTATCGCTATTCTGGCGGCGATTTTGCTGCCGGCACTCAACAGTGCCCGGGAACGTGGTATGTCGGCAAGTTGTATGAACAACCTCAAACAGATCGGCAATTCCGTACAGATGTACGCAGATGATTATGATGATTATCTGGTTCCGGCCTACCCGGGATATTTGCACGTGAGCGGATCGCAGTCTTATTGGTTCGGTTTGCTGGGGATTGACTATTTCGGTTGGAAAACAATGTATTCTTATTCTGACGTTTTTCACTGTCCGTCATTTGCGGATGTTGAAACTTTTTCCACCAAAATGATGAATTACGGAATGAATATCAGTAATAATCAATGTTTCAATACGACTAACAGCGATGTATACCGTTCCTGGCGGAAGATCAATAAGGTTGCCAGTCCGACAGCCAGACCATTGATCATTGATTATCCGAAAGCTTCATGGTTCAATTACTCTGCTTTTATCCGTGACAGCAATGACCACATCAGCAGTTACGGCGGCAGTGATCGGCACCGGGGAAAGACCAATTGTCTTTTTGTCGGCGGCAATGTGGAAAGTGTGCCGGTTCCCAATGGCGATTTTACCGCCAGACGGGTTCAGCTCGGATATGATACATGGTGATAAAAAATAGTTCAAATCTTGAAAAGGAGAAATCTGGGATGAAAAAACTTTTTTCCGTGATCCTGAGTGTCATGGCAGCGGTACTTGCCGCCGGGACCATCGACTATCAGGTCGAAGTCATGAAAATGGAGAGCCTCTATCCGTCGGGCGGCTTTCTGAAAGGCACTAAAGAAAAATTCAGTGCCATGTCTAAGATCCCGGCAAAAAAGGGTTGGAACGAAATAGCGGTATTCAAT
>JAFVZG010000058.1 GCA_017508285.1 Lentisphaeria bacterium | reverse complement strand
GCTGACGCCGGGAACTTTGCCGGCTTCAGCGGCAAACTCCTTTGCTGCCTGGGTGGTCGCTTGCAGCGATGCTCCGGGGCGGAGTTCGATTTCACACATCAAGACGCCCTTATCTTCCGCAGGAAGAAAGCCGCCGGGAAGTTTTATCCCCATTATGTAACATGCCGCCAGAACTGCGAGCATCAATATTATTGTCAGATAAAAGCGGCGGATAAGTACTCTTGAGAAAGAGACCAGACCCTTTTTTGAACCATTGAGCAAATAATCAAACCACCGGAAAAAGATGGCTTTTTTTGCCGGAGTCGGCTTCAATATCAGCGCACAAAGTGCCGGACTCAGGGAGAGAGCGTTGAATGCGGAAATACAAAGGGAAATACACATCGTTACCGCAAACTGCATATAAATACTACCGACAATTCCGCCGTAAAATCCTACCGGAGCGTAGATGGCGACCGAGACCAGTGTGGCGGCGATGATCGGTCCGGTGATCTGCTGCATGCTTTTGATGGTGGCATCTTTTGCAGAGAGTTGTTCTTCATCCATGATGCGCATTGTATTTTCTACCACGACGATCGCATTATCCACCAGAGAGCCGATGACCAGGATCAACCCGAACATCGTCAATACATTGATGGAGTATCCGAGGAACATCATAACTGCGAAAGTTCCCAGCAGCGATACGGGGATCGCCTGAGCCGGAACCAAAGTTGCCCGCAGATCCTGCAGGAAAATCCAAGTGATACCGATCACCAGTACCAATGTCATGATCAAAGTAGCAGCGATTTCCCGGACATTTTCCAGAATGTAGGCTGTCGGATCATAGGAAATTTCCGCTTTTACTCCTTTCGGGAAGCGTTTGGTCAATTCCTGCAGCAGATCATTGGCATCTTTTACCAGTTGTACAGCATTGGCACCATCCTGCCGGTAGATTGCCAGAGCAATGCAGTTTTCTCCATTGTAGAAACCATCGTCGGTGTATCGTTCTGCACCGAGTTCCAGTCTGGCGATATCGCCGAGACGGATGTTTTCTCCGGCAGGGGTGGTGGTAATTATTATAGCAGCAAAATCTTCGACAGTTTTAAGTCTGCCGGCGGTATCAATTTTCCATTGCCGGTAAGAGTTTGCTCCTTCACCGCCGAGGGTGCCGGGGGCGACGGGGATGTTCTGGGAATTAAGTTTGCTGATGATTATTTCCGGAGTGAGTTTGAGTGCCGACATTTTCAACGGGTCGAGCCAAACGCGCATGGAGTAATTTCTTTCACCGAGGATCTCCACAGAGCCCATGCCCGGCAGACGGGCGAAAGAATCTTTGATATTCATGCGTACATAATTTGCCAATTCCAATTGGGAAAGTTCTGATTCATCTGTACGGAAAACATAAACCCCCACCATATCAGTCGACTGTTTTTTTGTGGTCAACCCGATGGCGGTTACTGTCGGAGGCAGCTGGGCTTCGGCACGGGATACCGCATTTTGCACATTCACCTGCGCAATATCGGAATCTATTCCCGGTCGGAAAGTCAGGGTGAGAGTGTAGTTGCCGTTGTTGTCACTTTCACTTTTAAAGTAGAGCAGATCTTCAATACCGTTGACCTGTTCTTCAATGACTCCTGCTACAGCTTCGGCAATGACCTGACTGGTCGCGCCTGGGTACATCGCGGTCACTTTTACTGTCGGCGGGGCTATTTCCGGGTATTCGGCAATGGGCAGGCGTGTCAGGCAGACCGTGCCGACAATGGCAGTTACTATGGAAAGGACAAACGCAAATTTCGGGCGGTCGATAAAAATCCGTGCAAACATGATCTATCCTCACTTGACGGTGACAGTTTTTACGCTCATGCCGTCCCGGAGTTTATGGGAGCCTTCCACGACAACCGATTCTCCCGGGGTAACGCCGGAAGTTATGATCTGATATTTTCCGGAAAGTTTGCCGGTTGTGACCCGGCGGCTGGAAACCCGGTTATCTTTGCCGACAACAAAAACTGTCTCGGTGCCATTGCCGATGATGATCGCTGACGGAAGGAGCGCGGTATGTTTCTTCCGGTTTTTATTTGAGAGGGAAACGGTGACAAATCCGCCGGGGATCAACTGATGGTCACGGTTGCTGAATTCTGCCCAGACCGATATGGTGTTGGTCGTTTGATTTATTCGGTTGTCAACCAGGGTTATTTTTGCGCTCTCGCTGTATTCCCGGTTGTCGGCAAGCCGGATGCGGATAACGCCGTTTTTTATGATGCCGTCTCTGCCGCCGAATTCTCTGCGTAAAGCACTTTCACTGACCGCAAAGCGGACACGGATAGGGGAGATCATTTCGATCCCGGCAAGTTTTTTCCCTCCCGGTGTGATCAGATTGCCGGTGCTGAAGGTACTTTTACCGATCCTGCCGGTGATCGGTGCCGCTATTCTGGTGTAAGAGAGATTGTTGCGGGCATTGATCAGAGAGGCTTCTACCTCTTTGAGTTGAGCTCTGGCGGCGTTAAGTTCAAAGATCGCCCGGTCATAGGTGGATACCGCGACTGCTGTGTTGACGATCAACTCCTGATAGCGTTTGAATTCTCTGGTAAGAAAATCGACTTGGCTGGTGAGTTGTTCTTTGCGTGCTTCAAGTGCGGCTACTGCTGCCTGATAGGTGGTGTCTTCCAATTCAAAGAGCAGATCACCTTTTTTCACAGTTTCGCCCTCAATGAAGTTTATTTTTCGCAGTTCTCCGGTCACTCTGGGCATAATATCCACCTGTTCTACAGCCTCTACCAGACCAGCGTATTTCTGTGGATCAGCAAAGGTGGTTTCCCTGACTTTGTCAACGGTTACTGTGACCTCGGAAGCTCTTGATATCAAGGCAACTGATGCCAATAAAAAAGTGCATGATGTACGGTTGATGATCATGTTTTCTCCTGTTCTGTTTTTGGTCGATAGTTCTGTACCGAACTATTTTATAATATACCCTCTGAATCAGTATTTTTCAAGCAGGAATTTTCTTCTCTCCGCTTGAAAAATACTGGATTACTGCGGAGTTTTACTTGCAAAACAGCGGTTATGCATTATATTACGGAAACTGGAAGTTGACCGCTGATCGAGTTATGACGGATACTTTTTTATTATGGATATAACCAAAGATATTTATATCATAAGCCGCTTCACCCACGCGTTTTTTGCCAGAGAATTGGCGGCATTGGATGTGACAATGGCGCAGTTCCCCTTTGTCATCGGTATCGTGGAGAACGACGGCATATCACAGGAGAAACTGTCGGCAAAATTATCTATGGGCAAAAGCACTACCGCTGCTGTGGTGAAAGAATTGGAGAAAAAGAATCTGATCATCCGCAATGTCGATCAGGCTGACCGGCGCAATTTTCAACTGCATGCCACTAAGAAGGCGATCATGCTTTATCCGGAGATCCGGAAGGTTATTGATCGCTGCAATACTATCATCAGTGATGGTTTGTCTCCTGAGGAATTATCCGTATTCTGCTCTCTGCTTTCCAGAGTGAGGCACACGACAGAGAATGCTCTCAAGGTAAATAAATGAAATTTTATACCACGGAGCAAACCGTTTTTTCAATATAAAAACTTGAGAAAAGCGGAAATATCCTATTTCGGATTATTTTGTTAAAATGGAATAAAAATAGCGTTTTATTTATCGCATTTGCTTGTAAAACACTTATTGTGCACTATATTAGTTCGAAAATGCATAATCGGTCTGCATTGTAAAAAGCAGCGTATCAGGCATGACAGGATTGAAAAAATGATTGAAAACAGAACTGCCGGTGACAGCAATGGGAACCGGATCGCCTTGATCGGAATAATCGTGGAAAATATTTGCCGTGCGCAGGAGATCAATGATCTGCTGCACGAATACGCCGGTTTTATAATCGGCAGGATGGGGATCCCGCACCGGGAGCGCAAGTTGAGCGTGATAAGTGTGATCCTTGATGCTCCGGGTGATGTGATAAATTCACTTTCCGGGAAACTCGGTATGCTCAACGGAGTCAGCGTGAAAACCGTCTGTTCCAAAAACAGTTTTCCGGCATCCGGCAATAATACGGAGGAGTTATGAAGTACTTGGAATTGACCGTCGGAGCGGTGCTGGTAAATAACTTTGTGTTGACCAGATTTTTGGGAATTTGTCCGTTTTTGGGGGTTTCCAAGCGGCTGGATACCGCATTGGGGATGGGTGGAGCCGTAACCGTGGTCATGACTCTGGCATCGGCGATAACTTCTGCTATTTCCAATTATCTTCTGAATTTCCGCATCAATGGCAGAGAGGTCGATTTGAGTTTTCTGAGGGTGTTGACATTTATATTGGTAATAGCGGCATTGGTGCAGTTGTTGGAAATCATGCTGCAGAAAGTCAGTCCGGTTCTTTACCGGGCGATGGGGATCTATCTGCCGCTGATCACTACCAATTGTGCTGTTCTCGGTGCCGCGACGATCAATGCCGAAAGCGGGCACAGTGTGTTGGAAGCCACTGTTTTCGGAGGATTTTCCGGTGTCGGCTTTGCGTTGGCTCTGGTGCTTTTTTCCAGTATCAGAGAAAAGCTGGAACTTGCCGAACCTCCGAAAGCCTTTGAGGGTACACCTATTGCATTGATCACTGCCGGGATATTGGCAATGGCATTTGTCGGTTTTTCCGGATTGTGCTGAAAACAGGAGTTTATTTTTATGGATATGATGACATTGATATGGGCAATAGTGCTTCTTGGCGGTCTCGGGATCATTCTCGGGGTGGTCATTGCGCTTTTTGTCCGTTTCTTCCGGGTCGAATCCGATCCGCGGGCGGATTTTGCTCTTGAATTGCTGCCCGGAGCCAATTGCGGTGGTTGCGGCTATGCCGGGTGTGCAGATTTTGCCAGGGCTCTGGCACTGGGAAAGGCTTTGCCGACCAATTGTCCGGTTTCCAGTTCAGAGCAGGTGTCGGCGATAGCGATGGCGCTGGGGATAGATGCCGGTAAGGTTGAGAGAAAACAGGCGGTGGTCTGCTGCCGCAGTGATATCGGTGAAGTCCGCAAAATGAATTATAACGGAGTTCAGGATTGTGTGGCTGCCAATATGGTTGCCGGCGGTCCGGATGAGTGCCGTTACGGCTGCCTCGGTTTGGGAACTTGTGCGCGCAAGTGTCCTTTCGGCGCAATTGAGATCATCGGTCAGGTGGCAGTGGTTCACCGTGAATTGTGTGTCGGCTGCGGCAAGTGTGCGGCGGTTTGTCCCCGCGGAGTGATCAAGATGGTACCGGCAGATTCAGAATATCACATATATTGCAATTCTCCGGAAAAAGGTGCCAATAAACGCCGTTTCTGTGCGGCTGGATGTATCGGGTGCCGCAAGTGTGAAAAACTGTGCGGCAGCAAATTCAAAATTTCCGGGTTCCTGTCTCAAGTCAACTATAAAGACGGCGCAGAAGTGGATGAAGAAAGTGCCGCTGCCATCAAATGTCCGGTCGGTTGCCTGCTCTCGGTCGAAGAGCGTTTGCAGGCGGCTTACGACAAGGCAAAGGGAGGAGCGAAATGAATAAAAGTTCACGCAGCGTGATGACATTTTCCGGGGGTATCCATCCGGCTGGTGATGGTAAAGATCTGACCTGCAAAATGGCGGTGCGTACCGCTCCGCTTTTGGAGAGATATTTTGTTCTGCTGTCAGAAAATGCCGGTAAGCCGCCGGTTCCGGTGGTCAAAAAAGGAGACAAGGTCAGCAAATATCAACTGCTGGCTTCTGCCGATGGCCTGGTTTCTGCCAATTTGCATTCGCCGACCAGCGGCACTGTAAACGGCATCGTTGAAGTCCCCGGTCCGATGGGGGTGCCGGCTCCGGCGGTGGAGATCATTGCCGACGGGGAAGATAAGGGAGATCCGCCGTTTGAACCGATTTTGAATTGGGAAAATGTTGATCCTCAACTGCTCCGTCAGAGGGTGATCGATGCCGGTTTGGTCGGCATGGGGGGAGCATCTTTCCCCACTCATGTGAAGTTGATGCCGCCGCCGGATAAAAAGATCGATACATTGATTCTCAACGGAGCTGAGTGCGAGCCGTACCTTACCGCCGATCACCGGTTGATGTTTGAAAAACCGGAAAAAGTGGCAAGAGGAGCGGCGATATTCGGCAGGATCCTCGGGGTACGCCATCCGTATATCGGAGTAGAGATCAACAAAGGTGATGCCATTGAAGCTCTGGAAAGATTTGAAGATCGCTACGGGATTTCGGTGATAGCCCTTCAGGTGCGTTACCCTCAGGGATCGGAAAAACAGTTGATCAATGCCATTACCAAAAGGGCGGTGCGTTCCGGCGGTTTGCCGATGGATGCCGGGTGCGTGGTGCAGAATGTCGGCACTGCGGCGGCGTTGTCGGATGCCGTGATAAAAGGTATTCCGCTGGTGGAAAGGATCGTTACTGTTACCGGTGATGTTGTCGTTTCTCCCGGGAACTGGCGTCTGAAACTTGGAACTCCGGCGATAGAAGCGGTCAGACTTGCCGGAGGAGTTACCGAAGAACCGGGAAAACTTATTTTCGGCGGACCGATGATGGGTTTTGCCCAGAAGTCATTTCAGGTGCCGGTGGCAAAAAATACCTCCGGTATTTTGCTGCTGCCGACCCGTCTGGCGGTCAATTATGAAGCCAGCGGCTGTATCCGTTGCGGGCGGTGTGTGCAGGGGTGTCCGATGCATTTGATGCCGTGTCTGCTGTCAACCGCCATCGAAGCTGACCGTTTTGATCTTGCACTGCAGAATCATGTTATGGATTGCATGGAGTGCGGTTCATGCGCTTATGTCTGCCCGGATCACCGGCCGCTGGTGCAGAATATCCGGCGGGCAAAAGCTGAATTGCGCAAACAACTTTCCAACGGAAGGAAATAAAAGATAATGAGTGAAGATAATAATTCATACGATAATGTGAAATTGCCCAGCGGCAAAAATCTGGTGTTGAGTTCATCCCCCCATCTTTCCACCGGCGCAAATTTGCGTAAGATCATGGGGGGAGTGATCTTTGCCCTGCTGCCGACGGTTTTTGCGGCAGTGTGGTTTTTCGGTTTCAGGGCGTTGGCTGTGATCGTTTTCACCTCGGCATGTTGTGTTGCTGCTGAAGGAGTCTGGTGTGCGATGGCAGGCAAACCGGTGTGGAAAACCGTCGGAGATCTTTCGGCGGCATTGACCGGTATCCTGCTTGCACTCTGTCTGCCGGTAAGTGTTCCGTGGTATGTGCCGCCGATAGGTGCGATTCTGGCGATCTGGCTGGGCAAACAGGTTTATGGCGGCTTGGGCAACAACCCGTTTAATCCGGCACTTGTTGCCAGAGTCGGATTGCTTATCGCACTTCCGGCGGCGATGACCTTTTGGACTCCGTCAAGGGGGATGCAGTCGGCGGATTATCCGGAAAAAACTCTTTTTATGGAGGCGGATTCGGTGACTTGTGCCACTCCGCTCGGAGTGCTTGGCACCGCGGAAAAAGTTACCGGATACTCGGAAAAGGCGAAAAATAATTTTGCACAGCTTGAAAACCGGGAATTGCTGAAAAAGTATTTTATCGGAGACCGTGCCGGATGTCTCGGTGAAACCAGTGTGCTGGCAATATTATCTGGCTACGTGATATTGGTTCTTTTCAATCTGATAAACTGGCGTGTTCCGTTGTTGTTTATCGGCACGGTGGCTCTCTTTGCCGGAGTGACCCACCTGATCGCTCCGGGATTTACTCCGGGGGGATTGTTTCATCTGCTCAACGGCGGTTTGTTTCTCGGAGCTGTTTTTATGGCGACGGATATGGTTACCAGTCCGATAACCGGTTCCGGTTGTGTGGTTTTTGCCATCGGTTGCGGAGTGGTGACGGCGGTGATACGTATATTCGGCAACTATCCGGAAGGAGTAAGTTTTGCCATACTTTTTATGAATGCTCTGGTGCCGCTGATCGACCGTGGTTTCGGGCATCGTCCATTTGGTTATGTGCCGCTGCGCAATAAATGAGGAATGGAAAAATGAAGTTGCGTAATAAAGACAGTATGCCGGTGCTTGGGGGATTCCTCGGCGCGGTGGCGTTGTTGGCAGCGGCAGTGCTTGCCATGGTATCCCAGTTGACAGCCCAACCGATAAAAGCAGCTCAGGAAAGAAACCGTCAGCAGATCTTTCATCGTCTCGGTCTTCCGGAATTTGACCGGGCAGGTGTTGGCGAAGAGAGTGGAGAAGTGATGTTTTTTACGGTATTCAAGGGGAATGAAAAGGTAGGTTTTGTCGGGCAGGGGAGTGCAGCCGGTTACGGTGGTGCGATCGAGGTTCTTACCGGATTTGACCGGAATGGAAAAATTACCGGAGTCCAGATATTGCGGCATCGGGAGACCCCCGGATTGGGGGCTAATGTCTGCGAGCGTAAATTCCAGAGAACGATTTTCAATCTGACTGCCAGAGCTCCGGAAGTCCCTGCCAACAAAATGCTGGATCAGTTTACCGGTAAAAATGCTTCAGAAAGCGGCAATTGGCAAGTCGCCAAAGATGGCGGCAAATTTGAATATCTGACCGGGGCGACTGTGACCAGCCGGGCGGTCATCGGGGCGGTGGATGATATTGCTGCCGGTTTTTTGGTGTGGCGCAAAAAAATTGAGGGAGAAGGCAGAAAATGAAAACCTCTCTATTCGGTGATTTGATAAAGGGGATATGGAAAGAAAATCCGGTGCTGGTATTGCTGCTGGGGACTTGTCCGACTCTGGCATTGACCAGCAGCGCGATCAATGGTTTGGGAATGGGAATTGCCACTACCTGTGTGTTGACCGGGAGCAATCTGGTTATCAGTCTTATTGCGGCGATCACTCCCAAAAAAATCCGGATCCCGGTGTATATTGTAGTGATCGCAGCATTTGTTACTGTCGTGGATCTTTTGATGCAGGCTTATGCTCCGGCATCATTATATGAGGCGTTGGGGATATTTATTCCGCTGATCGTGGTAAACTGCATCGTACTCGGCCGGGCAGAAGCATTTGCTTCCAAGCACTCTCCGCTGCGTTCGATATTCGATGGTATCGGAATGGGACTTGGCTTTACCCTGACTTTGACTATGCTTGGGGTGATTCGGGAATTTTTGACCGGCGGAGCAGTTTTCGGTGTAAAACTTATCCCGGCGTGGACAACGGATTTTCTGTTGCCGGGAGCCGCGCCCGGAGCATTTATCATTGTCGGCTGTATCCTTGCAGTCAAAAATTATTTCAACCGGCGGGCGGCTATCCGCAGCGGGATGCTCTATGTGCCGCCGCAGGGGTTGAATTGCCGGAATTGCGGAATTTGCCGGATATCGGATGATAAATAGATCTTTTTTTCAAAAATTTTCATATTTGTGATAAAAAAACTTGTAAAAAGCACATTTGAAGTATAAATTACAAATAAGTATTTTTATGTGCATAAAGTTTATTAATTTTACGAAAGAGATTTTTTATCATGATACGAAAGACGGTCAGCCAGGCCCCGATCTATGTCCGTGATACCTTGAACCGGGCATCCCGGATGGCAAACGGTAAAGATTTTGCCAGTGCAGTTGATATGCTGCTGCCGGTGATTTGTAAAAATCCGGAAGTCCCGATGCTGCATGAGAAGATCCGGGAGTTTGAATTCGGCAAACTGCGCGGGCAGGGCGGCGGAGAGAAGTCATGGGGTGTATTCTGTGGTATATTCAAGGTCATCCTGATCAAAATCATCGGAGCAACCGACCCATTGCGGGCAATGGCGATGTGCGAAAAAAGTCTGGCTTACTGTTTGGATAATCCGGTCATACTTTCTGCGTTGGCATCTGCCAGTGATGCTGCCGGTGCGCCATGGGGGACTGTTTCTGCTCTCGGAGCATTGTGCAAACTGCATCCGGGCAATCAGGAAAATATGCGCAAACTTGCGGAGGCGATGCAGCGCAACGGTCAGGGCATTGATGCTTTGAAGGTCCATCAGGATATTATTGCCAATACTGCTGACAAGAAGAATGTCGACAAGGCAAGTTTGCAGACCGCAATGGTGTTGGCAAGTATCGAAAAGGGCAACTTTAACGATCAGAAATCCCACAAAGCCAATGCTGCGGATGCGGAAGATGCCATTATTCAGCAATTGCTGGATGGTACGATCCATGATGCGGCTCAGGCCCAGTTGCTTATCGACCGTTTTTCGGAAGAGCTGCGCCATAAGGATTCGGTGGATATGCGGCGCAAGATGGCAGATGCGTATATGATCGCCGGCAAATATGAAGATGCTTTGCGGGAGTACAAAACGGTGGCTGAAAAACTTGGTGTTTTGGATCCGCTTTTGGATAAACATATTGAGAAAGCCTATATTTCCAATCTTAAACAGGCGGTAGATACTTTGAAAGCCAATCCGGAAAGTTATGAAAATCCGGAACAGCAGATCGCTGATTTGGAAAAGAATATTTACGATTACCGCTGGAAACATGTTCTCATGCGTTCCCAGAGATTCCCCAATGATATGCAGCTGCAGTTTGATCTTGGTGAATTGCAGTTTGAGTGCGGCATGTATGACGAAGCAGTTGCGACTTTTACTGCTGTTGCAGAGAATCCGCAGAAACGGCGCGGCAGTCTGGTCTATCTGGGCAGATGCGCATTGCTCCGCAATGATGGCGAAGCCGCTGCGAAGTTTTTACGCGATGCGGTAAATGATATGCCGCGCATGGATAAATATAAGCGTGAAGCCCTTTATTATCTGGGTAATGCCATGGAACTTACCGGCAAGGTGGATGATGCGATAGAGTGTTATCATCAAATTCAGGTCAGTATGCCTGAGTACCGGGATATTCCGCAGCGTTTGAGTGCGATCGAGAGTGCCAGAGCGCAGTGAAACAGGCGATAATGAAAATCATCATATATTGAAAGGATGCAGAAAATGGCGGAACAGGGAAATACTCCGGTACCTCCGGCAGGAATTGAAGAAGATACCAGAACCAGAAAAACAGTTCGTTTGAAAACTATTGCACCGGGAGCCACCGGCCCGGATCTCGGTGCCGCACAGTCAGCTCCGGCAGTTCCGAAAATTGCTCCGGCAGTTCCGAAACCGGCAGTTGTTCCGGCTGCGCCGTCACCTATTGAAGATACCAATACCAAAGTTACGGTGAAGTTGAAGCCGATTTCATCCCCCAAACCGACTGTGACATTGGTTCCGCCGGTCGTGGAAGATAAACCGGCTGCGAGCCCGGCAGCTCCGGCGATTCCCAAACCGGTTATTCCCAAACCGGCATCCCCGGCATCGGAAGAGGATACCGGCACCCGTCCGAATCCGGTGATTGCCCCGGCAGCTTCGAAACCGGTTGCTCCGGTTGTTTCTAAACCGGTCGTTCCGGCGGCGGATGAGGATACCAGCACCCGTCCGAATCCGGTGATTGCCCCGGCGTCCGCTCCTGCACCTGCTCCTGCCGCCAGTGAACCGGCAGTTACGGATGATCGAACTGTCCGGATCAAGATGCCGCCCAAAAGAACAGTCGCACTTAAACCACCGGCTCCTGCCGGCAATGAACCTGCGGCAGAAAGTGCGGTTCCTGAGAGTAAACCGGCAGCTCCTGCCGCTCCCGCCAGTGCTCCGGCACCTGCGGTCAAGCCGTTGTTGAAGCCCGGAATTACCATGCCCAAACCTCAGTTGAAACCGCCGGTCATGACTCCTCCGGTTTCTCCGGTGCAATCTGCTGCAGCACCGGCACCGGCACCTGCACCGGCGGCAGATGCTTTCACCAATGCTTCAACAGCTCCGGCAGCAACCGCATCTGCTCAGGCTCCTGCGGCAGCAAACCGTCCGTCGCTTTTTTACATGATAATGACGATTGTGACCATGATAATTCTTCTTGGTACGGCCGCCTTGACAACGGCGCATTATCTTAAGGTCGAGCATCAGGTCGATGTGGAAATTCCCGGAATTCCTTTCGGGAAATGAAGTTATGATATTTTACCGGTGAGGAACGTAAAGGCGTTCCTCATTTTCATATAGAGGAAATAAGATGAAAAGTTTGATAGTTATTCCGGCGCGTTTCGGATCAAAGCGTTTTCCCGGCAAGCCGCTGGCTGAATTGTGCGGAAAGGCGATTTTGCAGAGAGTCTGGGATATCGCCGATGCGGTGTGCCGCAGTCGTGAAGAGTGTGAAGCAGTTGTTGCAACGGAAGAGCCGGAGAGACCAGGTGAATGCAGTGCTTTGATAATAGATTATTGTCAAAAGCATAATATTCCGGTAGAGATCACGCCATCCAGCTGCCGTTCCGGTTCAGACCGGGTATGGGCAGTGGCTGCCGCAAGGAAGGAGCGTCCTGAGGTATTGTTGAATTTGCAGGGTGACAATCCACTGTGTCCGCCGCAATTCATCAGTGCGCTGCTGGATGCATTTGACAATCATCCGGAAACCCAGGTGGCGACTCCATTCACCCGTTTGGATTGGCAGGCTCTGGCGGCGTTGCGTGAATCAAAGAAGGATTCCCCTTTTTCCGGAACGACGGTTATTGTCGGTAACGACGGTAATGCAAAATGGTTTTCCAAGAATATCATTCCGGCGATCCGCGGTGAAGAAAAGCTGGCGGCAAACGGTGGATTTTCTCCGGTGTGCCGTCATGTCGGGCTTTATGCGTATAAATTCGCTGCATTGGCATATTTTTCCCAGTCATCGCTCGGTGAGTATGAGAAATTTGAGCAGCTTGAGCAGTTGCGTTTTATTGAGAATGGTATTCCGGTGAGAATGGTGGAGGTATCTTATCCTGCCGGTTATGATGCCGCCACCAGCGGAGTTGATTCTCCTGAAGATCTGGTGAGAGCGGAAAAGTTGATTCTTAAAGCCGGGGAGTTGTTGAAATGAGTGAAGTTACCCGATTGATAGTTGTCCGTCACGGCAATACTTTTAACTCCGGAGATGTTATTCTGCGGGTTGGAAGTGCAACCGATATTCCTTTGACTGAGACCGGTATGCGTCAGGCGTATGCCGCCGGAGAATTGCTGGCTTCAGAAGGGATCAATGTCGATGTGATTTTTCATGCGCCGCTTCAGCGTACCAGCCAGAGTGCCGTGGGTATCGCAGCATCTTTTCCGGATGCAGTGCTTCAGGAAGCTGAATTTCTGACAGAGTTGGATTACGGTAATGATGACGGCAAGCCGGAAGATGAGGTCGTGATCCGCCTTGGCATGGTGGAAAATCCCGGTATGATAACAGCTGATACCACTCTTGATGAGGTGCGTTCTGCCGGTAAAGCGGCATTGAAACGCTGGGATTCAGAGGCGGTACTTCCGGCGGGATGGCATTTCCTTGCCGACCGGGCGGCTCAGCTGGAAGCCGATTGGCTGGAATTTGCCGGGATGGTAGCATCCGAATATGCCGGAAAAACTGTAGTGGCGGTGACCAGCAATGGTATTGCGCGTTTTTCAAAAGCGATTTTGCCGCCGGGAGAGTTGCCGGAAGGTTCTTTGAAACTTGCCACCGGTGCTTTCGGGATTTATGAGTACAGTGAAGGCAAATGGAAAAATACGCAGTGGAATATCCGTCCGCAGTTGTAAAATGATTTATGGGTAAGAGGTTGTAATATGAAGTCTGAAGAATTGAAACAACTGGCGTTGAATTATCATGCCGGAAAACATCCCGGAAAAATCTCCGTTCAAAGCACCAAAGAGTGTGCGACCGGTGAAGATTTGAGTCTGGCTTATACCCCCGGAGTTGCCCATCCGTGCATGGAAATAAAAAATTCTCCTGAGGATGTTTGGAAATATACCTCCAAGGGTAATATGGTTGCTGTGGTCAGTGATGGTACGGCGGTACTTGGCTTGGGTAATATCGGTCCGGAAGCCGGTTTGCCGGTGATGGAAGGCAAAGCGGTGTTATTCAAACATTTTGCCGATATTGATGCTGTTCCGCTTTGTTTGACCAAAGTATTCAATGAAAACGGCAAGACAGATGCGGATAAATTGATCCAGGCGGTTGAAACATTGGAACCTGCATTCGGCGGTATCAATCTGGAAGATATTGCCTCTCCGGCTTGTTTCAAGGTTGAGCGTGAGTTGAAAAAACGGATGGGGATCCCGGTTTTTCATGATGACCAGCATGGTACGGCGATCATCTCTCTGGCGGCGATCATCAATGGATTGAAGTTTTTGGGAAAAAAGATCGAAGATTGCCGTTTTGTTGTCAATGGTGCCGGTGCCGCCGGATTGGCATGCAGCCGTTTTTATCTCACCGGCGGAGCAAAGCTGGAAAATATGATCCTTTGCGACATCAATGGTGTTCTTCATACCGGTCGTAATGATTTGAGCGAAGAGCAGAAGATGTTTGCCAAAGATACGCCGATGAGAACTTTGGCAGAGGCGATGAAAGGGGCAGATATTTTTCTCGGATTTTCTGCTCCGAATTGCGTGACTGCCGATATGGTGAGAAGCATGAATCCGGGGGCGATTGTTTTTGCAATGGCCAATCCTACTCCGGAAATTTTCCCTGATGTGGCAATGGAAGCCGGAGCAGCTCTGGCAGGTACCGGCCGTAGTGACTTCCCCAACCAGATCAATAATGTGCTGGGTTTTCCCGGAGTTTTCCGCGGAGCATTGGATGTGCGGGCTGCTGACATCAATGAGGAGATGAAACTTGCTGCCAGTGAAGCTCTGGCAGAATTGGCGGCAATGGAAATTCCGGAAGATGTCAAACAAATACTTAAAAAAGCCTATCCTGCCGATGCGGAAAAAGGTACTTTTGACGGGCCTGCCGGGATCCGTATGGATATGGTCATCCCCAAACCTTTTGATCCCCGGGTAGTTCCCCATGTGGCACGGAAAGTTGCCGAAGCGGCGATCCGTACCGGTGTTGCCAAACTGCCGATCGCTGACCTTGATGCTTATGAAGCCGGGGTCGCAGCGCGTTTGAAAAACCGTTGATAAAGGGTAGTATCTTTGATCGAGTTGGCAAAAGAGGCAGCTGCTGTCAGAGAGCAGCGGGCGTTTCTGATCGGGTTTCTGGAGCCTGATCAGGATCGTGCTGTACTTGAAAGCCAGCTTGATGAATTGGCAGATCTGGTGCGCAATCTGGATATCATTCCATTGGAGCCGGAAATTATCCGGATCAGGATGCCGCAAGTGCGTTACTACGCCGGAAGCGGCAAGGCGGAGGATGTCGCCCGTATGGTGCAGGAGTGTGAGGCAGATCTGCTGGTTTTCGATGCCGATCTTACCCCTTCTCAACAGCGTAACTGGGAAAAGTTGACCGGTTGTCCGGCAGTCGGCAGAGAAGAGATCATTTTAGAGATCTTTGCCGAAAGAGCGATGACCAGAGAAGCGGTTTTGCAAGTTGAATTGGCGAAACTGGAATACTCTTTGCCGCGGCTGCATAAGGCGTGGACCCATCTTTCCCGGCAACGGGGTGGCGGTGCGACCAACCGCGGGCAGGGAGAGGCTCAGCTGGAAACCGACCGGCGTTTGATCAAGCGGAGAATACAGCAGTTGGAAGAGGAGTTGGCAACAGTTCGCAAACAGCGGGCTGCCCAACGCAAATCCCGTATCCGCCGCCCGGTGATGCAAGCGGCTCTGGTCGGTTATACCAATGTCGGCAAATCTTCTTTGCTCAACGCATTATGCGATTCTGATGTGCTGGTGAAAGATCAGCTTTTTGCCACATTGGATCCTGCTGCCAGAAAGATTCAACTGCCCGGCAATGTTGCGATGGTGTTGAATGATACTGTCGGTTTTGTCCGTAAATTGCCTCACCAATTGGTGGAAGCATTCAAATCCACATTGGAGGAGGCGGTTCTGGCAGATATTCTGCTTCTGGTGCTGGATGTTTCATCCGATGATATCGACAATGAGTGGGAAACAACTATCGGGGTATTGAAAGAACTTGGGGCGGATGAGAAAAAGATAGTGGTTGTTTTCAACAAAATTGACCGTATTGACCGCGAGGCGGAAACTTTGAAACTGGCGCGTTTGCGGGGATTGTTTCCCGGTGCGATTTTTGTTTCTGCGCAAAGCGGAGAAGGATTGCCTGAGCTGCGCCGGGTCTTATCTGAATTTGCTGCCCGTTCCCGGAGTTTGTTAAAGGCGGCGATACCGCCGTCGCGTTATGATTTGATTACCCTTGTTCACAGCGCGGGAAGTGTTTACGAAGAAAATTATACTCCGGATGGCACTGCAGAGTTGGTTTTTGCGATAGAAAAGAAGTATCAGCACCGTTTCGAGGAGTTTTTGCGATGAATTTCAGCAGAGTTTTTTCAATAGTATGTTTGATGGTGTTTGTGCCGTTGACATCGTTTACAGCACCGTCACCGTGGGATTCGTGGCGGTCAGGATATACAAATTTTGAACATGGCGAATCTCTCCGTGAACGGGGCAGTTATACCCAGGCTTTGAAATTTTTTGAAAGAGCAAGAAAAAATTATCTGGCAGTGCGTGCAGCGCGCCCGGATTGGAACCAGCGGGTGATCGCTGACCGCTTACGGGATTGCGACCGTCAGATATCGGAGTTGCGCCGTTTGCTCAATGACGGCAAAACGGTTGCTCCGAAACGGCAAAGAGCTTCTTCAACGGCATCCCGTTCTGAAGCAGCAGCCCAAAAAGCCGATACCGGAAAACGCCTGCCGCAAAGACTGCCGCAGGAAAGCAGGAAGAGCGTCCCTGAAACCGTAGTTCCGGCATCCGGAAGTCAAGCTCAAACCGGCACTGTTCAAATCGCAGATATTCCATCTGAGAGTCTCCCGGTGGCAGTTCCGCTGATTTCAGAAAAAGAACTTACCAAACTCAAACAGGATATAATTGAGTTGAAACTCCGCAACGAAAATCTCGGCAAACAGTTGCAGACTCAGCGTAAACTGGAGCAGGAGATCGCTTCTTTACTGCGTGACCGCAAGGTAGCCGGTGACAAATATATGCTTTTAGAGAAGCGTTACAAGTCGCTTGAGTTGGAGTTGCAGAAACCGGGTGACCGTATCGCTGCGCTTGAGCAGCAGCTGCTCAATGAAAGGTTGAGTGTTGAGAGGTTGGAAAAACGCCTGACCGGTGCCGAGCAGCAGTTAAAAATAGAGAAGGAAAATTCCCGCAGTAATCAAATTGCCCGCAAATCGTTGGAAAATTTGCTCAAACAACGCAATGAAGAGTTGTTGAGAAGCGGTCAGCAGATCGCTGCCGCCGGAGAAAAATTGAAAATAGCCGGAGAATTGAATGAGATCATCGGTGATCTGAAAAAACAGCTTTCCGATTTGAAAAACGATATCGCTGCCTTGAATGGAAAAAACAGCAGTTTGAGAAAAGAAAATGAAACGTTACTGGCAGAAAACAAGATTTTGATCGGAAAAAATACCGGATTGACGAACCGCGGTAAGGAGTTGGAAGGTGAAAAACGGCAGGCTGACGAAAAAAATCATAAATTGGCTGATGAAAATCGTGACTTATCCGGTAAAAACCGTCAATTGACAGAAAAAAACAGTGCATTGACCGGAGAGATTTCCGGATTATCTGAAAAAATAGCCGCCTTGAATGATTTGATGAAACGCCGGGAACAGGAGATCGCTGAATTGCGGGAAAATACCGGAAAACTTATTGCCGCCGCCTCTGATTCAAAGGTTGATAAAGAGCGGTTGCTTGCGGCTATGGATGAAGAGTCTGCCAAACTGCGGCGGCACGCTTCTGCATTGGAAAGTCAGATCACTGCACTGAAACGGCAGGTGAATATGATGGAAAATCAGATTTCAAACGGCAAAAATAAATTCGCCGACCTTCAGAAAAATCTGAGTGAGCAGGTGAATATCTCTTCGGAAAAGGATCTTCAACTGCAATCAGCAAGACAGCAGTTGACATTGAAAGACCGGCAGTTGATATTGAAAGAACAGCAGTTGAATTCAAGCCGTGAGCAGCTGCAGCAGCTGGAATCGCGTTTTGTATCGCAGGAAGAAGCATTGGCAGGGATGAAATCTCTAACTCAAACTTTGCAGAAAAAAGTTGAGGATAGTGCCGGGAAAATCATCGAATTGCGTAAAGAACGCGATAATATCGGTTCTGAGTTGCGTGCCGCCAAAGAGAATATAAATTTGCTTGCCGCCGGAAAGAGAAGTTTGCAGTTGAATTTGGAGCAGGAGAAAAACTCATCCAAACTGAATGCTGCGGAACTTGCCGGATTGCGTGAGCGCAACCGCACTCTTGAAGAGGATGTAAAAATGCTTTATCAGCGCAGCTCTGAGTTTGAAAAGCGTCTTGCCACCCGCAACAGCGAAGATTTTCAGGCTGCTGCTGCTGCCCGTAATTCCGTAAAAAAGTTGGAAAATGATTTGTTGGCCGCTCAGAAAGAATTGGTTTCTCTGCGTTCTGAGATCGACACCGGAAGAAATACCGTCGGTGAATTGGAGCGTAAGTTGAAGGCGGTCAACGATGAGAATCTCAAAGCCCGCAGTGAGGTCATCGCCGCCAGTGAAAAGGAAAAAAATATGCAGCAGGAGTTGAGTGCATTGCGTCCGGTCAAGGTGCAGTATGAGCAATTACAGCGGGATTTCAAGGCGCTGGCTGCGGAAAATCGGGAAAACCGGCTTTTGGTCGAGGCCGCCAAACCCCGGCAGGCGGAATTGGAAAAAGCCAAGTTGCGTCTGCTTGACAACGACCGTTTGAAAAACGAATTGGCAAGAGAACAGCAGTTGAATGGAGAGTTGAAAGAGGCGTGTACCAAGGCGCAGAATGAATTATCGGTTCTGCGGAAACGCGCCGCTGAATTTGATGCAGTCCGCCGGCAGGTGGTCGAGTTGGAAGCAAAAGCCAAAGAGGCGGACCGGTTGCAGAATGTGGAAAAAGAGTTGACTGTTCTGCGTGAAAGAGAGACAGAATTGACCCGGTTGAAAATAAAATTCGCTGAAGTTTCCAGCGCATTGAATAATTCCCGTGCCGCGTTGGTCAATTTGGAAAATGAGCGCAAGCGTATTGCCGGAGAGTATGCAGCATTGCAGAAGAAGAATATTGAACTTCAGAAAATCAATCGCACCAATAAAGAACTTGAAGCAATGCTGGCGACTCAGAATGCCGAGTTGGATAGACTCAACCGGCAGCTTTCTGCCGCTGCCGGCAGAGAGAAGATGGATCTTCATGTATCCTGCCGGATGGAGGCCGATAAACTCCGGGTGATCGCCGCATCGGTCGGACAGCTCAATGATCAGATACGGCAATTGCAGGGAGAATTGATGAGTTTGCAGAAACGCCATTCTCAGTTGGTATTTCAACAACAGAAAGACCGCCGTACAATCAATTTGAAAGATGGAGAAATTGCCCAGTTGCGCCGTTTGAATAGTGAATTGGCTGAAATCCGCAGGAAATCAGCAGAAGCTCTTTTGGAAAAGGTCGATGCTTCCAAAGTTTCCCGTCTGGAAGATGAGTTGTCATCGCTTAATAAATTGAATGCCGAATTGGTTGCTGAGCGTGATAAATTGGCGGCTCAGTTGGAAAACCGGGATGATGGGAGCAATGAAAAGCCGGTTGAACCTTTGCAAAGTTCGCGCTCGCCGGAAGAGATAGCCGGAGACGGTTTTGTTGCTGAGAAAGATGGCAAATCCGAGTTGGCAATCTGGTTTTACCGTCAGGCTCTGGCGAATAATCCGGAATTTACTCCTGCTCATTTGCGTCTTGGTATGCTTTTTTACCGTCGCGGCAGTTTTGCTGATGCCGTGCCTCATCTTAAGGCGGCATTGGTTGCCGATCCGGGAAACCGGGATTTGGCTATTGCCGCAGCAAGATGTTATATCGCAGTTTCCCGTTTCGGCAATGCCAAGACTGTTGTTGATCAGTGGTTGCAGAAAAATCCGGAAGATCCCGGTTTTATCATGTG
>JAFVZG010000057.1 GCA_017508285.1 Lentisphaeria bacterium | reverse complement strand
CGAAAAACTTCTCCTGATCCAAATTTGCGGCATCTTTCCCGTAACGGACGATGTATCCATCCAGCAGGCAATCATCCGAAGCAGCTGCCCAGCTGACTGAGGCACTGTTGCAATTTTTTTCAACGGTGCTTTTCAAATTCCAATTTGCAGGAGACACCGGAGCAATTTTATCAGCGGCATAATCGCTGACGGTCAATTCAATATAGTCATCTCCCTCAGCATTGTCTTGCATTTTTATGGAGAAATTACCATCTGTGTCGCCCAGTTTCAACTCATAAGAAGAACCCGTCTTGTCTTTCACAACAAAAACCACATTTTTCCAGTATGAAGCAGAAGTAAGATTGTAAAAATTGCCGCCAAACAGCCGGTACACCCCGTTTTCCGCACCGGCGGCATCGATCGTGATCGATCTGGCATGCCGGACAAAATCGACATCTCCGGAAATCATGGCTTTCTCGCCGGTTGAATTCTCACCAAGCAGGTAAGTCACATCGGCATATCCGGAAAAACTTCTGGCAGAGATACTTGAAGTACTGTCAATGGTAAGCAAGGTGCCATCGCTGCCAAAGTCGATTTTATAAGCTTTACCGATAAATGAACCGTTGCGAATGGAGAGAGTGTTTTTACCATCACCCAAATCAATGCTGCCGAGAATAAGAGAGCGGTTATCAAGGGTCACGACATCGGCAAATTGACCGCACATAATAGCATTTACTGCTGCAAAACTTTTAATATCGTCTAATGCCGAAAAACCATTTTCCCGGAAGTTCTGCACATCATCGACAGTCACTGCTGAATAAGCTGCCGCACCGGAATTCATTTCCAGAAACAACTTATCGGTCCAGAATATCGCACCGGGATCATTTGTTACGCCAAAAGTACTCTTCGTGAGTACAGTACCGGAAAAATTTCTGAAATTGAGGCACAAGATATCCTCATCGCTCATTTTATATGAGCCTCTCGCATTGAATGACAATGCATCAACATTATCAATGACCATATCCATCGAATCAATGGTCAGAGATTCAAAGGATTGATACATGCAACTTTGCGATGAACCCACACAGGTATCAAAATTCATCCGGCTGTTTTTGGCGATGTCAAAGGTGATCGTATCATGACCGGGAGTAGTATTTGCCAATTCCAGGATCCGCTGAAATGTTCCGCGGCCGTACCAGTCAGCATCGGTAACGGTCAGTGAAAGATCTGCCATGCCGTCAAAACCATGCGGCATGATATCATAGTAAAATGACTCATTGCCGAGAGAATTCAGCGAGGCACGGTTCCGCCAGGTGCCGGATTTGCCGTCGCCCCAATTAACATGGAATGTATCATTGGCGGAGTTGTAGCCGTCAATAATATAAGCGTGATCATAATTTGTCACTACTACCGGACAACCGGCAAGCAGATTGTCAATGAGTACTTCGTAGAAAGGATCAGTTATCACAAATGACTGTTTTGATTCGTCCCAATCAGTCGAGTCGCCCCACATATCAAAATTGGCAAGCCGCATACCCACATCGTGATAGAACCAGTCTGACGGGAAACCGGAAGCAAGACCGTAGTATTCATCGAAGTCGATACAATGCCATACCCCGACGGTAAAATTCAAAGCGGCAATATAGTCGGTACTGGCATAATCTCTTTTCTCAAGAATGGCATTGACCTGATCAAAAGGAAGATACTTGAATTTCTCCGCATTTTCTTTGCTTGCATCAATGGTATAGCGCAAATCGCCGGATGTAGAGTAGTAGTTATAGGCTTCTTTGTCGGTCAGAGATATCGTGATATCTTTACCGTATTCACTGTTGAGCCAGTAATAAAGCACCTGCGCCTGAGCGGCAGTCACACAACCGGTGGAAGAGCGTCTTCCGGCGGAAAAATTCCACGGAACAAAATTATTGTAAGGGCCGCCCTGATTCCATCTGGTTGATAAAATCACCTTGCCGTCATATTTGCTTGCCGCCATAACACTTTTCCTTTCTGAGGTTAAACAGGATCAACACATTACGAAAACACATACACAGTAATAATATGCATCAGCGTTTTTTGCTTGTCAAGTACTGTTTTATAAAAATTGCAAATTTTTCAACTGCTGCTGCAAAACACTGCACGGCAATGCTCTTAAAACAAAAAACGCACCTCAATTCCCCCGCAGAAAAAACGGCAATCTGCTTGAAAAAAGTGCCATTTTGATGTATTTTATAACTTTGACAACTTCGCCGGCGGGATTCCGGCAAAAAAGACTGAGATATTTTGCGACTATGAAAAAACTTGCGGACAGCTCAAAAAACCGCTTCAATGTCTTCCGGATAAGCCTTTTCAGCACTTTCAATCCGGTATATTTCTGCACCCTGACCGCCCTCTTTTTCTTTCACGATGCCCCGATCATCGACACTCAGGCTTACAATGTGCTGCTGGTGGCATTTCTCTACACTCTGCCGTGGCTCTGCAGCAGCGCACTGTCAAAGTATCTGCTGACCAAATACTCTTCCCGGGGAGTGATCGTCCACAGTAAACTGGCGGAATTGGGAGTGGCTTTTCTGGCGATGCTCCTTTCAACAGTCACCGGGCAGACCGGTTACATTCCGCTGTTTGCCGTGGCTGTGATGCTGGGGCTCAGTTATTCGATCTACCGGCCTGCTCTGAAAACTTATGCTGCGGTCATGCTCTCACGGCAGCAGACTGCCGGATTCGCCGCCGCCGTTGAATGCGGCAACTTCCTTGCCATCGTACTGGGCACCGTCACCGCCGCCGCTATGTTTTACCACGACGTGCCGGTATATTACGCGGTGATGCTGCTTTTCCCGATGGCTCTGTTGGGATTGACTTCCTCGTTTTCCCTTTCACCGGTCTACGCTCCGGCAGTCACCGGCAAATATCAGGAACCATTCCCGCTATCCCCCCCTGCCGGATTGAAAAAACAGCAGCGTTACCGGGAGTTGATCTTTACCGGATTCGGGGAGTGCTATATCTTTGCTTCCATCGTGCTGATCCCGGCCATGGCGATAGAATTCTGCTCGGAATACTTCAACAGCGGCACGGCACTGGTGCCGCAGTATGTATTTATGGGCATACCGCTTATCGGGGCGGCGGCAGGGGTGATATCTTCCGGCAAACGCTCAAAAGGCAATATTGAGATCGGGCTGGTACCGGCAGGAGTGCTGCTGATGGGAGCGACCATTCTCGGTATGGCTTTTCTGCCGCAATTGAATGATCTGCAATTCAACAAAAGCATACTGGCGGTACTTTTACTGCTTTTCGGCTTTGCCGCCGGAAGTATACTCGTGCCATTGCAGAGTTATCAGACTTACTTCATAAAAAAGGAGCTTGCTCCGGCATTTTTCAGTTGGTACTACCTGCTATTTTCCACCGGGATACTGCTGGCGGAAGCGGCTATATTCCTCATCTATTTTTTCAATATCAGCATCTTTGCGGTAATGCTGACGATCTTCCTGCTGACCATGGTGACCGCCGCAACGATCTTTGCCCTGATGCCGCAATTTCTGCTGCGGATGCTGATACGGGTGTTGCTGGCATTTTTCTACCGGCTCAAAATATTCCACGGCGAAAGATTACCCGAAACCGGTCCGGCTCTTCTGATTTCCAACCGGGCATCTTTTGTGGATATGCTCTTTATTTCCGCCTGCACCAGCCGCCCGATACGCTTTATGATGCATGAACACTACTTCCGCACCCCGATACTCCACAGTCTATACAAATCTGTCGGATTCCTCGAAGTGCCGAGCAAACGCCCGAAACAGCTTAAACAATTGATCGAAAACACCCGCCAGCTGCTCAAAAACGGCGAGTTGATCTGCGTTTTCCCGGAAGATGATATCACCCGCAACGGCACCATGTCAACCTTCCGCAACGGCGTCGGCAATCTGGTGCCGCCGGATGATGATATCCCCGTGATCCCCATGCGCATAGGTATGACCTGGGGCAGTATTTTCTCATGCAGTAACGCCGGTAAATTCAAACTGCAGCTGCCGACTCTGCGCCGCCACCCGGCATCCGTGACCATCGGCAACCCCATCAAACCGGATACCAGTGCATACGAAATGCGGATCATCATTTCCGAACTTGCCGCCGAAACCGAATTGGTTCCCGACCGGGATGATTACCCGCTGCACACCCGCTTTGTCCGCTTTGTCAAGCGGAATATTTCCGGCAGTATCATCATGCAGTGCGAATCAGGCAAATGGATCCGCCCCAATAACTTCATGCTGATGCTGCGCACCGCTTTATTCAGCCGCTATCTCCGCAAAAATGTGGTCGCCAACGATGAGGAATATGTCGGCATCATGCTGCCCAATTCCATAGATATGGCAATGTGCATGCTGGCTATACAAATGTGTGACCGCACCCCGGCAGTACTCAACTACACCGCTTCTGCCGAGGCGATAAAAGTCTCTATCGCCAAAGCAAATTTGCGGCATATATTCACCTCAAGAAAGTTTGTGGAAAAACTCAATATCCCCGTCATCCCGCAAATGATCTTCCTCGAAGATATCCGGAAAACCGCCTCATGGATAAGTTTCGCGCGCTACTTTATCGCAATGCTGCTGCTGCCCGCCAATGAGATCATGCGGCAGCTTTCCCCGGGCAGCTGGAACGATGTGGAAAAGGTCGGCACCGTGATCTTTTCCAGCGGCTCGACCGGGATACCCAAAGGGGTCATGCTGACCCACCACAATATCATCTCAGATGTATTATCCATCAGCAATTCTCTCAGCTGGAAAAAGAGTGACAGTGTCGTCGGCAACCTGCCGCTGTTTCACTCTTTCGGCATGGCAGTCTGTTTCTGGATGCCGATCGTGACCGGTACCAAAACCGTCCTCATCCCCAACGCCCTTGACGCCGCCAGTGTCGCTGAAGCAATGCGCAAAGAACAGTTGACCGTCCTCTGCGCCACCCCCGGATTTTTGCAGATCTATATGCGCCGGTGTGTGCCGGAAGACTTCCACTCGCTGCGGATAGTTATCACCGGTGCTGAAAAATTGCGGCAGGATGTCGCTGAAAAATTCCGCAATATGACCGGCATCGTCATTACCGAAGGTTACGGCTGCACTGAATTGAGTCCGGTGGTTTCCATCAATTTATCCGATTCAGTAAGCAAACTCGGTTCACACGTGGTCGTACCCGGCAGTATCGGACCGCCGCTGATCGGCATCTGCGCCAAAGTCGTAGATCCCTCCACCTTTGAATTGATGCCGGAAGATACCGACGGTTTATTGATCGTCACCGGTGCGGTCGTGATGAAAGGTTATCTCGGTGAGCCGGAAAAAACCAAAGAGGTCATCCGGGATAACTGGTATATCACCGGAGATATGGCAAGAATGAGCCGCAACGGTTTTATCACCCTGACCGGCAGACTCTCGCGCTTTTCCAAAATCGCCGGAGAAATGGTTCCGCATGAATTGGTGGAAAGAGAGATCAACAATATCGTCAAACCGGATGACCGGATCATCGCCGTCTGCGGCACTTCCGACCCGGTAAAGGGCGAAAAATTGATCGTCTTTTACTCCGACCGTGAACTCATTGCGCCGGAGTCGATCATTAAAAGTTTGCGCGCCAATGAAATACCGAATCTGTGGATACCCAAACAGGAAAACTTCATCTATACCGATAAGATCCCGGTACTCGGCAGCGGCAAACTCGATCTGGCAGCCTTGCAGCGCAAAACCGATGAATTGAAGTAAAAAACAGCAACTGCCGGAAGAAAAATCACCGGATTTTACTCAGCGATGCTCTTGAGGAAATCCAGTGACTCGTTGCGCCACTTTTCAATTATCATGCCGACTTGTCTGTAATCGATCGGCTTTTGCATCTTGCTTGCGGCATCAGCCGGATCATGGTCATAGATGATTCTTCCGGTCAGATCCAACTTATCCAGCAATTCGGCGATCCTGACAAAACGCTCCTTGCGATGTGACGGCAAAACAATAAAAGGTTTTTGAAAAATCAGGGAAAAGCAAACCCCGTGGAAACTGTCAGTGATTATTCCGGATGAATTGTAAAACATCGACAAAAACTCTGCGACTGCCGGAGAGTTGTAAGATTTTATAAAACTGAAAAACGGGGATTTTCTGCCGATCAACACCGCTTTTGAACCGGTAACTTTGGCAACCTGCTTGAGAACTTTGATCTGTCCCGGAGCTTCAGAAAGAAAAAAGCCATTCAAAAAAGAGTTTTCCCCGGCAGGTTTTATAAACTTCATATAGATACCGGGGTCTGCCAGCAGTGTAGGATCTATCACATTTACGGCATCGCTTCTGCCAAAATCACGGCAAATATCTGTGGCACTTTTTTCTCTCACACCGATTTTGCGATATCCGGCAAGAGCCCCGGTGATTTTTGTTCTGTTTTTTTCATCAACCGGCAACTCCGAAACGCCGAAACTTGCGGCATAGGCATATTTTTCAACACCTTGCGGAATCGTGTCAGCAAAATAATCTGCCATATTCTCTTTGGTAATTGCCGGATTCCAAACCTGATCACTGCCGACAATGATTTTGCCGACCGGCAGATCCGGATCTTTCAATGCGGAAAAACATTCTGACAAAACCGTTTTTTCATCAGTTAAAAGATGCAAATTCCGGTCAATAAAATCATAAAAGCACTGATTGCTTTTTTTATTACGGTGCTTGAAAAAACGCGGAGGGAAAAAATCTATTATTCCGGTTTCATAATTCGGAAAAAGCGTTTTCACCACAGTTGACAGAGCGTAAGATTGCAATACCGCACCATAACTGGCAGATTTATGAAAGGTCAAAATCCCGATTTTTCCAATTTTTGACGGCGTAAAATCACTCATTGCATCCACCTTTTTCCGACCCGGTCAATTTATTCAACGCTTCCTGCTGCAT
>JAFVZG010000056.1 GCA_017508285.1 Lentisphaeria bacterium | reverse complement strand
CCGGAAAAAGAGTTTGACTTCACTATAGCTTTTGCGGTGTGGGGCAAAGAACGGTGCGGATTTTTTCAGGTGGGGGATGGTGCAATCACCGTTTGGGAAAATGGAGAGTGTTACTGTGTTTTTGAACCCGACAAAGGAGAATTTGACAATCAGACAACCTTTCTGCGGTACGGCGATGAGGTCAAAAACACATATCACCACCGCTTGATTGCCAGTTGCGATATTGACGGAATCGCCATTACAAGTGACGGTCCGGAATATTTGATGTTCCAACTGCCAAGTATGATACCGGGACCGATTTTCAATAAGATGTTTGATGATTTGCAAAGTGACTTGTTGCGCCGTCAGGATATCCTTGATTATCTCACCGGTTCCCGCTGGAGCCGCGATCCCCGGGGCAATGATGACCGCAGTTTAACAATTTTAACAACAGGAGAAAAAAGATGAAACAGATCATATTCAGTGTTTTGATTTTGCTGACCGTAACCGGCTGTGTATCCCGCTTGCCGGAAGATGAATTGAGATCGACCCGGAACCGTCTGGAAGATTATCTGTGGAATGATGCCATGACCCAGAGTGAAATGAATATTTTGAGTCAGTATATGCTGCAACTGGCGAATATGGAAAAATATTTGCTGGAATACCGTATCTGGAACCAGACAGGCTACGAGAAAATCGAAAAAGAATTTTTGGCTGATTGCAAGGCGTGGGAAAAGCGTGCTGATGCAGAAGCGCAAAAGCCCAGCGAATTTGAGGGTGGTTCTATGGCTCCTTGCGATCATAATTTGCAGATGGCTTCCTTTATTGAAAAGCGCATTGAAGAACTCAAAACCAAATGGAAAAAGAAATAATGGACATCTAAATAAAATGTAAATCCTGCCCAATGCGCCAAATTTGACACGGCGCATCCTGCCAGTGGGGAATTCCGGTTTTCGGGGAGGCTTCATCGGCGCACCGGCGGTTGAAAAATAAAAATAAATAAAATTAGCATTATTTTTTATTTTTATCTTGAAAAATAATTGTTTTGCATTATATTATAATTGTAATCATTGAGGAATGATTATGAAGAGTCACAGTCCGTTGCGCTTTCCCCCAGGCGCAGCGGACTGCGGCTTTTAAAGAATCAGGGGATCATTTCAGAGATTTTCCGGTCAAAAGGCGGCATTTACGGTAAATAAATCGTAAAATCCGGTAGACCAGTACTCCGCATGTGAAATTAACCGTTGTCAAAGCGAAAACCAATTTAAGCGGTAATGGGAACCAGCAGTCATGCCAAATCCCTTTTTTGGCACTGTTGTAAAGGGAGCGCCACTTTTTTGCGGAAAAACCGGGAATGGACATCGCCATATACAAAGCCTGTCTGCGGCGATAATCAAGAGCAAGCCGGTATTTTTCCTCAGTAAAGCGGGCATCCCAAATGGCGATCGCATCGACAATATTTTGCTGATAAACGACACTCTCCGGCAATTTGTCCGACATAGAACCACGGCGGAGCCGGTAATGGTAAAAGTAACCGTGACAATGAACTGCGCTGCCGCAGTTACACAACATTGGGAAAACCCGGCAGCCATCCTCCAGATAACAGACATCTACCGGACAGAATTGTGAATAATCTTTCAGAGCGATATTGCGCCGGAACATTTTGTTCCACAAAAACATCGGAGCAAAACGGGAAAATAATTCTTTGATCATCTCATCCACTGTTTCGGCGGTACCGCCTGATAGGGGCAATACTTTCCCGGAGTTCTGAAATTCTGCAAGATAATCGCAGTAAACCATATCGGCATCATGGGCAGCGGCACACTCATACATGCGCTCATACATATCCGGTTCGACGTAATCATCGGAATCACAGTGGATTATGTATTCACCGCTGCCATGAGCGGCAAGATATTCAAGAGCAACATTCCGGGCATTGACCAAACCGCGATTTTCCGGCAAGTCAATAATGGTCACCTGCGATTTGCGGTGTGGATAATCTTCAAGAGTTTGCCGGAGTACCTCAATGCTTTTATCAGGGGTGCAGTCGTTAACAAAAACGAACTCCAACTCCGGCACAGTCTGCTCAAAAAGACTTCTTGCACAGCGTTCAATATATTTTTCCACGCCATAAACAGGAATGCAAACCGAAACTTTTGTCATAAGTAAAAATAAATCCCTGCCGGCACTGTTTTATAAGTTTCCGGCAGGATAATGATTATCGAAAAGGTTATTTAGCAGAGAATCGTGAACGTTTCATATATTCATCAATCGAATCATAGGCAACAATCCTGGCAAAATCGTAATCTTCTTTTTCAACAGTAGAGTATGTCTGTTGATCCGGTATCGGCACCATTCCACGCCCGCCGTCAACTTGAACAAGTGTTTTGCGGCAAACAAAAGAGTTCCCGTAATACACCGTAAAGTCTACTCTGTAAGCTTTGGCATTAGGATGCCGATCAGTCCATGGTTCCTGAAAAAGGGTTTCATTTTTTTCTCTTTCAATTCTGAGCAAAAGATCATTTTTATAAGTGAATGCCCCAGTCTGTTCATCAATGATCCAATCTTGGGCAGATCCCTGAGAAATAATATTATGTACATCATCAAGTGTCATATTGTAGCTCTTTGTTTAATTATTTATATGATTTATCAATTAATTTCACCTAAAACAGTTTTGCCAAAAACAGTATTATAACTTATTTGTGATTCTCCTCCTTTCTGTTTTTGAGAGATGAAATTGTCTTTCCTGAAGCAGATTTTCTTTTCAAATCATTGGAAACGGTTTTCTGACTGATATTCAGTAAAATAGCGATTTCCTGTTGAGTTTTATGCTGCTCCTTTAACTGCCAGACAGTCTCAATCCTCTGTTCTCGCGGCATTTTTTTGGATTCAATCATTGTGTGTTGCGACAATCCCGGAAAATTCATCTGTTGCAGAACAGTTCTTTTTCCATCAGAGTCATCAATAATGATCTGGGTTTTATTTTTGTCCGTTGAAACTTGAAAGTCTCTGATCTCATCCTTATCGACCGAATTCAACAAACTTTGAAAAACTGTTACCAAAAATTGTTTGTTTTGAGGACTTATTTTTTCAATCTGATTATCATCGCAGTTATTCATTATTCACCTCTCTTTGAGTACACACTATCACAAATATACACCGATTTTTTAATAAAGTCAAGTACTTTTTAGTATTTTTTGTAAAAAATTCAACACTTTTACATAATCTGTTGAACAAAACTGTGATCAATTTGCTTTTATTTTCAAATTATTCTTTATCTCGGCGTGGATGTGCCTGAAACACAGAAAAGATAGGTAATGTCCCAAATTTTGTGGAACATACATACAAGACCGAATGAACACATTTTATGGTGACACATAGAATATATCACTTACATTATGATTTGTCAAGAACATAAAACGATTTGATTGCACCCGGTGGATGCAGCGGGCGGCAATGTCGTGTTTTGCGCCGGGTACGGTGCGGGAGTGTACTACCGTACTCGACCGTACCGGCACAGAAGCAAGGCGCGAAAGTGCCCGCGATGCGCCACCGACTTGTCACGGCGTAGTGCAACGAAGACGGACGGTTAGATTTTATCACAACAAATGGGACAATAATAAAAGATAAAGTATTCCACAATAGCCTTCAAAAAAAAATTCATCGCCCCAAACTTTAACCGGGCAACAGGATTCAACCTCTTATCTGTAACGGCGCAAAAAAATCACGCACCTTCTCCGGGAGGAGGCAGGAAAAATCTTTTTATCTTGCGCAAAACTTCGGTAAATCTTGTCCCGAAAAACTTTTTAGAATACTTTTCCACAAAATGGATAATTTTCCAATGAACCGGAACCCATGTGGAAGAATAATGATGTATTGAATACGAATCTTTCTCGACTTGCCCCTCTTTATCCATGTTTACCGGACAAAAATACCGCACGGGATATATCGAAATGCCAACGCCGAGAGATTGTATTTCCCCGATATCCTCGACAAGACCCAATTTTTTCAGGCATGCAGTTTCAATTCTTGGACAAGGCGTAAACGAAAAATCTTTAACTTTACTGATCGCATCATAATTATTCAAAATGGTCTCAGGGATAATATGGTTCTTTACTGCGCCGAAACCCAGTCCGGATGCAACATGCTTTCTGCTTTCAAACCCGATATAAAAATCATTATCCAAAAGCTCATCCAAACTTTTAAGCAATTCGACATCCGTATCCAAATAAATACCGCCATGCTTGCAGATAATATCCATCCTTGCATAATCTGCAACAAAAGCAAATTTTTTCTGCTTATAAGCTTCATACATATAAGGATGCTTCTTACAATCATAATTACTCTCATCCCAGCGGATGATTTCATAATCCGGGCAGTACTTTTCCCATGAGGCAAGACATTTTTCCGCCAATGGAGGAAGAGGATTTCCACCGAACCAACAATAGTGTATCTTTTTTGGTATCATTGTCTGACCCCTGATTTTGTTATAGTATTTTCGACACTTCCAGCTATTTACTTGTGTTTTTCATAATTCTCACGGGACATTTATAAACTTTCTGCAATAATACAGCCTTGCAACGAATATAACGATCTCGCACACAATTATCAAAACTACCAGCATTGATAATGATAAAATGTTAAAAAACAATAACATAATACAAACAAGCAACATCAATGCGGAAGAAAGTATTATTGATCTATTGTACGGCTCCGGATAACCGAAAGCCACCAGTAACGGAATCCCCAGATAGCTGTTTAATCCTGCCAACACGACTTTTATACTCAAATAACAAGTTATCGGAATTGCCGCATTAAGCTCTCCTGCCCCCAGGAATCTGACTGCAAAAGGAGTGCCAAGCATCACAACTCCTGCGCATGCACAGGAGAAAATCAACATTATCCAAAACATCTGCCGTGCAATCAACTTATCCTTCTTTCTTGCGTTGAAAGGAAATATTGCCTGCTCAACAATATTTGCTGGAATAGATGCCGTTTCTGTTATTTTTTGTGCAATATCTAACACCGCCAGTTCTTGGACTCCCAATGCCAATCCTGCCAAAAGGCGGAATATATTCGTATTCAGATTAGCAGCTATCCACGAAACCATAAATACAGAACTTTTTTTTATCATATCAACGGTAGAATTTAATGAAAACATAAACATGCTTATATGGTATTTTATCTGTAAAAAGATGATTCCGACCAAAACAGATATAAGAGTTGCCAATGACTGAAAAAGCGGAACCCACACATAGTCTGAGGCATCTTTTACAAACAAAAACAAGGGAAAAATATAAAACGCAACTGCACAAATGTTTATAAGCGTGATATTTTGCATTTTCTCAATCCCCTGAAATATAACATGAGGCGATAACGCCTCGGCAAAAACAGTTACATAAGCAAAAACAAGCAACATCGCAATACTTTGTAATTGGGGAACAAAGCACACTATCAAAAACAAAAAAGCAATACCGATAAATGCGAAAGCAAGCCGGATCATCATAAGTGCGCTCGTAATTTTTGATATTTTTTGCAAAGAATGTAAATTATTGGCAACTTCTTTAGGAGCCACAATTGTCACCCCCAAATTAACAAACGCGACAAAGTAAATAATTACTGTCTGTGCCAAAATTATCTTTCCATAATTTTCCACCCCGCAAACCCGGATAATATAAGGCATGGCAACAAACGGCAAAAGCAACTTTACTCCGTGTACAACAGTGAGAAAAAAGGAGTTTTTCAAAATAGTGCGGTATTGGGCAAAAATATTTTTAAGCAGGGCGATCATTCAAAACTTCCCCCCTCTTTTTCAGGGTCAGCGGGTGATCTGCGGGAATTTTCCGCTCTCTTTTGTGAACGCACCCGGTAAAGCTTCTCGGTAAAGCCCCCCTTGTCAGTGAAATCCTGAGCCATTTTCAAAATCAATTTATCCAGCAAAGTGCTGCTGACCTCGATCAATATCAAACCGGCATTGGCAGTAATGTAATCCAATTTCAACTCTTCCAGAGATGCCCGGGCGACATTGGTCAATTTCAACTCAGTTTTTTTACTGGTTCCGGAAGCCAAACTCCCCTCGGCAATATTCTGCACTCCCGATCTTGCTGCTTGAACCATCTGATCACAAGTACGGCTTTTTCTGTCTACATAAAGTTCCACAAAACGCACGGTCAGGTCGTAAACCGACCGGGCGATCTGAAAGCACTTCAAATTTTTATAGCCGCAGTGAGGCGCAATCAACTCAGACATCAAACAAAAACTCCGTTTGTTTTATGGACTAAATGGACTTAATGGACACTATATAATATATATCATCCCAATAATCAGCCAAAGCAGTTTGACACCATCAACCACACTCAAAAAAAAGAGTTATGGAGGATGGATCTATATTCAAACCACGATTTTTTTGAAATAGTTACCATTACTTGCCTGCTCTAAGCTTATGCACAAGTTTTACTCGAACTTTGCTCAAAAAACGTGCTAAAATATAAGAGATAAACGAAACACCCAACAACACACGCTTATCGAAACCCAAAGTATTTGGCGAAAAACTTACTTGTAGAGTGAATAATCTTCCGTAGAACGAATAATACTGTTTAGCGGTTATCTCTTTAGTCTGAAGAGCTGAAAGCAATGTCTTCGCCTTTAAAATTGCACCGTAAGATTGATATTTGGCAGGTAAAATATTTAGCAGTATATCACTTACCTCATGCTCTGAATAGAATGTTTTCAATGACAAGTTCAAGGTAACAGATTTTGGATTACTGAAGAAATATCTGTAATGAACTTCAGGACAAATTGCGAGGCGTTCACATTTTATAATCATTTGTGTTGAACGCAGCAAATCTTCTGCCATCGTTATATAATCAGGGGTAATAATGTCTGGCGCACATGCAATTTTTCTGATAACCATTTTATTAATAACACTGGCAAAATGAGCAGCATTAAATTCTCTTTTAAATAAATCTTCAATAGAATTATACTTAGGCTTTAATATAACTGTTTTGTGTTGAGAAAATTCCAAAGCAATTGAGCAGCAAACAATGTCTGCATGTTCTGTAATTGCTTTGTTATACATGACTTCATAAAGGTTTTCATCCACCCAGTCATCTGAATCACAGTGGATCACATAATCGCCGGAAACATGCTTCAATGCGGTATTCCTTGCCCCGGTCAACCCCTTATTGGTTTCGTGGCGGATGATTTTCACTTGATTTTTGCGCTCCGGATACTCTTCAAGAACCTTTTGCAAAATCTCTATGCTTTTATCCGGGGTGCAGTCATCGACAAAGATGAATTCTATATCATCTTTCATGGTCTGCTCAAACAGACTTCTGGCGCAGCGCTCAATATATTTTTCCACACCGTAAACGGGGATACATACTGATACTTTCATTTGTAAGTCACCCGACTGAAAAGTTTTAATATCAATTTATCGGGCAGCAGCAGCAGCCCGTATTCCGCTATCATTACGCAGAAAGCTTTTATGGAGAAAAATCCCCGCTTGAAAATGTATTTTTTTTGCAATCTTATGGTCGAAAGCAAACTCTTTTTCATATCCCGCTGTTTTATCTGATGTGCGCTTAAGCGGTACCGCAAAAGCGTTTCCGGCAGGTTAGCCAATTCATAACCGTTTTCGACTATTCTCAACCACAAGTAATAGTCTTCGCATCCCGGCTGCTCAAGATAACCGCCAAGCCGGTCTATCACACTTTTACGCATTATCACCGCCGGATGAGCCAACGGACTGCGGCACATCATCTGCTTTTTTATCTCTTGCCAACTCCGCAGATAATAACGCATGCCAAGAGTATTGTTGTTTTCATCAATTATTTCCAAATCACCTCCGGCGACTGCCACTTCCGGATGATTTTGCATAAATTCATACTGCTTTTTCAACCGGTCAGGCAAGGCAATGTCATCAGCATCCATCCTGACAATGAAAGGAGATGACACCTCCTGCAGCAACCGGTTCAAAGAATATGTCACCCCGGAATTTTTTTCATTCCGGAAAAGTTTCACCCGTTTATCAGTCAATGCCGCCCGCCGCAATATTTCCGCAGAATCATCAACGGAACAATCATCACAAATCAAAAATTCAAAGTCCGCAAAACTCTGCTGCAATATGGAATCAATTGACTGCTGAAGAAATTTCTCCGCATTATATACCGGCATGATAACCGCCAGTTTGCTTTTTTCAACAGTCATTGGATCACCCTCAGCCATGTTTACTCTTACTTCCCATTATCTGAAAAACGGTTTTGCCGGGCATTAGCAAGCCGTATCTGGGAAAGTTGTTCACAGAGCAAGCCCAGCATTACACTCAAAACTCCAAGCATTATCAGCATCACGGTCAGAGATGTCACCACCCTCGCCCGGATATATATAAAAATACCCCACCCCAAACCAAGCACAAAAAACAGTGCTGCCAAACGGCAGAATGTTGTCAAAGGTCGCAGCAGCACTGCCAAATTCAATATCTCCGCCAGCGTAATGATCGCCGTTTTAGTTCCTATCGTGCTTTTTCCGGCTTTCCTCGGTGCTATTTCGATCGGCACTTCCGCCACCAGTTTGTGATCGTTGACCAGCAACAGCAAAATACAATCACTGTACGCCATCGTATCCGGACAAAGATCTATATAATCCACCGTCTCTCTCATCCGGTAACACTTCATGCCGGAATTCAAGTCCTTCACCGGCAACTTCAAAAGCGATGAAGCAAAACTTCTTATCAACCACTTGCCCAGCGTACGGTAACCGCCTGATTCATTATTCAAACGGGAACCCACGACCATATCCGCATTGCTCTTTTGTATCTTCTCAAGGCATGCCAGCACATCCACCAAACGGTGCTGACCATCGGAATCTATCGTTATGGCATACTCCGTTTTTACCGCATGCAATCCGCTTTTGATCGCTCCACCGTAACCACGGTTGCATTTATGCGTCAACACCTGCAAACACTCTTCACCGCTGAATTTCTCCAACTCCTGCGCAGTAGCATCTTTGGAACCGTCATTTACTGCGATCACCTTGAAGTCGTGTTCTTTGGCAAACTTCAATAATTCCGGAAAAAATACCGGTATATTCTCCTCTTCATTGTAACAAGGGATCACTATCGTCAATAAACTCATCTTTTCTCTCCCCGTGTCATGGGTTTGAATATCCAATAATCTTTCGCATAAGGTGTGCCTGCTATGCGTACCAGATCCTTGCGCTTTTCCAAACCGAAACTCTCTTTGCGGTGAACCACCGCCAGATCAAATCCGGCAAACTTTTCCGGATCACGCCACTCTTCTTCATAACCGGCAGTATGTTTCGCTCCGCTCCAATATGCCGCTTCCGTCGCTCCCGGAGCATAGATCAGAAACTCCCTGCCTTCAATATTATCTCTACCCCACTGCTTTATCCATCTGCCGACCGCCTGTGCATCTTTTCCCTTTCCGGAAAATGCCCTCTTCAAACCATCTCCCGTCTGCGCCAGCAGGATCACCCCGGCACACACACCCAATAACGGCAGGTACTTCCCCGGAATATAACGGCAGGATAATTCATAAACCAATTTCGCCCCAGTAATGGTGAAAACCATATAAAACGGCACCACAAACAGATAATAGCGCGTCGCCGATACCGTAAACAGAAATACCGCAAAATACAGCAGCGTGATCCCCAAGATCACCAGATAATCGCTTTTCAACTCCTTCCGGCGGATCATCACCACCGCCCCCACTGCCGCAAGCACTACATACAACTCATACCCTCCCCGCATCAAACAGGAAAAAAGATGACCGAATTTAGCACTCCAACTGTGATTGCCATTGGCACTGCTGGTGAAAATTTTACTCTTCGCTTCCGCTGATTCCACCGGAATAAAGCCCAATGCCTTGCCGAAATTTTTCGCATAACCGATCACCCTGGCATCGGTAACAAAATAACCGCTTTTGCGATAATTCATCGCACAAAACGGCGACACCGCCGCCAGTATGCACACCAAAGCAATCAGCCAGCACCCCGCCAATTTGCGCCACGATACCGGCTTCTTGAATAATCCGGCATATAACGGCACCCCAAAAAACAGCACCGCACTGATTATAAAACCTTCTCCCCGCGCCGCCGCCAGAAGTCCCGCACTCAAACCGAGCAATACTCCATCTTTCACCGTTGGCTTCTCTGACAACCGCAGAAAAAACAGTACCCCCGCCGTAACCAGAAAAATACTCGCCGAATCAATCAATGGCGCACACGCAAATCTGACCATCTTCGGAGCCGTTGCAAACAACACACACCCCCAAGCCGCCATCAATGGAGAAACATATCTTTCCAGAAGTTTCCGCAAAGGAAAACAGGTCGCCAGATAAAATAACCCGCCAACCAGACTCAACGCCTTCACCGCTTCCAACCCGCAACGGGCAAGCAAGCCGGCAAGCGCGATATTGAGCATCGGAACCTGAGTCGCTATACCCCCATACCAATTGCCCCTGCCGATCTCTCTGGCGTAAACCGCATAAACATGCGCCGTATCCCGGTAAATGTCACTTAAAAACAGCACCGTGCAAAGCGTACAGAATACTCCTGTAAGCAAAGCCAATCCGAAAACCTTTTCCGGCTCTTTTATCCAGCGGATCAATCTGTCTGACAATTTATCACCAAAAATTCAAGAAACAATGGATTACCCACAACAATATAATATTATATGTAATATAGCATTAACGCAAACGCTTTACAAGTAAAAAGAGGCTTTTGTCACTAAAAAACACCGTACAGCAGAATATTTCAATTCCGACCTTTTATTCCGGCTTGAATTTGCCGGTTCAGCCGGTTATATTAAGCCGGATAACGACACCTTGCAACACAATAAAATATGAGGTTTCCATGAACTTCCCCGAAATCATTTACGACAAAAAACCGCAATGGCTCCAACTTTACCGCTGCGCATGGGAAACCTGTCTGCAGAAAATCGATTACGATTCCCCCGGCAAAGGCAATCCGCCGATCATGACCTGTATGCCCGGCGTGCTGACCATCTGGCAATGGGATTCCTGTTTCATGGCGATGTACGCCAAATACTCCAACGGGATCATCGCCCCAATGAATAACCTCGATCTGCTCTACTCTTTCCAGCGCGACGACGGCTATATCAGTATGGCTTACAGCCTGCCGGACGGCAAAGAACGCTACGGCGAAAGAGTAAATCCACCCCTCTTCGCCTGGGTGGAATATGATTACTACCGCTTTACCGGGGATGCTTCCCGCATCGCAAGAGTTTACCCGATACTGAAAAAATATTTCTTCTGGCTGAAAAACAACCGCCGCCGCAAACATGAACTCTACTTCTTTGAAGATACCGGTTCCAGCGGCATGGATAACTCCCCGCGCAGCGGTTACTCAGCCGCCAATCTCGCCGGAAGCGATGTCTGTTTCGTCGACCTCTCCTGTCAGCAGCTCCTCGCCGCAAATTACCTCGCCGAATTGGCAAAAGTCATCGGATTTGATGATGATGCAAAAATGTGGCAGACTGAGGCAGAAGAGCTGCGCTCTTTGATCAACCGTTACCACTATAAACCGGCAACGGCATTTTATCACGACTGCTTTGAAGCGACCATGAATGCCCTTGCCAATAAAACCATTGCCGGTTTCTGGTCCTTACTCTCATGCGCCGCCGACTTGAAACAGGCTCAAGCTCTGGTCGATCACCTCAATGACCCCAAAGAATTCAATTCCGGTTATCCCATTCCCAGTTTGTCTCTGGATGACCCCAACTTCGATCCCGACGGCGGTTACTGGCTCGGTTCAGCATGGGCCCCGACCAATTACATGGTTATAAAAGGTCTGGAAAAATACCAATACTTTGACCTTGCCAGAGAACTTACCGCCCGCCATCTGGATATCATGACCGAAGTCATGCTCGATCCGCAATACGGCGGCATCTGGGAGTGTTATGCACCCGTTGCCCCCGCCCGTCCGGCAAGACGCGCCGAAGGCGAATTGGTCAGAGAGGAATTCTGCGGCTGGAGTGCCATCGGCCCGATTTCCATGTTTATCGAAAATATCCTCGGCTTGGATTTTGACGGTATCAATAAAAAAGTTGTCTGGCGTTTGGATCAAACCTGCCGCAACGGCATCAAAGATCTCAACTTCGCCGGTGGAGTCATCTCCCTGATCTGCAACGGCAGCGACAAAATTTCCATCTCTTCGACAGTAGATTTTTCCATTGAGATCATTCAGGGAAACGGCAAACACATCTGCTGCAAAATCTCAGCCGGAGAAACTGAAATAACTCTCGGCTGACCGGAAAATCATATTCACAAAAAATCGGGCAGTTGTCAAACCATAAAAGGTAAACAACTGCCCGTTTTGATTTTATACCGGGAAATTTATTTTTCCACCAATTCAGCGTGCAGAGCTTTCTGAGCCTCGGCAAAGAACTCTCTGCCGATAATAAACTGCATATTGACCTGACGCATGCATTGATCCAGAGCCAGAACATTGATACCGGCTGATGCCAGTGCCGCCGCCGCCCTTGAAAGGAAACCGGGGATCTTCATATTGCTGCCGATGACCGATACTATCGCCACTTCACGGGTGGAAATTTTGGCACTCGGGAATCTGCGGCGCAACTCATCAAGGCAAACACCCAGATTCTTATAACGCTCAGAAACATAATGCGTGATCGTATTGGCATTGGTGTTTTTGGCAATATAACTGATATTGTTGGCGGCAAAACTCTCCATCACTTTGTAATCATAGCCGCTGGCTCCGACCATTTCAGTATCAAAAATCTCAACGGCTACGATATCTTTGCGGCCGCAGATCATATCGACCTTGGGTTCCGGAGAAACATAGTCGTGGCTGATCAAAGTCCCCGGACTGCCGGGATCAAACGCATTCGCCACCCGGATAACGATACCATGTCTTTCCATCTCTTTTGAAGCCTTCGGGTGGATCGCTTCCATCGCCATATCCGCCAGCTGGTCGGCAATATCAAAATTGGTGTGACCGATGGTGCGCACCTTGTCAATACCGATCAACTTGGGGTCTCCGGTGGAAAGGTGAAATTCCTTATGGATAATACCCTCTCTGGCACCGGTGACCACGGCGATCTTGCTGAAGGTGATCTCGCTGTATCCACGGTCAAACTTCGCCATCACGCCTTCGGCACATTTGGCATAACCGGTAACGATCGGCATGCATCCGGCAAAATCCAATCCCTCCAGATGACGGGCGATAGTATCTTCCATAGAGCCGGTATTCTGATCCTTCCAGCCGGAAAGATCCACAAAAACCGCATTCACTCCATGTTTTTTGAGGATCAACACCGAGTTGAATGCACTGTGAGCTTCACCGACCGAACTGAGCAGCTCTCTTGCCGCCGGCAGATAATTGGCGGGGTGAAAGTGACCGAATGTACTCAACTGCATCAGATGCAACAGACAGTTTTTTATACCATCCATCCGCTCGTTGACAAAGGCATCTGCCGCATCCATATCCAGATCCAAACCGGCAAAAGAATGGTTCAATTCCAGCATTTTCGCTCTGGTCGCTTCCAGCTTCTCCTGCCATTCCCGGTTGTTTCCGGCGGCGAAACTGCCGTAAATACCCGGCTCCCCGGTCTTTTTATCTTCCAGCAGTAAATTGGTAACACCGCCGTAAGCGGATACCACAAAAATACGGTTGTAAAGATCCGCCCCTTTGCGTGAACCGATGAGAATATTATCCATCAACTCACCGAAGCGGGTCATACTGGTGCCGCCGATTTTTTCAACTGTGTGCTGTCCCATCTTAAATATCCTCTATTCTCAACAATTTTACAGGTGAACTGTTTACTGAAAGTACCGCTATTTCCGACAGTGCCGCCCGGATCTCTTTTTCCTGCGCCGGATGAGTGAGCAGCACCAGAGATACCACATCCTGACTCTTGCGTGTTTCATGCTGGATCAGACTGGATATGCTTATTGAACGGGATGCCAGTATCTGTGTGACTTGTGCGATAACTCCCGGACAATCTTTCACTTCCAGACGCAAATAGTAACGGCTGGTGATCTCCTCTTCCTTAAGCTGACGGTCAAACTGGATCCCCGGCGTGAATCCGGGTATCCGCTGACGGCAATCGTGCGCCAGATTGAGTGCGGCATCCGTAATATCTGCCACCACCGCACTGGCGGTCGCTTTGCGTCCTGCCCCTCTGCCGTAGAAAAGAGTCTGCCCGACAGTGTCGCCATCGACCATCACCCCGTTGAATACATCGTTGATATTAGCAAGCAATGCACTCTTGGGGATCAAAGTGGGATGCACCCGCATCTGGATATTGCCATTCTCATTTTTGATGATACCCAGAAGTTTGATACGGTATCCCAATTCATCGGCGCAAACGATATCTGCCAATTCCAATTCCCGGATGCCTTCCACATAAACCGCATCGATCCCGAACCACTTGCCGTAAGCCAGTGCCGCCAGGATCGCAGTTTTGTGTGCGGTGTCAAATCCGTCGATATCCAGAGAGGGGTTGGCTTCAGCGTAACCGAGTTTCTGGGCATCGCTCAAGACGGTGGCAAAATCAGCACCTTCACGCTCCATACGGGTCAGAATGTAGTTGCAAGTGCCATTCATAATACCGTAAATCTTATTGATCCGGTTGGAAACCAATCCTTCTCGCAAGGATTTGATAATGGGGATCCCCCCTGCCACACTTGCTTCGTAGCAGATATCCGCTCCGCTTTTGGCGGCAGCTGCAAACAACTCTTCACCGTAGTGCGCCAGCAGAGCCTTGTTGGCAGTAACGACGCTTTTACCGGCATTGAGTGCTTCAAGAATAAATTTTTTGGCAATGGTCGTACCGCCGACCAGCTCAACTACAATATCACTTTCGCGGATGACTTTGGCGGCATCGGTCGTCAGTATCTCCTGAGGAACTTTCACCCCGCGATCGGTGGTGATATCCAAATCGGCGATACCGGTCAACACCGGACGCACTCCGGTACGCCTGGCAATAACATCAAGGTTAGCCAAAAGATTTTCAGCAACACCTGCTCCAACGGTACCGAATCCGATAATACCTACTTTATACTCTTTCACGGTAAAACTCTCCCTGTAATGGACAAACAAATACATTTATCATCTAATATAGCACACTATTTTATATTTTACCACAAAACCGCCTTGCATTTTTATTATAAATATGCTATTTTACTCTGACAAACCCGGAGGATGGTCTATGAAATCGCTGTTTTGCCTCTTTTTTGTATTGACGGCAATCTATTCAAGTGCTGCAGAGAATGATTTTTTCCGCTATCCCGCCGATAAAATAAACGGCAGAACCACCTTTCGTGATGCTTCCGGCAAATATTCCGGCAGGGCGGTAAAAAACGGCAACCGCACGATCTATTACGATGCTTCGGGAAAATATGCCGGAAAAGCAGTAACCAGCGGCAACCGGACAGTCTACTACGATGCTTCGGGAAAATATGCCGGGAACTCAGTAAAAAACGGCAGCAGTACCCGCTTTTACAACTCTTCCGGCAGATTTGACGGCAGTGCAAGAGAAAACCGCAACCAGACCACTTACCATGATGCTTCGGGAAAATACTCCGGCACTCTCCGGCAGCAGGGCGGCCGCTCTGCCGGATACGGCAGGAACGGAAAATTTGCCGGCAGTGCATCCCGTTGACAATCAAACGAAAAATTTACTTTTTTTTCAATTCCGGTATTGAAAAGATTTTGCCCGGTGCTATATTCTATGCCAAGCAATGAAAACTTGAACCTATTATCAACTTAAACAGGGGAAACATTGCAGAAAAAATGAAGAACTACCGGAACGAACCGGATAGAGAAAGTGTCATGTCCGGTTACGAAGACCAATCTTTTGACAAAGTATGGGCATTGCTAAAACCTTACCGTTCCATGATCTTCGGCACAATCATTTCGCTGATCCTTTTCAATCTGGTCGGCTTAAGTATGCCCTGGATGTTGAAAATTTCCATCGACCGGGTGCTGCCCAATGCGGATGAAGTCCTATTCTGGATCCTTGCCTGCGTGATGCTGGTATTGTATCTGATGCGTTCTCTGCTCCGCTATATCGCCTCATATACGGTCGATTACCTCGGGGTCAGACTTCTGATCGACCTGCGCCAGAAAGTATTCAGCCATCTGCAAAGTCTTTCTCTGCGCTTTTATCAGGAATACCGTACCGGTAAACTCATCAGCAATGTCATCAGCGATGTGGCAATGCTGCAGATGCTGCTGCGCACGATGACTCAACTCGGTGAACACCTCTTCCAGCTGGCGGTGATCGCTACTTTGCTGCTGCTGATCAACTGGCAGCTGGCATTGATCGTCTTTATCGCCATGCCGATACACTATATCAATTTTCACTTTTTCCACAAGGAAATGCGCAAAGACTCCATGGTCATTCAGGAAAAAATGTCAGAGATATCTGCCAATTTGTCGGAAACTCTCAGCGGAGTGAAGGTCGTAAAATCCTTTGCCAAAGAACACAGCGAATGTCTGCACTTTTTCAAAAATCTCCGGCCGCTGGCTGATATGCAGATGAGATTGACGGTTGACAGTATCGGATTATGGGCGATTTTTGATACCATTTCACTGTTGACCTATCTCTCCATTATCGGAGTTGGGATCTGGATGGTGAAGACCAACAGTATCACTATCGGGGAATTTGTGGCGTTTTACACCTATGTCGGCATGCTGCTTGCTCCGATAAATATCCTGTCGGGATTATCCACCACCTTTGCGCAGGGCATGACCGGAGCAAAGCGTATCGTCAAACTGCTCAGCACCATTCCGGAGATCCGCGAAGCTCCCAATGCAGTATCGGTGGGAAAATTGACCGGCAGGATCGAATTCAAAGATGTCTCATTCCAATATGATCCGGAAAAGGGAAACACCATTGAAAACTTCTCGTTAACGATCCAGCCGGGGCAGAAGATCGCACTGGTCGGCCCCAGCGGTTCAGGCAAATCGACCATCACCAACTTGCTGCTGCGCTTCTACGATATAACCAACGGCTCGATCAAGGTCGACGGTAAAGATATCCGCAGATTGAAACTCACACCATACCGGGAAAATATCGGTATCGTACTGCAGGAGCCATTTCTCTTTTCCGGAACCATCCGCGATAATATCGCCTATGCCGTCAAACGGCAGGTCACCGATGATGAGATATCCGCCGCCGCCGAAATGGCGAATGTGGAGGAATTCGTACAGGATCTTCCGGATGGTTACGACACCGTTATCGGTGAAAACGGCGCCTCCTTATCCGGCGGTCAGAAACAGCGTCTTGCAATCGCCAGAGCGGTCTTGAAAAATCCCGCCATCCTGATTCTTGATGAAGCGACCAGCGCACTGGATACCGTTTCCGAATATCTCGTGCAGGATGCTCTGGATAAACTGATGGAGGGCAAAACCACCATCATTATCGCCCACCGGCTTTCCACGATCAAAAATGCCGATGTGATCATTGTAATGGATCACGGAAAAATCGTCCAGATGGGCAACCATGAAGAGTTGATGGCAAATCCCGGTATTTACCGGGAACTCTATCAAACCCAGTCAAAAATGAATAAAGGTGCATAAAATGCAGCAGCAATCCAAAGATTTTTTCTCAGGCACCTCTTCGATCCGCAACCGCTTCAAGGTCTTCCGGCGGATAATCTACTGTATCGGTCTGCTTTTATTGGTGATCTTCCTCATCATGTGTTTCGGCTCAATGGAGGATGTCGTCGAAGGTGACGGCACCGTGGTCGGCATCCGGGAGTACGATCTGAAAACCCTTGTTTCAGCAAAGATCGTCAAAGTTCACCGCAGTACCGGCGAAGAGGTCGCCCCCGGGGAATTGCTTCTGGAATTCGATTCCCGCGATCAGCAGGATAAAATAAAAATGCTCAAACAGGATCTCGAAGAGATGCAGCAGGAACTTGCTGTAAAGAAAAAAGCTCTGACTATTCTCCGTAAAGTTCCCCTGCCCGATCACTTCCGCCATACCAAACTGCAGCTGGAAGAGGCTAAAGAACGGTATGCCCGGCACTCTCATGAATTGAAAGTCTATGCCGAACTCTTTGAGAAAAAAAGCATCACCCGGCGGGAATATCTGGAAGTGGAACTCGCCCATCTCGGCAGTCAGATGGAGGTCAAACGCCATGAGGAAGACTGGAAAAAACTTCAATCCGGTATCGCTCAGGATATTCTCGACAAAGCGGAAAAAGAGTTGTCTCTGCTGAAAAAGAAAATATCCGGCAAAGTCCGGGAGGTGGATATCGCAATCAAACAGCTGGATGATTACCGCCTCTACGCCCCGGATGCCGGAGTTGTGACCGACATCCCTCCCCGGCCGGGCGGCTTTTATGAACGGGGAGAAGTGGTGGTCAAATTCTCCGCAAACCAGAATAAAAAAGTTATCGCCATGATCGACGAAAAGTTGATATTCAAGGTCGCGCCCAAGCAGACGGTACGGATCTATTGTGAACAATACAACTATCTTGATTACGGGTTTTTCACCGGCAAAGTCACCGATATTTATCAGTTGCCGGTGGAAAAAGACGGCAGGAAATACTATCCGGTAAGAATAGTGCTGGATCAGGAACAGTATCCGCTGCGTTTCGGTTCAGGCTGCGAAGTCACCATCGTCACCGGCCATGACCGGATCATCTTTGTCATGCTCGGATTACAGGGAAAAAGATTGCCGATGCGCGACCGCCGCTAAGCGGTCGCTACGGTACGCCGACGCCGAAAAAACTCAGCGGCAGTATCAACACATCACCCACCAGCTGCACCGGGGCGGCGATCCCGCGTAAAATATTTTCCCAGCCGCTTCCATATAAGCCGAATGGTGCCCCAATGGTCGCCTGTATTATTCCCAGCGGCAGACGCAGGATATTGCCCAGATCTTTGCCGACTTCCAGCAACTGCATCCCGCCATTTCTCATGGCGGTAATAACATATGGGGATGCCTGCTTTGCCGCTTCCAGAGCAAGCGGAGCAAGCACCACCATAGTTACCGGTTCTGCTTCGGCACGGGGAATAAATACACTCATTCCGGAAATGATCAAAACAATTGCCACAAACTTTTTCACAGGAAATTCCACTCCATATAACGCAGTATTTGATTTTCCGGCCCGGATACTTCAAAACCGTCATAGGTAAAGACCAGTTTGCGAAACGGCCGGGGACGATCCGACGGCGGCATTATCATCACTGTATATGCGCCGCTTTCAGTGGTGCTGAATTCGCTTTTAAGTTTGGCAAGCACCTCCTCATCCAGAGTGTCGCTCAACAGTATTTTTTCCTCTTTCCACTGCTTCAACGCATCCATCACCGTGTCAAGTTCATCTTCAGAAAGATCACACATCAACTCCAGCATCTTGCGGTCGGCAGAAAAAAGTGACGGCGTACCACTCAAACTGCTGCTGCCGGATGGAACCATCAGCCGGATATTGCTCAACCGCCCGTCTTTATCCAACGGGTACAATCCGGTGAATCCTTCAATATAAAGCAGCTCTTCACGGTACTGCATGTCGCCGTTGCGCGGCAGAGGCTTGGATCCCTTTGATTCGTAATCCGCCGCCTCCTCACCATATTCCATGATATCCTCATCACTGTCAATGTAATCATCCATCCGGTGCAACACCCGGTCTGCCAGATCCAGAATATCCTCTCCGGCATCTTCATCAAGATAGATTTTTTTGATGGTACTCTGATAACTGCTGCTGCTCATATCCCAGCCATTCACGGCATCAAGCACCGTAAAATCGACAGATTCCCCATAGTAGTCAAGAGTGTGTTTAACTCCGTCCGCCAGAAACCGGTCATATTCGTAAGCGGTATAATCGACCTCCCCGGGTTTGTCTTCCGGGTTGAGATTCCGGTCAGCTGCCAAAAGGAATTGGATACGGTTGGCGACCCCTTCTGCGACCAGCATCGACCGCTGTAATTCCACATGCGCATATACGCTGAATGTCCCTTTCTGAGAGAGAGCCAAGGTCGCCGCCGTAAGGATACCGGCAGTAAATATCAGACACAAAACCGAGATCAATGCGGCATTGTGGCGGATAATGCGATTTTTCCGTCTCATCATTTGCCGCCTCCGCCGGTTGTGCTGCCCGCCGGATTCCGGCTGCCGCTCTGATTCTGCCCTGCCGCGGGTAATCTGCCCGGTCGTCTGCCCGGTCGCCTGCCCGGAATCCGGTTCTGCCCGGCAGAATTTCCGGTACTGCTTCCGGATGACTGAGCCGATGCAGCAGTGCTGCCGGTACTTTCACTCCCGGTACCGGAATTACTGTTTTGCCGGGTGCCGAAAGTACTGTTTTTGGATACTCCTGCCACCCGGCGCAGCCACTGCTCTGTCGTGCCGTCGGTAAATTCCAGTTTCAACATCACCGCCAGAGGCAATACCGAATTGCCCTCTTCGCGGAACTCCTCAAGAAAATCCACTGAATCACTGTTTTCTGCAGATATTTCTGCGTAATAAAAGGTTGCCTGCAAAACATTTTCAGCGATGATTTCCCGGGTGACCGGCATGCTTTCATCCCCCTCTTCCAGCCACGGCAGCCGGGGGTACGGTGAATATTCCGCAACCAGTTTTTCATCCTCCACAAAAACCCGGATAAAAAGTAATGCTCCCGGCCGGTCACCGTAACTGCGGCGCAAAGTGGTAAACAGTATCCGGTTCTCTTCCCCGTCAAAAACCAGACGGGAAGTGCCTTCGTCGTCTTTCCAGTTGAATGGGACCATGTTGCGGATATGAGTATCCATCAGGTTGTCAACTGCCATCAACTGTTTCAATCTTTCCGTGACCCGCAGTGAACGCTCATAACCATTGTAAAACGCCGCCCCGGATACTCCGACGATACCGGCGATAACGATCAATATCGCAATGGAGACCGTCAATTCGATCAAAGTAAAGTTACTCCGCCGCATTTTCGCTCTCCATGGATTGATAGTCGAAACGGTCGATGATCACTTTCATTCTTTCGGAATTATCCGATGTTCTCAACAGACGGATCTCCCACTTTTTCAACGGCAGTTGATTATCCTGATCGACCAGCTCTTCAGGAAGACCTTCGGCATCGCTGACCGAACAATCTATCCGGTGATCTTCATAAGGAAAGACCTCATCCGGTACATTCAGATCATTTTCACTGCCGGTCAGAAGAAAATATTCCGCTCCCTGAGTAAGCATGTGCATTTCGCGCCATTTCTCCTCTGCGGCATTTATCCGGCTCTGGGAGTGAGTCAGCAAACGCAGCATACCTGCCAGAGCCAAAGAGAGTATCACCAGTGACACCACCGCTTCGATCAGCGTAAATTTTCTCATGGCAGCACCTCCGGTGTACCGTCACCATCCCGGACGATCAACATTCCATTGAAAAATGAAAGATCAAAATTTTTCGCCAGATTATCATTGCGGATCACCGGGCGGTTGGCACAAACACCGCCGCCGGATGGGTAAAAACGGAATATTTCCACATAATCAAACTCCCTCGCCTGATCCTCGGCACTTTCCACCGTAGAAACTTCAAAATCTTCGCCGAATGTGAATTTACTGGTCAACGGATCGTCAACCACCTCCGTTTCCATATCCTGCAATTCATCTTCAGTGTAATCAGGATGGGCGCAGAACATTTTTTTATCCGGATAAAAACGCACGACATAATCCCTGCCGCTTTCGGCACACAAAAACCGTACTTTCGCCAGATATGCCTCCAACTCCAGCGCAGTACGGTTCAATGCCGCCGCCGGGCTTTCCCCCCGCAATGATGCGACGGCGATACCGGTTACCAGCATAATGATAACCAGTACCACGATCACTTCAATCAGAGTAAAACATCTCTTTGCCACGGCGTTTTTTCCGGAAAAGTTTTATTCCCAGCTGGAAATATCGGCATTCTCACCTTCGCCGCCTGACTCACCGTCGGCACCGTAACTGATCACCTCAAAAGGACGCCCCTCTTCTCCGGGGCAGCGGTAGATATAGTCATTGCCCCACGGATCTTTGGGCAAAGAACCCTGCAAGTAAGGTCCGCGCCAGGTTTCCAGATCATCGACATTCTCGACCAATGCCTGCAATCCGCTTTCCTCACTGGGGAAATCCTTGTTGTCGGTTTTGTAACCGGTCAAAGCATCAGAAAGCAATTTCACCTGGGTTTTGGCAGCCCCGATATTGGCATTGCTGATGTAGTTAAGATACATCGGAGTGGCAATAGATGCCAGTGTGACCAGAATAACGATCACGATCACTACTTCGATAAGGGTAAAACGCTTTTTCTGCAACTTTTTCATATTTTTTGACCTCCACTTACAGAATTTATTTCCATCATGGCAATGAATATCGCCACTACGACCCCTAAAACGATCACGGCAAGCAAAATAATGACCAGCGGTTCAAAAAGACTCAACGCCCGTTTGATCTTCTGCCGGGTATCGGCTTCCAGATTGCCGGCGATATTATCCAGCATCTCACCGACCTGCCCGGATTCCTCCCCGACCCGCAGCATACTTGCCGTACTGCGGGGAAGGAAACTATTCTCTTTAAGCGCGGCAGAAAGTTTCTCTCCGCTTTTCAACCGGCGGTCGATACCGTCAAATCCGGCGGCGATCACCGGATTGGAGACCACTTTTCCGGCGATTTTGACCGTCTTTATGATCTCCACATGATTGCCGATCAAAATTGCCAATGTCCGCAAATAACGGCAGATCTCCAAATCAATGATGATCCTGCCCGCCACCGGTATTTTGATCAGGAAACCACCGACCCGCCGTTTCCACTCATCAATTCCCAGCTGATGCTGAAAGAAAAACCAGCCGCCGATGCCGAGCAGCGGCAGCGACCACCACAGCCACTTGAATACCCCGCCGATGGAATTCAATATTTTCATCGAACCGGGCAGTTCCCGCCCCATATCGGCAAATATCTGTGAAAAATGCGGCACAAACACCGTAAAAAGCACCACCGATACCACCAGAACCACCGCAAAGATCACTATCGGATAAATGGAACTGGAAACAATAAAATTCTTCAGTTCCCGGCTCTCTGACATGAATTTGTAAAGTTCGGCAGTTACATCCGGAAGACAACCGGTCTCCTCCCCGCTCTCGATCAGATTGGCATAATAATCCGGAAAAAGCGATCCGTAGGAACGCACCATTTCGGAAAACTTCTTACCCTCATGCAACCCCTGCCGCAGCGAATTGACAAAATCCCGCTGCACAACTTCGGTGGCTCCTTCACTGATGATAGCCAACGCCTGTTCCAATTGGATATGAGCAGATAAAAGCGGAGACAACTGCCGGGTAAACTCAAAAACATCCGGCTTTTTGCCATTCCACATCCGCTTGGCTCCGGCATCATCCATACCGAGAAAGCGAACCGGGATCATCCCCTTGCGGCGCAGTTTTGCCAGCGACTCCTTTTCATTATCGCCCTCGATGACCACCTCTTCAGGAGGGTTGCCCGGCAAAGCTGCCATGTATCTGAATAATGCCATATATCACAACTCCGCAGTTGACCTGTTCAATTCTTCCTGAGTGGTCACTCCTGAAGCGACTTTGGCGGCACCGTCTTCAGCAAGGGTTATCATCCCGTGACTGACGGCGATCTTTTCCAATTCACTGCTTGAAGCATTGCGGTTGACCGCATTGCGCAACTCATCATCAAGGATGAGCAATTCAAAAATACCGCTGCGGCCCTTGAAACCGGTGCCGTTGCATTTACGGCACTTGACCGCCTGCTTTTCACCGTGGCAGACCGGACAGATCTTGCGCACCAACCGCTGGGAAAGCACACCGAAAAGCGCACTGGAAACCAGAAAATTCTCCAATCCCATATCCAGCAGACGGGTAACCGCTCCGACAGCATCGTTGGTATGCAATGTACTTAACACCAGATGACCGGTCAATGCCGCATTGATCGCAATATCCGCCGTTTCCCGGTCGCGGATCTCACCGACCAGAATAATATCCGGATCCTGACGCACGATGGAACGCAATCCGGCGGCAAATGTCACCCCGACTTTGGGATTCACCTGCACCTGACAAAGTCCGGGAGTGCGGTACTCCACCGGGTCTTCAATGGTGATGATCTTTTTACGCGCATCATTGAGTTGACTGATAACACTGTATAAAGTGGTGGTTTTCCCGCTGCCGGTGGGTCCGACCACCAGAATTATTCCATGGGGGATGCGGATCAATTTTTCAAACTGCTTCAAGTGTGCTTCAGACATGCCAAGCTGGGCAAGATCAAAACTGACACTCTCTTTATTGAGCAGACGCAATACGATGCTCTCTCCGGTCAATATCGGAATAGTACTTATACGCATATCCAGCTGCATCCTGCCCAGAGAAACATTGGTTCTGCCATCCTGAGGCAGACGGCTCTCGGCAATATTCAAACCGCCCAGAAGTTTGATACGCGAAGCGATCGCCGGAAATTGATTCAGCGGCACTGAGAGGATCTCGGTCAAAACCCCATCCACCCGGCAGCGCACTGATACAGCATCTTCACCCGGCTCGATATGGATATCACTTGCGCCCAATTCCAATGCCCGGGTGAATATATCGTTGACCAGACGGACTATCCGTGCTTCACCGGCAAGAGTGCGCAAAGTATTTTCATCCTCGGCGCTCTTTTCCTCTTCCGCCTCATCCTCTTCATTCTGCAGTTTGCTCAGCAATCTTTCCAGAAACGGACGGCGCACAAATCTGACCGCCAGATCACTCTGCCACATCCTTTTGACCTGAAATGCCAATTCCCCAAGCGTATAAGGAGAGGTCACCAGCAAAGTCACCAATTCATCCTCAAACTCCAGTGCCACGCAATCGTGAGCATTGAAAAACGCCAGAGAAAACTCCTCCCGCATCTCCGGCAGAACGATCTCATCCTCCTCAAGTACCGGCACTTCAAAAGCCCTTGAATACAGCTCCACCAGCGCAGCCTCGGTGATCTTCCCTTCCAACACCAGTTTTCTTTCCAGCTCTTTACCGGGCATACAGGCAAATTCGGGAAAACGGCGGGAAAACTCCTCCGCTATCTTTGCAAGTGCTCCATTAAGATCAAACTTCTGCGTACTCACAGCCAAAATTCCTTATCCTGCATCAAAACGCCCCGTTTTTTATCAGCATCCGGGCGGTCGCCGAGTTTGGCATCGTAATCATTCAGGGCCTTGACCGCATCATTATAACGGCGGATCAGGGCATCGACTTCACTGTGTTCATTGACCACATAACCGGTGATCAGCACCAGAACTTCGGTTCTTTCAACTGAAGCATTGGTAGAGCCGAGCAGCCGTTTGAGGAAAGGTATCTTGTTGATTATCGGCAGAGAATCCAATGTATCATTCACCCTTTCCTGGATCAAGCCGCCAAGCACCATCGTCTGACCGTTGGCAATGGTCATACTGGTCTCGATCTGCCGGGTGGTCATGATCGGCGAAGAGATATCCGGAGAAAGCGTATTGGGCGTCGCCTGCGACATCTTTTGCAGAATATCCAGCGAAATCAGATCGGTACTGGTCACATAGGGGGTGACGGTCAACTCCACACCGGTCTCTTTATAGGTTGTCGAATTAGTCGTTCCTCCGTCAGAGGATGTTACACTGCCGGTGATCACCGGGACATCCTGACCGACTTGTATTTTTGCTTCGGTGTGACTGGAAACCAGCAGTTGAGGGCTGGAAATAACCTTCACCTGACCATTACCCGCCTGCGCCCGGATATAACCGAATTGTTTTTGGGGGTCATTCTTATCCGCAAGACCGAAAGTCATCCCATCCTGCCGCTGACTGCCGGTACGCATGGATGTTTTACCGGCAGCATCAGTTATAAACGGCGTAAGCGAATTACCGGCAGAACTGTTGTTGCTGAAATTCGTACCGAATACCGCCTTGGTATTGCCGTGACTGCCAACTCCGGAAAACTCCAGACCGAACTGGGTGGATTCCGTCAAAGTCACCTCGACCATCAGTACCTGCAGCAATACCTGCGCCGGAACCACATCCAGTTTATCCAACAGAGCCTTGACTGAAGCATAAGTGCGGGGAGTACAGCGCAAAACCAGACGGTTCAGCACCCCATCGGCAAAAACCCGCACTGTCGAACCGAATATCTTGGAATCCTGATCGGTCTGGATATTGGTTCCGGTATTGACCACATCGGAACGGCTTGATGCCCGGGTGGTGGAACGGGAAGTATTGCGGGTGACCGGAGAATTGATCGTTTCAGTCCGGGTACGCCGGGTTGCGGCGTCAATGGTCAGAGCTGTTCCCTGAGTTTCAAAAACCACCGCCAGAGCCCGTGCCAGATGAGCGGCTTTGTTATGGCGGATCTTGTAAACGAATACATTTTCCTGATCATCACTGCCGGCGACATCCAGCAGCTGGATCCATTCGGTGACCAGATTGACCGCTTCCTGCGTGGCGGCAGAAACAATGATCAACCGCATCCGGTCAAGACCGACGATCTGCACGGCACCGGGGGCGACGGTACGATCGGTGGTTTTATAAATATTCAAACCGAGAACCGGCAGAATCTCCTGCAATTCATTGGCGACCTTGTGGGGCAGAACATTGTTGCAGGGGATCACCCGGCGGGGCCATCCGGATTTACCGGATTTGTCAAGATATTCAATGATCTGCCGGATCTTGGGCATATTTTCCGGCGAATCACACACCATGACCGCATTCGGCCGGGTGAGTTCCACAAAAACCGCCCCCGTTCCGACAAAGGAACGGATCTGACGGACGACCTCGTTGGCAGTGGCATTGTGAAGCTGCCGGTAATAGATTTCAGAAAGAGTACCGGGTTTGGAATCCGGCTGCTGGGCAAGTTTGTTTCTCGCCATGACCCGGAGAAGCGAACCGTCAACTTTTACTCCGGCTCCGGCGACATAAAGCATCCGGTCAAAGGTATTCCACAATTCACGGCGGCTCATTTTGCTGTTCAAATTGAGAGTGATCGTACCATTGAGCGCACTGTCTGCAGAAAAATTGAATTGCAGCAGATCACCGAATGCCGACAGCACATCCAGGATCGGGGCACTGTTGAATACCAGAGAGACATCCAGCATCTCATCGCCGTTGAGGGCGATCAGATCTTCATAAAATTTCGGTGCATCGGCAGTCAGTTTTGCTGCCGGCACCTCCGGAGCGGCCTCCACTTCCAATTTCTTCATACTTTCAGCAGAGATGACCGGTTTGATATTTTTGGAAGGATCTACCTTCTCCTGTTCGATAGTCTCCCGTTTATCCTTCAATTTCTGCTGTTCATCTTTGCGTAAAAAAGCGAAGCGGTCTTTCTTATCCGCCTTTTTTTCATCTTCCTTCAGTGAAGCGCAGGAAGAGAGCATCAAAACGGCAAGTACACCGCTTATCCCCAGATACAGACATTTTTTCAACATCACACCCATTTTTTTCATTCTCCTGAATATATTTTCAGTCGTTAAACTGCTGTTTTTCCAAATTCATTTACCGGCGGTTGCGATTGCCAGCCGGAGCATTACTGCGGCTGTTCTGCTGGATCTCACGCATCGTGCGGATCATCTGTGACTGCATGAACATCTGCGCCTGCTGGAATTGCTGTGTGGAATTCAACCGGATCCCGGCACGGCGTGCCTGCGCACGATTCTTTGACGGATCCTGCAACTCCAATTCAACTTTGTCATTACCGCGCACCAACACCGCCCGGCTGCGGGAAACTTCTGACAAAACATAGCCGCTGCTCATAGTTTCCCCGATGCGGACATACTGCTGCACCGGTCCGTTATTACGGTTGCCGGAGATCTGACTCCACTGGGTGAAGCGGCCGCCGCCTCTGCCGGTCATCCCCGAACTCATACGCATAGCCTGAGCAAGAAACGGATTGTACTGCCGCTGGCGGGTATTGGTTTTGATGATCGCTGCTTTGCCGTCGATCACCCCGACAAGTGTCATCTCGGAACGCCCGGTACGGGTATAAGCCAGAGGACTGCGGATTTGATTGAATACATCTTTTTCCACGATTTTGGCGGCAGCAGCATCCGGTGCAAGCAGTTTTGCCCCGGATTTTGCCTCTTCTTTTACTTTATCCGCAGAAACACTCTGACGCTTGGAACTGCTTTTGACAGCTGTTTTCGCAGCGACTTTTTTTACCGCAACAGGGCGGTGGGTCAGGTTGTTGAAAACGATCACGGCAACCACTGCCGCCAGAACCAGATTAAAAATGATCAATGCCTTTTTCATAAGAGTTTCCTCCCGGCGGCTGCCGCCGTTTTCTCCGGTTCCTGTTTGCGGGTGATATTCAAATCCTCAGCCGTCAAACTTCCCTCATAGACCAGAACCCGCAAAGTACCGCTGAAATTCAACCTTGTCTGGGGAACGGTATTCAACTGCGCTGCCAGATTGGCACTGCCAGCACCCTGAGTACGGCGGAAACGGTTATCCGGCCGCAGATCCAATCTCCGCCACGCCGGTTGCGGCTGGATACGGGTCAGCCCGGCAAGAAAACGGATCACATCCTCCAACTCCCCATTGCCCTGAATGTCGATATCGGCATAAATAAACTCCTGATTTATCCTGCCTGTCCGCACTGAACCGATGGTGGAAAGGTGGAAATCCAGTTTTTCAGAGACCTCACTGATCTTGCGTCTCATGGCAGTTTCCACGCCGCCATCGACCGCAGTTATCCACGCAGAAGCCGCCATATTGCGGTAACGCTTGCGGATAAGTTGCGTTTCGGAATATTCTGCTTTGATTTTCTCATTTTCAGCCCGCAATTTGGTCAGCTCAGCGGCAGCTTTTGAAATTTTTTTCTTATCCGGCAGATCTTTTAAAAATGACATGCCGTAACGGATCAGCAAAAAGCCCCAGACGATCCCGAGGATCACACAACAGAGGATCAGAACTTTTCTTTTGTCGGATGACAACTGCCTCAAATTCATTTTACCCCCCTTGCATCAAACGGAACCAGTTTCAAATTGATCGTCGCCACCGCACTGTCGCCGGTCTGACGCTGCTGAAGAGAACCGACCTTCCAATATTTCAACGGCTGGATCAATGCCGGAAGATCAAGCTGGGAGTTTTCACAGAGCATGACCACATCGATATCCGTTTCATTCCAGCGGATACTGGAAACCAGTACATCATTGGGCAGAGTTTCCGAAAGCAGGGCGAATTCAGCCACCGCATCCGCCTCTCCGATGCTCATAGCGACCAGCCGGGTCATCTCTTTGAGTTCCTTGGAGTTGCGTTTGATGGAGCGTTTCATTTCAGCGTTTTTCTTTTTCAACCGGCTTATTTCTGAAGTGACTTTGCGGTACTCCCGGATATCTACTCCGTAAGTGAGCATGAACCGCCACCCCAATGCCGCCAGCAGCAAAACCGACAATATCACCGTCACTGCCAGATGCCCGCGGAAACGCACCGGACGGATCGTATCCGGAAATACCCGGAATGATTCCGGAGAGTTGTGAAGTTTTCCACTGACGATCAGCTTCGCCGCCAGAAGCGCAAGAGTATAATCATCTACACTGAAATCCGCCTCACTTGGCATAATAAAACACTTCCGGAATTTTTCCCGCCACATGCCCATATTTCTGTCGAGTTCCTCACCGGAGGGGAACGGCATCCAGGATTCCCCGGCATAGCCGAAATCCGGATCGATTTCAGGCAGGTACAAAGTATCACAATCCTCATCTATCGCCAGCATGGGATGGATAAATTCATCCGCCTGCACTCCGGCTTTCTGCAAAATCCCGGTAAAAAGATTCACCTCACGCCGGGGAAAAACAGCGGCATTGATCCAAATACCATTGGGATCTCCGGAAATTTTACCGGATTCACAAAATTGGATAACGCGTTTTTCCGGAACTTTCAACAACTGCCGGGGCAATTCAAACTCCACCGCCCCCATCTGAGAGGAACTTTCCATGCGGGATGACTGAAAACGGAAAAATGCCGCACCGTTTATCTTACCGGTCACGGCAGTAAATTCAGACTTCCCCAAATTCTTCCACACTTTGCGGCAGGCAGACTCCACTCCGTCAGAAGTGACCGCTTCCGAATAAAATTGTGTCAAATGCCACACCTTGCTCTTGCGGTGAAAATTCAACCCGCGCACCCACTTTTCAGTAATCGAAATCACCGAAAAATCTCTGCCCAAATGCAGTTTTTTCCAAAACATTTTCACTTTTTGCCACTCTTATCCGATTCGATGATCTGCAACAGCATCTCTCTTGCCTTATTCCGGTCGGTCTGGCGCAATTCATCATATTTTTTCATCTCTGCCGGATATTTTTTCCGCAATTTTGCCATATCCGGTCTGGCAAATACTCTCGCACTCTCCTGAGCGGCCGGCTTCCGGAATCCGCTCCCCTGACGGAAACCGCTGCGATTGAACAACTCGATATTGTGCTTTTTTGCCAGTGCCATCAATTCGCCCATCGCTTCCCGCGGCGAAACATTCATTTTAGCAGCAGCAGCATCAAATGCCTTTTGATCGGCTTCACGGAGTTTGCGGAATGCGGCATCCCGGGATGCCGGAAGTTCAACAGAGGCTTTTTTTGCCAATTCAGCAAGTTTTCCCTCATACTCTTTACGCAGAGCATCGACTTTGGCATACTCATCGGGAAATTTCTGCGCGATCTGCATTTCCACGAAAATTTGATTGCGCATCATCATATTTCCCCCGGAACGGTTCTGCCGGAAATCCCGGCGTTCACCGAAGCGGCCGCGCTGAATTGCCGAACCATGATCGGCTGAATACACCGGCATCACAACTGCCGCCGCCGCAATAAGTATCAAAAACTTCACGATTCCCCCCTTTCAAAACATTTGCCAGATCAGAACAATATACACCACACTACCTTAAAACGCAAAGAATACGGAAAATATTTCACAGGGTCGTTTGAAAATTTGAATTTTTTATTCCGGAAACAACTTTCAGAACTCTCTGATCTGATAAGCATTGGTGTAACGCCTGCGGAAATTTTCATCCTCTGACGACATCCGCAAAGAGCGGATGAAATTATCCGCCGCTTCGGGCCAATGCACCACATCAAGAGTATCTTTACCCAAAACCATCCCGTGATCACCCCAATAATTCAGCATCAACTCACACGGCCGCTTTTTTTCTGCCATCGCCGATGCAAACTCCATACTGTTGCGGTAAGAAACCATCTGATCACAAACCGTATGCATCAAAAATGCCGGAGGGGTATCCGCAGAAACTTTTTCCGGCAGAGAGTAATCAACCGCAATCTTTTCAAAATCATCACCCAGCAAATTATTCTGGGTCCCCAAATGACTCCACGGAGCAAAAGCCAGCACTCCGTAACAGAGGATCAATACATCCGGAATATGAGAATATTCATCCACCTCATCACCGGCTGAAGCATCCAAATTACCGCAAAGGATCCCCAATGACCCCGCCAGATGAGCTCCGGCAGAAAAACCGCACGCCGCCACCATCGCCGGATCGACCCGCCATTTTGCCGCATTGGCACGGATCATTTTCATCGCCCGCATGGCATCCAGCTGCGGTTCGGGCCAGCGCGAAGGAGCGGTATGGTAATCAAGGACAAATGCATGATACCCCAACTCATTGAATTTCCCGGCAATGGGAAAACCCTCACTGCTTTTGCACACACATCCGTAACCTCCGCCGGGAATAACCAGCACCGCCGGATGCACCTCACCATCAGCGACCGGCACAAAAGTGATCGACGGCTGATCATCGGCAGTGCGGATATTTTCATCATGCCACAAATAAAATTTTTCCATAACTCTCAAATCTCCGGAAAATCTCAATTTATTGTTAAATATCAAACTATAATTTTACTGAATATATCACTTGAGGAATAATTTGTCAACGGCTGCCGAATGACAGCCTGCTTCCACAAAAAGCACAGTCAGCGACTGCCATTTTTTCTCAGATATCTGCTCAATGCTTCCGGATCATCCGGCTGCACATTAAGCAGCTGTAAAACTCTGCTCATCGTCCTTTGAAACACCGGAGCAGCCACATTACCGCCGCCGTGATTGGCACCGCTGACGCCGTCAAAGGTGATGACCATCACCAATTCCGCCCGTCTTGCCGGCACAAAACCGCAGAATGTCGCCCGGTAACTGTTGCCGTAAAACGGCTTGCGGGTCACCGGATCCCACGAGATCTTCTGACTGGTTCCGGTTTTCCCCGCCACCTCGTATCCCGGGATCGCCGCCCGCTTGCCAGTACCATCGGGAGCCGTAACTGAAATCAGCATTTCAGTAAGTTCCGCTGCTGTTTCCTGCCGGTCAAAAACCTTTACTGCTTCAGCGTAAGGATACTCTTCAAACTCCCCGGTGGCGGAGATCTTGCGCCGGTCAAGCAGCCGCAATTCCGGCATCATCCCCTTATTGGCAATCGCGCAATATCCCCTTGCCAATTGCAAAGCAGTCACCTGAATGGCGTAACCGATCGGCGCACGGGTGACCGTGACCTTATCCCGGAATGGATAACGGGGCAGTCTGCCGCGGGATTCAGATGCAAAGGGCAATCCGGTTCGCTTGCCGAATTTATAGGTCTGCAGCATTTTGTAAACTTTTTCATCCCCCATCATCAATGCCACTTTGGCAGTACCGATATTACTGGATTTTTTCAAAATCCCCCCCGGCGGCATCTCGCCGTATCCGCGGAAGTCACTCAATCTTCTGCCTCCGTAATACCAATCACGGGATGAACCGCAATCAATGACCGTATGAGGAGTGATCACCCCCCAATCCAACGCTTTGCCGATGGTAAACGGCTTCATCACCGATCCCGGTTCATAAGCGTTGACAGCGATCCGGTTGCTCAGATTGGCATTGGAAAAACTGCTCTGATCGTGAGGATCGAAATTCGGCCTCTGGCTGATCGCCAGAATATTACCGGTTCGCGGATCGACGATAACCGCGTAAATGCTTTCAGACGGGAACTCCACAGCTGCCTTATCCAGTTCCTCTTCCAAAATAGCCTGTACCGGTTCGCGGATGGTCAGGTAAACATCGTTGCCGTCGTGACCGGCGACATTGACCATGCTTTCACCGTAAGAGAGCATATTGCCGTCCCCGCTGCGCTGGTAAGTCTCACTGCTGTCTTCCGCCCGCAATTCCCTGCCGATGGTTTTTTCCAAGCCACCCTGCTCCGCCTGAATATCCTTGCCGATATTGGCATACCCCAGAGCATTGGAAAGCATCCTCCGTTTGGGATAATGCCGGACAAAGATATTTTCAAAACGGAATCCGCCCAGATGCAGATCCGCCTCTTTCATTGCCGCCTTGAAGCGGGATACGGTTTCCGGTTCAGCGGCTTTATCCAGCACGAAATGATGATTTTTACGCATGATCACCTTGCCGGATCCATCCCGGCGCGGCTTGCCATCCGCTCCACGGCGGGGAACAAAAGGCTCAAGAATATCGTAAAACTCTTTTTCACTGCGCCCGAAGTGCTGTGCAAGCAGTGATGCAACTTTTCTCCTCCGGTTCTCACGGCGGCGGGGAATACTTTCCCGGATACCGGGCTTGAGAGATTTTTCCAGATGGGCAAACGGTTCATGCACCACTGAATACGGGGAACAGATCGCATAGATACGCGGCATATTACCGACCAGAAGATTACCTTCGGCATCGTAGATCCTGCCGCGCTGTTTCATTTTTGCCTCACTGGTGGTGTACCAGCGCAAGGCCTTCTTATACAACTCATCGTGACGGCGGATCTGCACCACATAAAAACGATAGCCCAGCGCAAATGCCACCATCAGGCATACTGCCGCCAAGCATATTATTCTGATTCTGACCTGCCGCAGAGGATGATTCATCGTTCAGCGTACCCTCATGCGTGAGGATACCTGACGGCGCATATCCATTGCCACCGGCGGAACAGAACGGAACAGGGGATAACGCAGATTTGCCAACTGCTTATTGCTGTAAAGCCGGATTTCCTGCCGCTGATCGTGACGGATGGGAGCCAGCGGCAAATTGAAACGGGCGATCTGACGGATAATGAACTGCCGGGAACTGCAAATGGCGTACCGGCCTTTCAAACCGTCGATATTGCGTTCAACTGCGGCGATCTTTTCATTGACTTTACGGATCTCCAATGCGGCACGGTCGATCTCGTTATCCAGCTTTATATAGGTATGGAAAAATGCACCGATCACCAGAAGGATCAATGCCGTTTGAAAAACTCTTGCGCACAAACCGCACAGTGCATCGACCCCCTGACCGTTGTCAGATGAACTTTTCCGGATTACCCGGCGACCGCTGGAATTGCCCGGTTGAATGTTGAACATCTCTTTTCTCCACTGTATACAAAATAATAATCAATCACATCATCATCAAAGTTTTTCCGCCACCCGCAATCTGGCACAGGCACAACGGCTGTTGGCGGCGATCTCCGCTTCTTTGGCAGTGACCGCATGTCTGGTCACTGTCTGCAAAACCGCTTCATGCCCGCAGCAGCATACCGGAAGTCCGGGAGGACAGATACAAGCAGTACTCTCTTTACGGAAAAAGTTTTTCACGATACGATCCTCCAGAGAGTGAAAACTTATCACCGCCACTCTGCCGCCGGGTACCAGCATCCGGAGTGCTGATTTCAAACCGCTTTCCAACTGGCGCAATTCATCATTCACCGCGATCCTCACCGCCTGAAACACCAATGTCGGGTGAGGCAGATGCCCCGGTTTTGCCCTGCCCAATACCGCATCTGACAAAGCGACCAGATCCGAAGTCATGGCAAAGGGTTTATTTTCACGCATTTCCACTGCTTTTTTTGCCAGAGCCCCTGCCCGGCGGATCTCACCGTATTCCCGGAAAACCCTCGCCATCTCCGCTTCACCGGTCCGGTTCAACCACCTGCCGGCAGTCAATTCGGAACGGCGATCCATACGCATATCCAATACCGCATCATTGCGCCAGGAAAAACCCCTTTCCGGCAGATCCAACTGCGGAGAAGAAACCCCGATATCCAGCAGTATCCCATCCACCTGATCCCAGCCGTTTTCAACGGCGATCGCCGCCAGATCGGCATAGCAGCCGCGCACCAGACGCACCCGGCTGCCGGCAAATGCCAGGCGTTTACCCGCCGCATTCAATGCCATATCGTCGCGGTCGATACCGAGAAGCTCCAGTTTCGGATACTTTTCCAACAGTGCGGCACTGTGTCCGCCGCCGCCGACTGTGCCGTCGATCAGGCGCACCGGATGATCTTCCGCAAAAGTCAAATATTGCAGAACTTCATCTTTCAATACCGGAATATGTTCAAATGCCGGAAGTTGACTCATTTATTGAATACCCCCTGCAAAAGACCGCCCAATGCCTCCAAGCCGTCAGTTCCATCGCTTACCTGCTGGATCTCATTGAGATAAAAATCCGGATTATCCGGTTGTTTCCAATTTTCCGGAGCGCAAATGCGGATGTGCGTCACTGCGCCGATCAGCTTCAATTTTTTGCCGACTCCGATCGAATCCAACTTCTCCCGGTCAAGAGCCATACGCCCCTGTTTGTCACAGCGGCAGCGGCGCGATGCCGAGCCGAGATACGCCAGAGCCATCTGCATTTTAGGATTGGCTATCGCCAGTTTGCCGGCTTTGCTAACAAACTCCATAAAGGTAGCCAGCGGCAAAAGCAGCAACGCCTGATCGCGGGTCGGGATCATGACCAATTCGGTATCCTGATCCTTATTGCGCCAATCGCTGGGCAGAGAAACCCGCCCCTGTGCATCAAGCACATGGTCGTAATTCCCGACAAAAAGACCGGGAAAAAGATTTTCTGCCGACATCGATTGCATTCCTATTTGCTCCTATTTATTCCTATCCGTACCTATTTTACCACACATCCCCCCTTTTTTCAACTGTTTTTTGAAATTTTTTGCCATTTTTTTTGAATTTTTCCGGATTTTGATAAAAAAAATGCAAAATTGTGGAAATTTCGGCAAAGGCGGTGTATATTAATCAGATTACAACCAAACAGATTTTCAACCATCTAAAGGAGGATCCAAAGTCATGAAAATTCTGGTCGTCAATGCAGGCAGCAGTTCAATGAAATTCACGCTGTTTGAAATGGAGAACGAAGCCGTTCTCGCCAAAGGTGTTTTTGAACGCCTCGGCAGCAGCAACCCCAACCTCGTCTACAAACGCCCGGATGGATTCCAACTCTCTCAGGAAATCCCCGTTGCCGACCATGTCGGTGCCTTTACCGAAATCTGCAAAAAACTGGTCGATCCGGAGTGCGGAGTAATCAAAGATCTCTCTGAGATCGGTGCAGTCGGTCACCGTGTCCTCCACGGCGGAGAAAAAATCACTCTCCCCATGCAGGTCGATGAGAATGTCAAAGCCATCATCCGAGAATGTTTCCCCCTCGGCCCCCTGCACAACCCCGCCAACCTCGCCGGTATCGAAGCCTGCGAAAAAGCCATCCCCGGCGTTCCCAATGTGGCGGTTTTTGACACCCAGTTCCACCAGACCATGCCCCCGGAAGCCTATCTCTATGCCATTCCTTATGAATACTACAAAGAGTACGGCATCCGCAAATACGGTTTCCACGGCACCAGCCACCACTATGTGACTCTCGCCACTGCTGAATTCCTCGGCAAAAAAGTGGAAGATACCAATATCATCACCTGCCACCTGGGCAACGGCTGCAGCATGGCGGCAGTCAAAGGCGGCAAAGTTGTTGATACCACTATGGGACTTACCCCGCTGGAAGGTCTGATGATGGGAACCCGTTCCGGTGATATGGATCCGGCAGCGGTCATCCGCATGATCGAATTGGGTGCTTCTCCCCGTGAAGTCGACAATATCCTCAACAAAAAATCCGGTCTTTTCGGCGTCGGCGGTATCGGTACCGGCGATATGCGTGATATGGAAGCAGCGGCGGCTGCCGGCAATGAACAGGCTGCTCTGGCGATCAAGATGTTCGTGCGCCGCATCGTCAAATACATCGGCAGTTACTTCCTGATGGTCGGCAACACCGATGCGATCGTATTCACCGGCGGTATCGGTGAATTCTCCACCAACACCCGCGCCAAGATCCTTGAGCAGCTCGGCCCCATCGGCATCAAACTGGATGCCGCTGCCAACGAAGCCTGCTTCGGCAAAGCCGGTGTCATTTCCACCGCTGACAGCAAACTCAAAGCGATCGTCATGCCCACTGATGAGGAAAAGATGATCGCTCTGACCACCAAGAAAATCGTCTTCGACAAATAATATAATCTGGAGAAAGAAAAATGTCTGCTATTGACCGTTTCGCAGAGCGCGCCCGCACCGTGGCGCGCACCATCGTACTGCCCGAAGGACAGGATCCGAGAGTCGTCATCGCCGCCAACAAAGCCGTCGATGAGAAAGTCGTCAAAAACATCATCGTTCTCGGCACTGAGGCGGAAATTTCCGCCGCCTGCGCCGAAGCCGGTATTACTGAACGCAAATTTGAAACTCTTGATTACATGGCAAGCGATCTGCTTCAGAAATTCGCTGACCAGATGTATGAAATGCGCAAAGCCAAAGGCGTCACCCCGGAAAAGGCTCTCGCCATGGTTTCCAGCCGCATCTATTTCGCCGCCATGATGTGCAAAAACAAAATGGCTGACGGTCTGGTCGCCGGAAGTATCGCTTCCACTGCGGATATGCTCCGTGCCGCTTTCCACTGCATCGGTACCGCGCCGGGGATCAAAAGCGCCAGCAGCTGTTTCGTGATGGATCTTGCCACCCCCAGCCCCGCCGGTGATGATGTGCTGATGTTCGCTGACTGCGGCGTCAACCCCAATCCCGATGCCGATATGCTCGTGGATATCGCCATGGCGACCAGCACCACCTACCGTGCTTTGATCGGCAAACAGCCGAAAGTGGCGTTCCTCTCCTTCTCCACCAAGGGCAGTGCCCAGAATGAGATTCTGGAGAAGATCTCCGAAGCTGCCAAAAAATTTGCGGATAAAGTTGCCGCTGAAAATCTGGATATCCTCTGCGACGGTGAAATTCAAGCCGATGCTGCCATCGTCCCCGCCGTGGCGAAATCCAAAGCTCCGGATAGCCCGCTGGGCGGTGCTGCCAACATTCTGATCTTCCCCGATTTGAATGCCGGAAACATCGCTTACAAACTGGTTCAGCGTCTTGCCCACGCCCAGGCTTACGGCCCGGTGCTTCAGGGCTTGGCGATCCCCTTGAACGACCTCTCCCGCGGCTGCAGTGCCGAAGATATCTACGGTGAGATCGTCATTACCGTCTGCCAGACTCTCTGAGCGGTAACTGCCTGAAACAGATCAGGACTGCTGCCAACTTCATTGAAGAAGTTCGCAGCAGTCCTTTTTTGTATCCGGAAACTTACGATCTTTCACCGGCACTTACATCATCCCGGAATATCGCACCTATTCTGTAAAGCATAAACAGGGAAAAGTTGTCAATGGACGACATGGACAAAAAGGACAACTTTGCACAATAATGTTGAAAAGTTCACCAAACGCCGATGAGGCTTTGAAAACCGGGGGCATACAACAGGGCATACAAATCCGGGCAAAAAAAACACCCTGAAATTTTTTCATTTCAGGGTAAAAGGGCAAAAAAAAATGGTACCGGAGGTGGGACTTGAACCCACACGTACTGGGTACACCAGATTTTGAGTCTAGCGCGTCTGCCATTCCGCCACTCCGGCACTTCAAAATGGTAGCGGGTCCCGGACTCGAACCGGGGACCTGCGGATTATGATTCCGACGCTCTAACCAACTGAGCTAACCCGCCACATCATGTCTTATAAAATACACCGTTTTTTCTTTTTTGCAAGTCGTAAAACAAAAAAAAGAGATAAAAAGGTAAAAAATCCGCTTCACTTGCCGGATGAAACAGATTTCAACATATCTGGAATACTCCGGGCAAATAAAAAATCCTGCCGGAAAAAATCACTTTTCCCGGCAGGAACAAACATCAAATAATATCAAATCCACCAGCTGGCGATATCATCATGTTTTTTATGGTTGCTCTTTTCTGTACTGTCTTCAACAAGACAGGTTTCAAATTCAGAATTGCACCCCCGGTCATCCTCTCCGTTGGCTCCAAATGAATAGACGGCAAAATTCCCGAAAATCGTGGTCGGCGGTTTAAGACCGGTATCATCATCAAGGTAAGGGATCGTCATTCTGTCATCAAGCATGATATTGACATATACCTTATAAGGATTACCCCACGGGTCACGGTACAATGCCGTCACCTGGTTATCGTAATCGACTTCCGGATTGAACTCTTTGCGCGGCTCAAGATAGATTTTTTTGCGTTTGTTGACACTGACCGGATTGGTGGAAGAAAATTTTCCGTTTTTAGGTGCAGTAAGTTCTGCGATCATCGCATCGTATGCGTCCTCTGATTTTCTGTTGGTATCATCGATACCGAATATCGCAATATTATTAAAACCGCTTCTCGTGAATATTTTGGTATTGCCGATCTTGAGGTCAGTACCGCTTTTCGCCAGCACTTTCCCGTAATCAGAGTGAAGCTGCTTCAAAGCAGTCATGATACTGGTAATATCACTCTTTGCCGAAGTTTCCCTGCCCCGGTCACGGGCAATAATAACGATCGGAGCGACTATCGCGGTCAGAATACCGATAATGGCGACCACGGTCAGCATTTCCACCAGAGTAAAATATTGTACTTTTCTTTTCATATGCGGTTATCCTCCCTGCTTGATTTCAGCATTACAGTTTTCCTGTCTTCCTCAATACGATACCGCAATAAAAGGCTTTTTTCAAACCGGAAACGCTCTTTTTTGCCAAAAAAACATAAAAAATCCTTGACATTGAACCTTTGTACGGTTATCTTATGGTCAGCAGAGATCAAATATCCACCGGAAAAATGGAGGTTCAGCACCATGAAAAGACATAACTTCACGCTTAATGAATTGTTGACCGTTATCGCTATTATCGGCGTTCTGGCGGCACTGCTTTTCCCCGCTTTGAGCATCGCCAGGGAAAAGGCCAAAAAAACCAGCTGCGCCGGAAATCAGGGGCAGGTGAGCAAACTGCTCATGGATGGCATGACCCGTGCCAAAGATTATCTTTGTTCCGCCACCGCAGACAACGGCAACCGGAAACTCTGGACAACTTCTCTTTATGACCGGAATATCCTCACCAGTCTGGAAGTTGCCCGCTGCCCCGCTTTTGAGTACACCTCAAAAGACGAAACCAGCGCAGATGCCCGCAAAGAGGCTTACGGAGTGGTCGTTGCCCAGGATACTCAGGATGGTAAACTCAACTTTGTATCCACCAAAACCCGCACCTTTGAAAAACGGCAGATTTCCGCCAACAAACTCATGATCGGCGGATGTTCTGCCAACAAGTGGGGCGACGATGCCAAAGCACAGGCCGCACTGGTTTTGGAAGGTGAGAATAAAACTTATCTGACCGCGATCCACCGCGGCGAAGTAAACATCTTCTTTCTGGATGGCAGCGTGATCTCATCTGACAAAGATTCTTTCACCACCAACAGCATCTTTTATCCCAAAGCGGATAATTCCGCCGCAGCCAAAGTCACTGCTGCAATGCTCGTCAGCGAGAAGTGATCCGCACCGCAATACGGGGAGTTTTCTCCCCGTTATTTTTTTGCTTGAAAAAATAATATAAAAGGTGTATATTAATAGAACGCACATTATCAACCTTCCTATATAATAGGAAATAAATACAAAAAGGAGCAACAATGGGCAAAAAGATGCAAACCATTGACGGCAATCACGCCGCGTCGTACGTCGCCTACGCTTTCAGCGAAGTGGCGGCGATCTATCCCATCACCCCGTCCTCGAACATGGCTGAATACGCCGATGCCTGGGCTGCCAAAGGTCTCAAAAATATGTTCGGTGAACCGCTGCAGGTCGTCGAAATGCAGTCCGAAGCCGGTGCCGCCGGTGCCGTTCACGGTTCTCTTTCCGGCGGTGCTCTGACCACCACCTACACTGCCAGTCAGGGTCTCTTGCTGATGATCCCGAATATGTACAAGATCGCCGGTGAAATGCTTCCGACCGTCTTCCATGTTTCCGCCCGTGCGCTCGCCGCTCAGTCACTCTCCATTTTCGGTGACCACTCCGACGTGATGGCCTGCCGTGCCACCGGTTTCGCTATGACCAGTGCCGCCAGCATTCAGGAAACCCACGACCTCGCTCTGGT
>JAFVZG010000055.1 GCA_017508285.1 Lentisphaeria bacterium | reverse complement strand
TCCGCCAATCTGATGACTTATTACAATCTGCGGGATTCCGGTTCAGACGACCGGGAACAGATGATCGGCTTGTTAAAATCTGAAGAGATGCTCGCCAGAAAAATGCTGACCATCCAGCAGAGAGATTCCCTGATCGGTTTTGAAGCCAGCAACCACTATATGTACGGTGAAAACACCCTGCTGGAAAAAATCATCAACTGCCGGGATATCCTGCTGAATCACTTCGGTGTCAGAATGTGACGCTTTCGCCCTCGTGAGCAAGCATCACATTCTCTCTTTTGGCGATAGCTTCCTGCTCAGCGGCATCCTGCGGCCAGAGAGTCAAAGCCCGGTGGTCGAACCAGATTTTGACATCTTTGGAGATATTGCCGGTCTTTTCCATGACCCGGCGCATATTGGCAAACATTACCGGATCGCTGTGGTCAAAGATCCGCCAGTCATCCGGTTCTGACATGGTGGCATCCCAGACGATGGCATCAATAAAAGTTCTGCCGATAAGATTTTTTGCTTTGGAAAGCATCCATGCCGTATCCAGTGCATATAAAAGAGTTTTATCACCGGAAATAAGGTAGTTGAAGGTCTCTTCCCGGAAATCCTCTACCGAGTGATTGGAGGGCAAAGCGGTAAACTGCAAACCTTCAACCGTGAATTTATCACCGTAAGTAAGCGGATGGACTTCGCAGAAACCGGCAACCTGGGCGCAGGCTTCTTTTGACCCGTAAAACGGGATCCGGCGGCCGCCGGAAATTTTACGCAACTCATCCACATTGAAGTGGTCGCTGTGACTGTGGGTATTGACCACAACGGTGACATTTTCAAGCGGGATACTCCAGCGCGCCATTGCCGCAGTCACCGTCGGCCCGCAATCCAGCAGTATATTGCCGTTAAGCAAAGTGGCAGTACTGCCGAGAATTCCCGCTTCACCGTAGCGCGACCAATCATAATCCGCAGCACCGCAGCCGATAAATGTCATTTTCATAGTATCTTCATCCTTTTTCCGGTCTTTTATTGCCGGCGAACACCTTTCCCGGCTTACAATACAAAAATCCCGCCTGACTCCGGCAGAAAAACATATTGCTTATAACATACCGTAAGAAAACGGTTTTTTCAATATTTTTTCGCAAAATCAGCGGGATTTTGTCATCCGGCAGAAATTTGCCGGAAAGTTTCAGTTCAGCAAAATAATCAGTCTACATTAAAAATCGGATGCAGGTAGGCACTGTTGTCGCCACCTTCACTGGTGCGGATCTGATCCAGTTTGCCGCCGCCGACATTTTCCACATGACCGGCAACAAAGAGGATGTTGGCACTGTTATTGTGTCTGCCGGCAACATCTTTCGGGTTCTGGAGTTTGCAAGCTGGAGTATTGGATTTCTCAGAACCGTAATTCTTATGCAGTCCATCAGCAAACATCAACTTCTTTGACGGAGATTTCACCCGGTCATATTTGTAGATCAAACTGTCGGCAATTGAACAAAGTTTGTAGTTGTAAGCGTAAGACGGATTGTCTTCCGCACCAAGTTTATCATTGCCGACGGTATACGCCGCATTGAAATCCGGATCAGATGGACACTGCAGAATTGTGCCGCATTTGGCATAATCACTGGTGCTGACAAATTCGATCATCGGAGTGTAAGAATCAAGAGCATGCATCCATTTGAGGAAGTTCAGGGTATTGCCGCAGAATTGTTTGGGCTGATACTCAACAAAGTAACCGTCACTGGCATCGCTGTACATGGCAGCGGCAGTACTGATCTGACGGAGATTGTTGATACATGCCGCAGTTCTTCCGCGCTCACGGGCGGAATTGAGGGCTGGCAGCAAAATGGCGGCAAGGATCGCAATAATAGCGATGACGACGAGAAGCTCAATAAGAGTGAAGCAGAACTGCTTCACTCCGGCACGCCGGAGTGCTTGTTTCATGGTAACTTTTTTCCTTTCGTTAAATTATTTTTCAACAGGAGCAATAAAAACCGGTTTCCAAATACCGGATACACCCTTGCGTTTGTCGATACGCACCGTCAATACATTCCCCTTTTGCTTGAGCAATCCATCGGGGATGGCAACTTTGAATGAGTACCGCCAGGAATTGGTATCACCGTTGTAGGGATAAGGACGGTAACCGATCTGTCTGCCGTTAAGATAGAAAGTCGCTGTGCCATCCACGGCTATAAAAACAAACTCATATTTTTTTGCCGGATCATGATCCGCTTTGAGATCAAAAATGGTACGGTACCAGCCGACTCCTTTGAAGTCCTGACCGTGTTCCTTTTTCCACGCTTCCCCGTAGGCTTGCTTCTCCCACGGAGAATCGGTATTGATATCACCGGCATCGCTCCAATTGGCATCAACTGCCTGCCACTGCTTTTTCAAACCGATTTCCGACGGGTCAAAACGGATTTTCCAGTTTTCCATTTTGATCGCATTTCTGGCATAAATTTTCAACATTTCACGCGACGGCCAGTGGCGGCCTTCAAGATATTGCAGATATCCGATATTTAATCCGCCGAGGAACTCCACTGAATTACGGAACTTATCCAGTTTTTCAACTGCTTTGGCAAACGGAGCGATATTGCCGCTTGCCTCATATTTGCGGAATTCCTTTTGAGCATCGATCATCATTTTTACATTATCGATACCGGCAAGCAGGAAAATAATACGGTAACTTTCCTCCTTGCTCAGCCCCTTTACCCGCTGCGCCCGGCGAAGGATGGAATAACTCTTTTTGATCACCTCATCGGTAAACAATCCATCTGCCACCAGCAGCATATCCAGAAAGAGAACTCCTCCCTCAATGGTGTCACCTTTGAATGGGCTTTTGTATCCGGATTTCATCGTAACTTTGGTAATGTAGTCAAAATACTCTTTTACCAATGCCTTTGCCGGGCCGAATGCCTGATAAAACTCATATTCCATCTTTTCCAGAGATGTCGCTGAATCATGGTTGAGCTGAGCGACCACAAAGTTGGTCAAAGCCTGGGAAGACCAGTTGCCGGTACAGGAATCCAGATCACTGCCGATCATGCCGTTGGCAGCAGCAAAGTTGAATACCTCGTAATACTCCCGGTGATACTGCACCGGAAACGCCTGACCGTCACTGGTAAAATTAGGACGGAAAAGCAGTTTCGCCCCGGCATCCGACCACCCTTTCCACTCATTTTTGAATTGAACGACGGCACTATCTTTCCACGGATACATTATCTGCGGGCAATAACGCAGGATCACCCGGTCATTGAGTTTGATTTTACTGCTCGGAGCAGCACTGTAATTGGCATACGCCAAACCGAAAACCACAGCTTCCGGATCGACCTTTTCAGCCTCTTTCTGCACATTGAGATAGAGTTTGCAGTAGCGGTCACTGACCGAACCGAGCACATTGCCCCATACCGGGTCTTTCTCATTGAAAAGTTTCGCGGCTTTGGCACGGCGGTCTGCCGGAGATTCTGCGGCGTTATCCGCTGCCAGACAGTTGTCGCAGACACAGACGCCGGCGGTATCATTTTCATTCACATTGATGACCTTGCCGCGTTTAGCCTTTGATGCCCAGTCACGGACGATCTCTTTTGCCAGAGATTCACTGGTGGCACACATGGAAACCAGTGAGGCGATACCTTTGGTCGTGCCGTAAGGATTGGGGCGGCGGGTACCATCCGGCAGCATATTGAAAAATTCCGGATGCGTTTTGCCGTGAACCTTGTAATACCCGGTAAAAGCATGACCGTGCTGATAACCGAAATCCCATGAAAAACGGTGCCGTTTCAAAAACAACTGCTGATTTGCCTGAAAACGGAATGCACTGTCTTTGCTCGCCCAACCGTGAACCGACCGCGGTATCCGCCAGCGGCTGGCAGCGAAACGGGGCTTGACCACCGTTTTACCTTCCGGAACGGAAATATCTTTTTTCACCGGGATATAAGTCCCCAGATCACCGGGCCACAACCAGCGCACACCGAGATATTTTTCAATAAACTCGTAAGTTGCAAAAAGCGTTCCCTGCGAAATATCCCACTGCCAATTGCCCGGAGCATCATTGCCGCAAATAAAAATATTTCCATCTTTCACCACGATCTCGCCGTAACTTTTGACCATTTTTTCCGGCAGGGAAACATTTTTTTTGGCGGTGACACCATTACCGAGGTAAATATATTTACCGGCAGGAAGTTTGCCATTGTCTTTCAACAGAGCCGGCATTTTGCTTTTCGCAACCTTTGCCATGTGGATACGCAGCTCATGAGCGGCCTGCAATTCACTTCTGGAAGCATTCTGGCTGACGACCACCGCATTAACCTGATACTTGCCGTCTTTCAGCAGATCCATGCCGTGCAGGAAAGTTCCCCCGGCAAACAAACAGAATAAAATTGAAAGTGTAAAACGCATTTTTTCTCCCTGTCTTATATCAATTTGGCATACTCACGATAACGGTCATAGAGTCCGTGCGCCTGAATATAAGCGGAATTCGGACTCATAAAGTGAGAAAATTCAAAGGTGATCGCCTTTTCAATGCCCACTCTTTCTGCGGCACGGAGTTTGTACCACATCTTTTCCCATTTGACCGGCAGAAATTTGATCGGCATATCCCGGTCAAAGGTTTCACAATTTGTCCAGCACTGCACATTGTACTTGCGTGCCAGAGCCATATTGATCCGGAGATAATCCTCCAGCTCCTGCAACTCCACATGGCCATCCTGAAAGGCAATGGCATCAACTGAACCGGCAATGCAGGAAAATATCTCATCCCAATCTTTTTCATGCTGTTCCAGCGGTATCGAACCGGCATTTATTCCCAGATCCGCATTGGCTTTCACCCCCTGAATAAAGGGAGACACCAGCACCGGCAAACCGCCGGAAACCGCTTTGCAGAAACTGCCGATCGCCGCATAAGTTTCCGCCACATTGCCGGTTTTGTGGGATATTTCGGTACTCAAATACCAGCCTTTGAAGGCTTTGCGGTGCCCGTAACGCTGCCACGCCTCTTCGATCACCATCTTATTGGTATCAACTTCCCACTGAAAATCCAGTGAATCCGCCGGACGGGCAGAATCGTAAGTACCGAAATAAAACGACATCTCATACTTTTCAGCCAGCGTGAGAAACATATCCACCAGATCGCTGTACGGTTCAATACAATTCTCCCGTTTCATCAGCACCTGCGAAGGATAAGTCAGATATTTGCGCAACCCGCAACGGATCATAATGACCGTATCGATGCCGATCGCTTTCATGCTCTGAAAGTCACGATCCCACTCCTTTACCCCCCAATTGTGATGCGGGATATCCCAGCTGATCTCATCCAGAAAAGTTCCGGTAATCTTCAACATTTTTCGACCTTTTTTCATGGTAAAACAATGATCGCACGGCATCACACAACTGCAAACACCGCACTGCCGCACCCGGCACAGCAACAAAGAAAACTGACAGACAGATTTCAATGACCGTCAGACATTTCCTTATCGTATATAATTTACCATCTGAAGCGCAAAAATACAAGTTGCCCGGATCAAAAAAAGCTAAGCCGCCAATAGAGGATTTGCCGCGGTCAACACTCCTCAAGGCTTTCAAGATAAGCAGCTATCGCCGACCGGATTTCATCCGTCAGCGGAATTTTTGTCTGATTGACAAAATCAAAGTGGACAATAACTTCCATCGCCTTTACCGCGACTTCTCCGGATGAATCACAAATCCGATGTTCAAGAATGATGCTGGTATTTTTGACTTCCCTGACTCCGGTGTAAACATCCACACTGCCGGGGAAGTGTAACTGGCGGGTGAATTGTATTTCAGTGGCGGCCTCGATCGGTCCGGTTTTCATACCGACCACTGCCGGCAAGCCGACATGTTCCATAAACATCACTCTGCCAGCCTGCAAATAACGGATAATGGCAACATTATTCACATGACCGAGCAGATCAAGATCGCCCCAATCTATCCGCAAGGTCAACTTTTGCATTTTCATATCATTTTTTCTCCTCTTGCAACAGGAATCAACAACTTTTAAATATAGTGCATAAGTTCAGGATATCAAGTAAAACGGCACAAGATGAACCTTTTTTATACTTTTTTTACATTCGCCGGTTGTAAAATCCTGCAACCGGAGTTAAATTATTTAAATGACTTGCGGAAGAATGGTCGAGTGGTTTAAGGCAGCGGTCTTGAAAACCGCCGAGGGGCAACTCTCCGAGGGTTCGAATCCCTCTTCTTCCGCCATTTTTTTTATCCCCCTTTTAATCTACCTGAAAAAATCATCCTTGCTATTATTTTGTAAAACTCGTTGACTCAAAGGCTTTTACAACATTTCTGCCAGTGTGCAAGAAACACACTCAGACTCTGAAATCAG
>JAFVZG010000054.1 GCA_017508285.1 Lentisphaeria bacterium | reverse complement strand
GTGGATCTGCAGATTTTCCCGCACCCGGTCAAAGATGACCACGGTATCGTTGATGGAGTAACCGATCACCGTCAGGAATGCCGCCACGGTGGTCAAACCGATGGTTCTGCCGCTCAAAAGGTAGATCGCCAGAACCACCAGAGTGTCGTGCACCAGAGCCAGCACACTGGCAACGGCGTAGGATAATTCGTAGCGGAAAACGATGTATGCTCCGATACCCACCAGAGCCAGCACGACTGCCAGAATGGCAGCTTTGGTGAATTCCCTGCCGATCAAACCGTCAAGCTGCTGGATGTTTGATCCCTCAAGGGTGATGCCGCAATCGGGGAAGTTTTTCTGAAGCAGATTGCCGACTTTATTCTTGGTGACTTCAGCGGAATCTTTAGATCCGCGCAGACGGATCTCCAGAAATTCCCCGTTGCCTTCCGTGGCGGCAATATCCGTTTTGTAGGTCGCCGACGGTTCATCGTAACCGGCATTTTTGATGACTTCCACCATCTTTGAGGTGTCTCCTTTGGCGGCGAATTTATAGGTTATCGCCGATCCGCCGGTAAAGTCGATACCCAACACCCCTTTGCCGCGGATGATGAAGATCGCAATCAGCAGCATCGCCAACACTCCGGAGAAGCAGAGCGCATAACGCCAGAATTTGATAAAGTCGAAATTGGACTTTTTCACCAGCTGCATCATGGTGATCTTTTTGATGTTGAAGAAGCGGAAAAGGTAATCGTAGATCAAACGGGTGACAAAGACCGCCGAGAAAAGGGTGCTGAGAATACCGATGCAGAGAGTCATGGCGAAACCTTTGATGGCACCGGTTCCCACATACATCAGAATAAAGGAGGTGATCAGGGTGGTGATGTTGGAGTCGACCACCGCGGTCAATGCCCGGTTATAACCGGAATTTACCGCATTGAGAATGGATTTGCCGTCAGTCAGCTCTTCCCGGATGCGTTCAAATATCAACACATTGGCATCCACTGCCATACCGATCGTAAGAACGATACCGGCAATACCCGGCAGGGTCAAAGTGCAGTCAAATGCCGCCATCGCTCCGAGGATCAACAGAATATTCAAACCGAGAGCCAGCACGGAAATAAATCCGCTGCCGCGATAGTAGACGATCATAAAGAGCGCGACAATGAGCAGTGAGATCGCTCCGACATAGATACCATTCTGCACGCTGGCACGGCCCAGGGTCGGGTCGGTGTCGAATACTGCCTGCACATTGATGTTGAAGGGGAAACTGCCGGACATCAGCGCATCGGCGATGCTCTTGGCTTCATCCTCAGTGAAACTGCCGGAAATACGCGCTGAACCACCGGCGATCGGCTCATTGATATTGGGTGCGCAATAGAGGTTGCCATCCAGTACGATCGCCAGCTGTCTGCCGACATTGCTTTCGGTGACGCGTTTGAAGTCACGGGCACCGTTGGAGTTGAATTGGAGCATGATATTAAGCTGCCCGGTCATTTCATCCCGGCTGGCGCGCGCCATGGTGATATTTGCCCCATCCATTTCCGGCTGTTTTTTGACCAGATAACTGTGGATGACCGGTTTCCCATTCTCCATTTCGGTATATTCCAGATAAGCAGTACCTTCGGGGAGTTTGGCATTTTTGCCCTTGTATTGGGCGCGTTCTTCGGCGGGAACGGCAGCTTCCACCAGACGGAACTCCAATTTTGCACTCATCTGGATGATGTCGCGCAATTTGACTTTCTCATCTTTGGAGACTATCGGGGCGCGCAGCACGATGCTGCGTTTACCGGCGGGCGCGATCTCAGCTTCATAGATGCTCTGCCCTTCAAGGCGTTTGCGGAGTGTTTCCACCGCCACGTCGCGGTAACGGTTGAAGTCATCTTCCATGCTCTTGCGGATGGTTTCATCTTTCATATTCTCATCCGGCACCAGATCCATGTAGAACTCCACACCGCCGTTGAGGTCAAGACCCAGACGGATGGAACTTGCCGCTTCTTTGCGGATCAGACTGATGACATCACGGTTGTTGTAAAGGTCTCTGCCGTTGACTTTTTCGGCAAGGTTGACGCCCTTTTCATCAGCGGCAGCGAGCAGTGCCTGAGACTGGAAGATATCCGGATTGGCGGCTTCCCGTTTTCTGGCATCATCGATCAAAGCCAATGCTTCAGTATCGTTGGGGTTTTTAAGCAGGTCTTTGAAGACCTCGTAGTAATCCTTCTCTGCCAGCGGGTACATCGCCGCCGCAAAGACGACAACGACCAGCGCAGTCAGCAGAGAGCGGAGGAGCAACGGTTTTTTATCCATGATTATTTGCTTTCCTCTTTCTGTTCTTCTTCGATACGGGCGATGCCCTCTTTGATAACCAGAACGCGGACATTTTCGGCGATCTCAACGAGGAACTCTTTCTCTTTGACTTCAATGACCTTGCCGTAGACACCGCTGTTGAGGAGGACTTTGGAACCTTTTACGATCTTATCCATCATCTCCTGACGCTGACGCTGCTGTTTTTTATTGGCACGGCTGAAAAGGAAGATCATCACCACAACGATGAGGATCGGCACCAGCATGCCTTTCCAATTGCTCTGGGGCTGGGCTTTTTTGGCGGGAGCGGCGGCGACCTGCTCAGCGGCAGCCGGGGCGGCGGCGGGCGCGGCATCCGCGGCATTGACTGTGCCGAACCAGCAGCTTGAAGCGATCATCAGGGCGATAAAAAGAGTTTTGAATTTCATTTTGATTTCTCCTTGAAAATTATATTGTATTGCTGAACTTTTTCTCTTCAGTTTTTGGCAGGCACGCCGAGCAGAGAGAGGTGCTTGTCAAAGTGTGCTTCGATCCGGGCATCGTAATCGGCTTCAAATTTGTGCATCGCTTCAAAGAAACGCTCACGCAATGCGCCGGTCAGGATCGGGCCGTAGTTGATGTGAAGCAATTGACGGGCTTCCGGCATGGTCATCAAAGCGGGAAGTTCCTCATCTTTGAGCGTATCGAGAGCCGGGATCTTGTTGAAGTCGGCGGTGATGTGATACAATTTGAGCATATCAGCCACATTATCCAGGGCGCACTGGTGCATGTCGCGGTAGAGTTCCGGATCTTTGTAAGCGATGACCGTGACCGCTTCCAGCCAGCTGGTACCGGCGGTTTTGAGGTGAAGATAGTGGCGGGTCTCTCTGCCGACGGTGGGGTAGACGGCGAATTTGTCACTGCCGCTGTGGACGGAGATCTTGTAATTGCCGTAATTCTGGGCGATCAGAGCGTGGACTTTGAATTGCCGGTCAAACTCATCGAGGTCGCCGATGTAGTCGATCGCTTTCTGGAATTCACCGATGAAGCGGGGGGCAAGAGAACTGAATTCCACTCCGCGGCGGCGCAATTCCCGCACGATGAAAAGGTGGTGTGACGGCAGGGTGGGGCTGCTGGTCTCATCGATGCTGATTTCCAGATCGAATTCATTGCCGCGGGCGGCTTTGAGATGTTCATAGACTTCAAAAGCGAAGTCCAGAGTCGCGGTATACATCACCGCGCAGCGTTTGGCAGTGAGCGAATCCAGAGCCACGGTGACCTCTGAACCGAGAACGAATTCTTTATCCGCATAATCAGCCAGGATCAATTCCTGCAATCCGGCGGGAAGTTTGGCAAAGCCTTCGGCTACCTGAGCACTATCCCAGTCACCGGCGGCGGCATTCATCACATCGGAGAGGTCGAGGGTGATCATCGGCATACCGGCGGCGAGGGCGGTGTCGATATCTTTGATGGTTTTGAGGTGGTCGCCGTCAGCACCGTAACCGTCACGGTAATCTTCGGTAAAGACGAGGAAACAGGCATCATCGACCACACTGCGGAAAGTTCTTTTGGTCATGGTCAATTCACGGACTGACTGCTGCGCGAGCACCGGGGATACCTGAACTTTTCCGGCGGCGCGCACATGGCCGATGGTCGCCAGACCGAGACGGTCTCCGCAGCCGACGGTGGTGCGCACATTGCGCAGACTTACCGGAGCTGTCCACGGGAAGTATTTGCGCAGAGCGGCGGCATTGGCTTCGGAAAGGGCGCATTTGAGGGCGATACAGCCGCCGTCAAGGGCGATCTCGTCGCCTTCAAATCCCTGCGGGATATCCCGTTTGCCGGCGGCGGTCACCAGCAGGAACTTACCGGCATTGTCGCGGCACATCAATACTGCGGCATTGGCAACGGCGTGGATAGATGCGGGATAAACGGTGATATCTCCGGAGGAAGCCAAAACTTTTTCCCGGAGGATCGCCTCACCTTTGCCGAGGTAAGCGATCAAACTCTCTGCGATCTGTTTCATAAAAGTACACCTTTCATTATTATAAATTTATGCAGAAACAACCTTTACATATACAATTATGGTTAATATATCACCGCTAAATGCTTTTTTCAACTGTTTCAAGGCAAAAAAAGCCGCACACGCTCTGCCTGCGGTTTTCAGACAGCTGTATGCGGCTTATCCGGTCGAAAGAAGTTACTGCAGAGTTATTTTCAAATCAGTTACCGGTTTATTGTTGTTTGCCGGATCGAGGAAGCGGAGGGTATGACCTACTCCGCCGCCGCCCTGACAGACTTTGACCAGCAGAAGATTTTTACCTTTTTTCAATTTGACAATACCCTGTTCGCTATCCGGCTGCAGCCGGCGGCTGACGATCCGGCGGGAAGTGACCGGTGTGCCGTTGAGAAAAGTTTTTTCGCCGTCATCACTGCCGATGGCAAGGATCAACTCCCTTTCCCGGTCACTGACCACATAACAGCTTGCATAATAGGTGATGTATTCATAAAACGGGAAGTTGGAAGTTTCTTCATACATCGCCCGCACCACATTTTTGGAAAGGCGCAGGGGTTCCCATTTGAGAGTAAATTTTTTCCGGTCGCTTCTGCCCTTGAACCACGCCTGTTTTTCCAGAGGGTTTTTTATTCCGGCGGCAAATTCGACCTCATATTTTTTATTGAATTGCCCGTTGAAACTCTTTTCTCCGATGAAGTCGACAGTAAAACCGTAGCCGGTATCGGCAAGACCGGGGAAGGCTCCGAGTATCTGCCAATGGCGGATGGTGCCGTCATTTTCCACCGGGTAAACGGCTGCCGGATCGACTTTCCGGGCAAGATTTTTTATTTCCGGCAGTGAATAGGCGAATTTCGCTTTAGCGGTCTGATTTTTCTTTATTCTGTCACTATTGACTTTTCTCACATCTGCAAGGGCATTTTTCAGAGCCTTCAATTCGCCGCAGTAGAGGAGAAGCGTGGAATTTTTCTTCATATCCACGGTGAGAGTGCGGCTGTTTTCCGCGAGGATCTTTTCCTGATAAAGATCATAGATGACCCCGGCTTTTTCCGGCAGGGTCAAGGTTACTTTGCGGGGTTCGGCATTGTGGATGGAGATGAAGTTTTTATTGGCGTAGACCACTGCCGGAGTATCGGTATAAAGGTGTACTCCGGCATCCTTGAGCAGCGGGATGAGGACTTCCTTATTCAGTGCGCTTGAGCCCCAGAATATATCGGTGTGCTCTCGGCCTTTTCTGCGGGCGAATCCGGGAAGACCGTCGGCGGCATAATTACCGAGAATTTCCACGCCCGGAGTTTTTTTCACCGTCAGCCGGGGGCGGAAAGTTTCATTGCGCACCTTGACAGGTCTGGATGGAATGGTGAATCCTCCGTAGATATCGGTGGTGAATTTGCCGTAAACTCTGCCGTCGGGCAGTTTTATTTCCAGAGAACCGGGGCGGTAGTCAAAGTCAAATTCAAAGCCGCTGATACCGGCATTTTTCTGATCGAAACTGATGAAATTGCCGCTTTTGCGGAAGATGCCCGGAGCGAAAAACCAGATCAGGGTGCGCCCCTCTTTCTGCAGTCTTTCTCTGATCAACTGCCGCTGGCGGTCGCTGATGCACCAGTTGGCAGCGAAGATCACCGCCTTGTAGCGCGAAAGGTCTTTGACCGCCAGCAGATCATCCAGCATATAAAAGTCGTAAGGTGCGCCGAGTTTGTGCCACTCAAAGGTGCGGTTGTATTCCAGAGTGCTCTGCTGCGGCGGCATGATGCGGCGGATATAACTGTATTCGTGGCCGATTGCCAGACTTACCGGGTCGATGACCACGGCGATCCGGGCGGATGTGCGCCGTGGAAATCGGGCGGAAAGTTGGAGCAATTCATTGAATCTGCCCAGCAGAGCCATCATTTCCGGAGAAGAATACCACTCTTCAAAGGTCATGTAATATGGCGTCGTGCCGGTGCTCATATAGTGGCCGAGATCCCGGAGAAATACGGCAACGGATTCATCCCCGCTGCAAGTTCTGCCGTACTTCCAGTTGTGTTCACTGGCGAGGTGGGTGCGGACATCTGCCTGAAAGAGCCACGCTTTGCCGCTGGCCTGCACTGACGCCGCCGGGCCGTGGTCGGGAATGTCATCGCCGGGGCCGCGGTTGATGTATGGAGGTGCCGGGCCCATGGCATCAAGATAGGGATTTTTCAGCGCATAATCCAACTCCCTCTGAAACATCGAACCGGTGAAGTAGGCAAACTGGGTGAAGGTGAAAATTTTTCCGCCGGTGATCTTCTTCGCCGCTTCACACTGCTGCAGCACCCGGTGCAGAATGGCAAATGATTCACAGCGCACATAGTCGATGCTCTGACGGTTTTTTGCAACATTGTAGAAGGTCGCATCATCTTTATCCAGCCGCCGCGACAGACCGGGAGTCATCGCTTCATTGAAGTTCATTCCGGGCTTGTTCCAGGCGGCGGCAAATGACTGCACATCGGCTTTGTACTCCATAAAGAGCCATTTGCGGAAGAAGTTGACCATCGCCGGGCTGAAGTCATGCGGGGAGTAGCCGCCGACGGTATTGGCATGGCCGAAGTTGTTCTCTCCGAATTTGCCCATCCCCGGAGAGATGCCGACGATCCGGTCGGCGAAAGGGGTTTTGGATACGGCATTGAGTAATTCGGCGATCCTGACGGCACAGATTCTGCCCCATGCTTCCGAGCCGTAACTGTAAGGAGGAGTGTGATCTTTCCACTTCAAGGTATTGTCAGCCACCCGCAAGATGTCACCGGGGAAACGGTTGGCAAAAGCGTTGGCAGGTTCCAGCATCGTCCAGAGGATGAATCTGGCATCGGGGATCTCTGCCAGAGTGGTGCGGATCTGCACATCGATATCCCGCATGGCAGTGGCAAGAGTGTAACGCTCACCGGAGTTTTCCGGAGTGATATAGACCTCGATGACGAGAATGGGGAATTGCCCGGTTTTCAGGACATTTCTGACATAATCGTACCATTTTTTCCGGGAATCGATCTTGATGTTGCTCAGGGTGTACATCGCACAATCCACCGCTTTGCCGTCGATGAACCATGCCGGTGTGCCGTTATGGTTCTTTATGGTGCTTGCCGGGAACTTCTGTTCTGCCGCCGGGGCGGGGAAGTCAAAGCGGGGCATGACGGCGACTTTGCTGCCGTCGAATTTGGTTTTGCCCAGATGCAGGGCATCGAGCTGTACCGGAGCATCACCGGTATTGGTGATATAAAGGGCAGCCGTCCGGGCGGCGGCGGGAGTGGTGAATTGAAACTCCTGCTGCCGGTAGCCGGATGACGGGGTGACGGTAAATGTCTGTTTTTCATCAAGGATATTGCGGCGGCTGTCAAAGAAGGTCAATGTGACTTCAACTTTGCCTTTCCCTTTGGAAAAAAAGGAAAAAAAAAGCCTGTCATTGCCTTTTACTGCGATAGAACCGCTGTTTTCCGTGCCGTAAACCAGTTTGGTTTTGGCAGGTAATTCTACTGCATGAAAACCGTGGGCGGCATCGGCGATCCGCCGGGCGGAGTTGCCGGCTGAAGTGAAACAGTCGGCAAATCCGGTATTGAAGTCCGCCTCTTCAAAACTGCCGTTGAGGAGCAGAGAGGTTTCGATGCGGGGGTTGACGACCTCCGGTTCTTTGTCGGAGATCACCGGATTACGGAAGGTGGTTTCACCGGTGCCGCACTGCACCAGCAGCATCCGCACCGCGACCGCCTGAGCCGGAACATTGATCAATTTGGAGAATCTTTTCCACGGGGTATTGCCTTTGGTTCTGCTGATCAGGTGGTACTGGAAAGTTTTTCCGGCGGCATTGATGAACTGGATGGAAATATCCGAATTCCCGGAGACTTTCTGCGTGGAGATCTCTCCGGATACCGTGAGGCTTTTAAGACCTTTGACTTTTACCGGAGTGCTGATGAATGCCCCGGCTTTATCCAACTCTTCACTGCGGCGGATCAGCGGCAGACCGTTTTGCATGGTGAATTCGGTTTTTCCGGGCCAGCGGGTGGTATTCCAATCAAGCGGCAGACCGTTTTTGCCGGTTTTGAATCCGGGATTTTTCAGCAGATTTGCGGCACTGAGTACGGCACCGGGATTTTCTTTATTGCCGTCATCCATGATGGCATTGGCAAATTCGACACTTCCGGAACCGCCCGCTGCCAGCAGGAATCTGGCAAATGCGGCTTTGGCAGGAGCGGCAGATTTTCCGCTCAGCCGGAATTTTCCGGGTTTCTTTACCCGTTTGATCAGGGTGTAAGCGATTTTTTTCCGGTTGAGATCATACCAGTTGACTGCCAGATCGGCGTAGGCTGAGTTGTTGGAAATAAGTTTGCAATCCACGGCAAAGGAGTAACTTTTGCCGGGGATTACCGGGATATTGTAACTCATATATGCTCCGGCGCCCCGGTCATTTTCCGGGCGTTCGATGCAGATGGTTCCCGGCACATGGCGGTAGACATTCTTTCCCGCCCAGCGGGTCATCGCCTCCCACTTCAGCAGGCGGCTGCCTTTGATCTGCCGGAATTCTCCATCCGGCAGGATATTTGCCCCGTGGAGCAGAGAGAGTGCCAGCAATGCGGTCAGAGAGAATAGTTTTTTCATGATTTTCCTTTCTGTGATAGGCTTTTTATCTGTTTACAGCGAAATTTTCAAATCAGTTACCGGGCGGTTGTTTTCCGGATCGAGGAAACGGACGATGTGACCGAGTTTTCCCTGACCCTGACAAACTTTCAAAAGCAGGGTGTTTTCCCCCTTTTTCAGCGTGACTTTTCCCTGATCGGTATCCGGTTGCGCCGAACGGCTCATCACATTGACCGAGGTGATCAATTCGCCGTTGAACCAGCTCTTGTGGCCGTCATCACTGCCGATGGCAAGTATCAACTGCCGTTCTTTATCGCTGATGACCTTGCAGAATACATAGTAGGCGATCCGGTCAAAAAACGGGAATTCTCCGATCTGATCACTCAACGGAACCACGATCCCCTGCGAAAATTCAAACGGCATCCATTTGAGTTGCAAAGTGCGTTTTTCCGCTTTGCCGTTGAACCAGAGGCTTTTTTCCAGTGCGCGTTTATTGCCGGAGGCATCGAAGACGGCATGGTATACGGCATCCGTTTTGACGGTGCGGTTTTTTTCACCGTTGAGAAAGTCGATATTGAATGCTTTGGCATCCTCACTGTTGGGGAATGGGCCGAGTATCTGCCAGTGGCGGATGAAACCGGTATCTTCCACCGGATAGAGTGTTCCGGTTGCCGCCCGTTTTGCCAGCGGCTCTTTTTTGACTGCACCGAATTTGAAGACGGTGCGTTTCGGGGCGTTGCGCTTTTCTCTTGCCTCTCTGGCGGAATCGACGGCATTCAGGGCTTTGCGGAACCGGTCGCGCCCGCCGAAGTAGAGCAGTACGGAAGAATTTTTTGCCATATCCACCGTTACAGAATCGCTGTCGGCGGCAAGCTCTTTTTCTGCGTAAAGGTCATAGATCAACTCCGCTTTGTAAGGCAGACGGATCACCCGTTTACCGGCGACAGGTGAGTGGACGGTCAGGAAGTTCCCGTTGGCGTAGACCACCGCCGGAAGCGGAGTGTAGAAGTGTACTCCGGCTTTTTCCAGTATCGGGCGCAGAACCTCTTTGTTCAGAGCGGTCGAACCCCAAAATACTGAAGTGTGATCCTTGAATTTGCGGATCGCGGCGGCAGGGGCGTTGTCTTCGGCGTAAGTGCCGAAGATCTTCACATCTTTGCCCGGAATGACCCGGAAACGGGGACGGAAAGTTTCCGGACGGACTTTTACCGGGCGTTTCGGGATGGTGAAGCCGCCGTAAATATCTGTGGTGAATCTGCCGTACAGCCTGCCCCCGGCAGTTTTGATCGCCAGATCGTGGAGTTTATTATCCACCGCCAGATCAAAACCGGTGATCCCGGTATTTTCCACCGCGCAGGTCAAAAGGTTTTTGTCGTGATTGAAAAATCCCGGAGCATAGATCCAGATGATGGTTCTGCCGTTGCGTTTCAGCCGCTTTTCAATAAGCTGCCGGTTTTCGGCAGAGATGGAGTAATTCGCCGCCATAATGACAGCTTTATACTGGTCAAGACGGGGGGATCTCAGCAGATCATCCAGCATAAAAAAGTCATAAGGCGCACCGAGATGGTGCCACTCAAAGGTACGGTTGTATTCAAGCGAACTTTGAAACGGCGGCATGATGCGGCGCACATAACTGGTTTCATTGCCCACGCTCAGACTTACCGGATCCATGACCACCGCCACTTCAGCGGCGGATTTGCGGGAAAAGTGCCCGCTCAATGCCATCCAGCGGTCAAAATTCCCCACCAGTTTCATCAGAGCCGGAGTGTCATACCAACGCTCAAAGGTCATGTGATAGGGGATGATCCCGGCGGTCATGTAGTGACCGGTTTCCCGGAGATAAACGGCAATGGATTCAGCTTCATTATGGGTTCTGCCATACATCCAGTTGTGTTCGCTGGCAAGGTGTGAACGCACATCTGCCTGACAGAGCCAGACTTTGTTGTGTTCCCGTACCGACGCCGCCGGGCCGTGGTCGGGAATGTCATCTCCCGGGCCGCGGTTGATATACGGGGGAGCGGGGCCCAGAGCATCAAGATGGGGCGACCTCAATGCGACTGCCAATTCCCGGTGATTCATGCTGCCGGTGAAGTAGGCGAATTGGGCAAAGGTGAATATCCGGTTGCCGGTCGCCTCTTTGGCACTGCGGCAGAGTTTCAATACCCGGTGGAGTATGGCAAAGGATGAACACCGGTTGTAGTCGATCACCTGCCGCTGTTTTGCCGGATCATAGAAGGCTCCGCCAAGTTTCTGCAGCCGCTGGAGCGATGAGGGTACAAGAGCATTGGTGAAGTTGAAATTTCCTTTCCGGTTCCACGCTTTGGCAAATGCCGTCACATCGCCTTTATACTCCTGAAAGAGCCACTGGCGGAAAAAATTGGTCATGGCAACACAGAATCCGCCTGCGGTGTAGCCGCCGACAGTATTGGCATGGGCGTTATTGTTTTCCGCATATTTGCCCAATCCCGGAGAGATGCCGACGATCCGGTCGGCAAAAGGTTTTTTCCGCAGGGCGTGCAGATACTCTTTTATGCGGCGGCTGCAAAGTCTGCCCCAGATCTCCGAACCGTAACTGTAAGGCGGTTCCGGCGATGCCCATTTCAGCGAAGCATCCTCCTTTTTGATGATCTCATCGGGAAAGCGGGCGGCAAAGGTGAAGGTCGGCTCCACAAAGAGCCAGATCACAAAGCGGGCATCGGGAGTTTCAGCCAGTGCCGCTTTGATGGAAAATTCCGTTTTGGCAAGGGCTTTTTCGAGGGTGTGCCTCTCTCCCCGGTCATGCGGGGAGATGCTGGCACCGATCACGAGGATCGGGAATTTGCCGCTGCGCAGGACACGCTTGCCGTAATCGTACCACTCCGGGCGCATCGTTGAACTTGTCGAACTGGTGAATGTGCTGTTGACCACCGGTGTATCGCCGATGAACCATGTCGGGATACCCTGATGGTCACGGATGCTGTTTTGCGGCATGGTCAGCGGTGCGGAAGTTTCCGGATCGGTCACGATGGGGATGCTTCTGCCGAGACGGTGGCTCTCAAAGGGGTTTTCTCCGAGATACAAGCCGTCGATCCTGACCGTGCCGCTGCCGGTATTGGCAATGATCACAGCGGCGGTTACTGCACCGGCAGGAATGTTTACTTTATCGGTTTTGCTTTGATACGCCTTGCCCTCCGGAGCGATTTCCAGCGTGCTGGCGGCGATTTTTTTACCCCCGGCATTGTAGAAGGTCAATTCAAATTGCGCTTTGCCGGTGCCGCAGGCGGAGATACGGCGATACAAAAAAGGGAAGCCACTGACTGCGACCGCCGGTGCTTCCCATCCGTAACGGATTTTGGCTCCCGGCGTCAACTCCAGCGCGTGAAAGCCGTGGGATGCGCCCGCCGTGCGGCGGGCTTTCCCGGAGATCAATTGCCATGAATCAGTGAAGTCATCCTGAAAATCCGCTTCCTCAAAACTGGGATTCAGAAGCAGATTCACCGCCGTCTTGCCGGCGGCTGAATCGGGGATCCTTTCTCCGAAATAGGGATTGCGGAAGGTTACTTTACCTTCGCCGCCAATGATCAGCAAAAAGCGGACTTTGAGCGCCGTTGCCGGGGTTTGGATCACCTTTTGAAAGGTTTTCCAGTCAGTCTCTTTTTTGATCCTGCCGATCAACTGGTAGTTGAAAATTTTTCCTTTGGCATCAACGAATTGCAGAGCCACATCGGCAATGCCGGAGAGCTTTTCGCTTTTGAGATCGGCTTTTACGGTATAAAAGGTCTCTCCTTTCACCGGGAATGTGGCGATATATGCGCCGCTGCCGTTGCGGTCACTGCGGGAGATGTAAGGCAGACCATCGGCGGTCATGCCGTATTCGGATTTGCCTTTCCAGTTGACTGCCGGAAGCCACGATGCCGGCAGTTTGCCTTTGCGGAGTTTGAAGTCGGCATTGGGCGCGCAGTTGCCCTCCATATCCGGTTTACTGCTGTTACTGGATTTTACTTCATCACCGCCGGTAAATCCGGCTTTGAAAAACTCCGCATTGCCGACTCCGCTGAGTACCAGAAGCATCTGGACACTGGCGGCTTTATCCGGTGCCGTCACCTTTCCGGCAAAATCCGTGATGTCAAAACTCTTTTTCATCCGTTTGACCAGAGTGTACTTGAGGTTTCTGCCATTGGCATCATACCAGTAAAGAGCCAGATCGGCGATGCCCTTTTCGATGGTGGCGCGCCAGCGGATCGAAGCGGTATATTCCTTACCGGCTTCCACCGGGATCTTTGAACTCAAAAATGCTCCGGAACCCGGTTCCATGCGCTCGATGCAGAGCAGACCTTTGCTGCAGCGGTAATCGGTTTTGCCTTTCCAGCCACGGGCGGGCGACCAGTGGCGCACCCACTTGCCGGCAAGCTGCTGGAAATCCCCGTTGGGGGCCAATTCCAAGGCGTTGAGCAGTACCGGTACTGCCAACATGAATAATGTAAAAAATCTCATCTTTTCTCCTTAGATAATTTTATATGTCAGTAGATTTGTGCCGTTACATTACTGCTGCAGATAGTATGCCCAGTGGCAGTTGCTCCCATTGATACCCGCAAAGACTCCGGGGAATTTGTAGGGATTGAAATTTTTGGAATAACCGGTAGTTTCTTTGTAGCCGGAAACCTGTTCTCCGGAAACATGACCGTCTGCCCATGCCACATTGCAGGTACCGGCATGACGCAGTGAAATGATCCCGCGGGAGGTAGTCTGGGCATCATTGGGATAGTAACCGTATAATAACGGATTTCCCCAACCGATAGTGCCCTTGTAGGCATGAGTGGAAGTCACTGTGTCGGCAAGCATGATGGTTTTTGCCGGTGCCCTGACCATCGCCGCCTTGACACCGCGATGTTTGCCGTCAACTACTTTGCCGCCGAGATTCAGAAAGTTGAATCCATAGTCATTGATCTTCTGATAACTGCCGTTGGGGAACCATGAGGGGATGCTGCTCCAGTCGCCGTAGGGATTTTCACTGACCGCCGGGCAGCGGAATATCAGCGGAGCCGGGGCATAGCCGCCAAACCACAGAGTCGACATCCAGTTTGAATCCTGTCTGCCCTGAGCGTTGACGGTATTGCCGTTGCTGTCTTTGGCATATATACCGAATCCATGTACCGGGAAGTAGTCATCTTTATCGTTCTGATAAGATGACATGGCGAGAGATAATTGCTTTAAGTTGTTGATACAGCTGGCACTTCTGCCGCGCTCACGGGCACTGTTCAATGCAGGGAGCAATATCGCCGCCAGAATGGCTATGATTGCAATAACAACCAGCAATTCTATTAAAGTAAATGCGCTCTTGGGAAGAGGGGAAAAACTTCTTTTCACGGGAAAAGAGGTTTTTCCCCTCTCCCCAAACCCCACTTCCCTTTTCAAGAAAAGCGAACTTTGCGGTACGGTTTTCTCCGTATCTATCCGTACTTTCCCGTGCCTACCCGTATCCGGAAAATGTTGTGGCAAGCCATTACTGTTGAACTCCCGGGAGTTCACTTTACCACAGTAAAGTGAAAAAGATCGTTCCGAAGCCTGTTTCATTTTTCCCTCCTGTTCTTTTCCCCGCATGGAGAAATTTTGTTGAACATCTTTTATTTACGAAACCAATCTCATCGTTACCGGAACCGCAATTTTACACTCATCATTGTCAAATACCCTCTCTGCCAGCAGACGGGATACTTCATCCAGATCGAAAATCGCGGTGGATACCGGATAGGGGAAGCGGAGCAGTTCTCTTTCACCATTGCATCCGCTTACATATATGTCATTGATTTTGCGGTCAAGCAGGTACTTCGCCGCACCGAGGGCAATAGCATCATTGGGGAATGCCAGACCTTTTATTTCCGGAGACTTTTCCAGAATATCCCGTGTCGCCTGCCAGCCGATGGCAAATGCCGACTCGTAATAATTGCTCTGGCAATTTTCAATATACTGCAGACGGCGGCAGTAATATTCCGGATCATCGATCGGAGAAATTATCCGTTTGAATATATGCAGCGACCATTCCCACCAGAATATCCGGAAATTGCCGCCGGTCTTCCGTTTGAGAAAACGGAAAATTTCCTGTCTGCCGCTGGAAGCATCCGGCATTACATAACGCGCAAATGCCGGAGTGTTGCCGATAAAGGGGATATGCAGTTTATTGAGCATTTCAAAAATTTTCTCCGACCCGAATGGCTGACCGAGAAAAACGAATCTTTCCACCCCTCTGCCGATATACTCTTCCACCTCTTTTATGGCGATCGATCCATCAGTGCTGAGGATATGGCAGAAAGCCGAACAGCCGCGACCGGCAAAAATCTGCAGCAAATTCAGTATCTGGGTGCGGTAATGCTCTTCCTGCATGTGTTCGGCACAGGCGACCATGATCCCGACGGTGTGTGTCACCTGCCCGGTCATGATCCGGTAGCCGATATTGGTGACATAACCCATTTCACGGGCAGTCTGCCGGACTTTTTCACACTGTTCTTTGGAACAGAAGTTCTTTCTGCCGTTGAGGATCTGCGAAACAGTAGGCACTGCCAGATTGACAGCCGCCGCGACCTCTTTCAGTGTGACTTTTTTACTTTTCAGCATAAGAACTGCAAACTCCATGCAAACTACTTTGCAAAGAATATAGCATATCTTTTTGCTTTTGTCAAATCGGGAATTGAGAAATTTTTATACCGCCCGCAGTCTGACAGAGGTTGATCGGGTTGAGGAAAGGCAACCGCGCTTTACAACCTTTGGGGGGATTGTGGGAAATTGTGGGAGTTTTTGGGAATTTTTGGGAATTTTGTGGGAGCAGTATGCATGTAGGGTGTTCCCAAAGAAGCGACGAAGCGTTAGCAGAGGAGCGAGGGGGTTCCGGGGGAGGCATCCCCCGGATGCGACAGTCGTGGCGCAATACAAAGCCCGGCTTTCGCCATAAAAGGCGGAAGCGGGGTGAAGGATTGCGCCACATGAGTCGGGCCAGCCCAACGCCATAAAGCGTGTGCAAGCCAAAGTACCAAAGTGCCGGTGGCACCGCCGGGGGTGCAGGGGGGCGGCGTGAGCCCCCCTGCAAAAATAAGCGTAATGCATGCAAACAGCGGCGTGAGCCACCCTGCCAAAAACACTTATTTTCTGCGCAAACGGCACAACTCCGGTTTGGCGATGGTTTCGGTCACCATGGCGATATGTTTTGCGCCGAGGGCGGTCAATTCTGCAATGTGCTTTTCCTTTATTCCGCCCATCACCGTAAAGGGTACAGTGACCAGTTTCTGCAAAGCGGCAAAGGTTTCCACCCCCAATGCTCCGCAGGGGACACTTTTGGTTTGAGTGGGGAAAAGCGGTCCGATATTCAGATAACTGCAGCCGTCTTTTATTGCATTTTTGATCTCATCGGCATTATGGGTGGATGCTCCGATGATCAATTCCGGGGCGATCTTCCGTGCTTCAGCAACCGGCAGGTCATCCTGACCAAGATGTACGCCGTCGGCATCGCAGGCAAGGGCGATATCCAGCCGGTCATCGATTATCAGGAGCATGCCGTATCCGGCGGTGATTTCGCGGCATTGGTTTGCCAGGATCAGCAAATCTCTGCCGGAAAGATTTTTTTCCCGCAATTGTACGATCTTTGCGCCGTTGTCACCGAGGGAATGCATCACTTCGGTGACACTTTTACTGCCGCAGAATTCCGAACTTACCACCGGATAGATGAATGACTCTTCAAAAGCCGCCATCCGTTGAGCGTATCCGGCAAAGGGAGAGCGGCTCATTTACCCAATCTCCCGGCGATCAGACCGGCAACCTTTTTTCCGGAAAGGAGCATGCCGCCGAAAACCGGACCCATCCGGTAGCCGCCCATGCAGTTGTTGGCACTCATGCCGCAGGCGAAAAGTCCGGGGAAGTACTCTTTGGTATTTTCCACCGTGGATGCTTCGCCGTTATCGACCCACATCGGTTTTTCGCCGAGGATCTTGCCGGTGGGGGTATCAAGTTTGATTTTGGCTTTATCGACGGCGAGCTGGATTATTTCGCTGGGGTGTCCGGTGCCGTCAAGCACGCAATCGGCGATCACAGTCAATGGGTCGACATGCATGCCGAGTCTTTCTACCGGAGTCCAGTTGATGACCAGACCGTTTACTTTACCGTCTTTGAAAACGATATCTTCCACGGAAACTGAGTTGAAGATCTTTGCTCCCGCCTGCAGTGCGCCGAAGATCAATCCGCTTGCCATTTCCACACTGTCAAGGGTGTGGTATCCGGGGGCACCGGCGATTTTTTCGTGGCGGATGCCGATATCATCGAGGATCGGCAGGGCCTCATCCTGAATGACCACTTCATTAAAGAGCATACCGCCGCCCCAGGTGCCGCCGCCGGGAGCGAGTTTGCGCTCAAAGATGGCGGTTTTGATACCTTTTGAAGCCAACTCTCTGGCGGCGACCAGTGCGCTGGGACCGCCGCCGACGATGGCGACATCGAGGCGCAAGCCGTCGAGAAGTTTGCCGCAGAATTTACTGACGATGGCAGAGGAGATGAGATTTTCCGGTGATTCAGACATTTTCGCTTTCCTTTCCGGGGCATTACACCCCATTAGGCGCGGTGCGGGGCGAATTACCCGCAGGCGCGCTGTTTCGGGGAACTACGCGCCTTGCCGCATCGGGGAAAGCGTTGTACCGTAATTCCTACGCCGGCATTATCCGGATCAGGTTCATGGGTTTATTCTCAGCCGCATCCCCGACGGATGCAGCACCCCAAACGTACTGTTTCAATATATCACTGTTTTATTGATTTTGCAACTGGAAATCTTTTCTGATTTCAGCAATATCGGCAAATATCTGCGCTTTCAACTCCTGCGGAGAAGCAAAACATCGCTCTTTACGCAGGAAACGGTTGAGTGCGACCACCAGCTTTTTCCCGTAAAGATCGCCGTCAAAGCCGATCAGATGTATTTCCACCCGGTGCAGATCGTTGCCGTAAGTCGGGGCAATGCCGATATTCAACGCCGCCGGATAAGCGGTTTGACCGATTTTGACCGTGCCGCTGTATACCCCATCCGGCGGCATGACTCCGGCAGAAACTTCCAGATTGGCGGTCGGTGCCGACAACTCATTTTTGGCAATGGCAAAACCGTGAACCACCACCCCTTCCAGTTCCGCCGGACGGCCGAGCATCTCCTTTGCCCGCACCAGATCTCCGGCGGCGACCGCCTGACGGATGGCGGATGAACTGATGATGATGCCGAATTTTTCCAATTCCGCGACCGCATCAAATGACCAGTTTTTTTTGCTGCAGAAGTCAGCCAGTATCTCCCGTCTGCCGCTTCCCAGTCTGCCGAAACGCCAGTTTTTCCCGACACAGATGCCGGAGATCTCAAAGAATGGATTTTCAGCCAGACGCCGGAGAAAATCCAATGGTTCCAATGCCGCCACCTGCTCAGTGAAATTGATAAAGGCGCAAAGATCCGCCCCGGCATCCTGCAGCAGAGAGATCCGGCGTTCTTTACTTACCAGCAATGCCGGGGCATCAACTGGAGAAAGCAGCTGCCGGGGGTGGGGAGAAAAACTCAATGCCAGCACCCGGCAATCTTTTTCCTGCGCTCTTGCTTTTGCACACTCAATGATCCGGCGGTGTCCGTAATGAACACCGTCAAATACTCCGCATGCCACTATTACCCGTGCCGGAAGCGGTAATTTGAGATTTCCGGCAGGAACGATGAAATTTTCCATATTTTCCTGTAAGTTTTACCCCTGCGGGTATGAAAAAATTGCAAATTGACTTTTGCAATGTTATATTATACACCAAAGCGTGCAAAAAGTCAAAAGGTAATATTATGAAAACTGTCTTGTATCCCGGTTCATTTGATCCCTTTACCAATGGTCATCTTGACCTTGTGGAACGGGCCGGATTGCTCTTTGACCGGGTGATCGTGGCAGTGGCGGTCAATGCGGCAAAATCTCCCATATTCACCATGCAGGAGCGTTGCGGATTGATCCGCGAGAGCTGTGCAAATCTTGAACATGTGGAAGTGGTTGCCATCGACGGGCTTCTGGTGGATTCTCTGGAGTATTACGGGGCCGATGCGATTTTGCGCGGTTTGCGGGCATTCTCTGACTTTGAGTACGAATTGCAGATGGCACTGCTCAACCGTAATTTGAAGCGCAAATGCGAAACCATTTTTATGATGCCGACTTTGAAAAATTCTTTTGTCTCTTCCACGCTGGTCAAAGAGGTGGCGCGCCTCGGCGGCAATTTTGAAGATTATGTGCCGCCGCCGGTCGCCGATGCTCTGAAAATCAAACTCGGCATTGTCAAATGAAAAGTTCTTTACTGACCAAAGCCGGAGCAGTTCTGGAAGCAGTCTGCTCCCTTGACCACCCGGCGGCAATCAAAGAGTTGACCGGGATTCTGCAGCTGCCGCTGCCAACGGTCAGCCGTCTCTGCGCCGATCTGGTGGAAATCGGTCTGTTGGAAAAGACCGATTATCACCACCTTATTCCGGGGATCGCCCTGATCCGTTTCGGCAGCCGGGCATTGGAGTTGTCTCCGCTGCTTGGAGCATTGAAACAGCCGGTGGAGGATTTTTCCTCGGTTTCCGGCTTGAATGCGGCGGTATTCGGTTTTTCCGGAGGGACATTTTTCAACATTTACAACTGCATCCGGCACAATCCCATGCAGGATGTTCTGCGCTATACCGGAGCGTGTCTGGTACTGCTGGCGGCTGCCGGTGTGCCGGCAGCTGAGGCACAGGCGATCATGGAGAAGCGTTATCCGGATATGCCGGTGACTGAAAAGGTTATCTGCGACCGGGAATTCAGCGAATGTCAGAAACACAACACTCTCTGCCGGGTCGCTCCGAACCGCAAATGGATGATAACCATGCCTTTTACTTACGATGGTATTATTTGTTCGCTCTCATTTTTCGGGCAGGGCAAGGCGGAGAGAACGATCGAAGCGGAACTCTTTGAAGTTTCCAAAGTCCTCTCCCGCATCCGCACGACGATCGACCGGGCCGGCAAAGGAGAAAATTAAGATATGGATAAACTGGCATCTTTTTTCAGGCGGCATCCGGATATGGCTGCAATGATTGCGATTTTTCTTATCACAGTGATATTTTTTCTGCCGGGGATCGACTTTGATCCGGTGCCGATGGATAACAGTTTGTATATCGGCAGGGAATACCGGCTGTTTCCGAGTTGGGAAAATGTCATCTACCATCTGAAAACTCCTATTCTCGGTTTGCACTCTCCGCTGGTGATGCTGTCATTGATGGCGGATTATCTGCTTTTCGGCAAGGATCATCTGCTGCTGGGCGGCAGGCTTCACAATATTCTGCTGCATGCTTTGAATGCGGTGATGTTCTATTATCTTTTGCGGCAGTTGAAACTGGTGCGGCTTGATCCGCAAAAGCCGTTTACGCTCTCCATTCCGGCGGTGGTTTTCGGTGCGCTCTGCTTTGCATTGCATCCGCAGAGAGTGGAATCGGTGATCTGGATAGTGGAAAGAAAAGATGTGCAAGCTCTCTTTCTCGGTTTGCTCAGTACGATTTTCTTTATCCGGTCATACCGGAAAGATCGTCTGCCGGTCACTGGTGCTCTGCTCTATTTTCTCTCCTTCGGAGCCAAGCCTCTGGTCATCACCCTGCCGGGCGCATTGCTCATGGGTATATGGGTATGCACTGAAAAATTTGACTGGCGCAAAACCTTGAAGATGCTCTCTCTTTACATTGCTGCGGCGGCGGGGTATATTATTTTTAATTTCGCCCAACTGCATGAATTTTCTGCCGGAGCGGCGGCTGGGAGTTTTGACCCGGTGCGGCTGCAGATCGTGATCCTCAACTACAGCAACTACTTTTTCCGGACATTGCTGCCGGTGGGAATACAGCCGTTGTATCCGCTTTTTCAATGGGATAACTTCAATATTGCGGTTGTAACGCTCTTTTCTCTGCTCACTGCTGCCACGCTTATACTGTCGCTGGTCAGGTGGCGTTATCAAAGGATATTTACCGCATTTCTGCTGCCGCTGCTGCTGACCTATATCGGGGTGGTATTGCCGATGGCGGGATTCCGGGTGATCGGCAATGCTGAATTTGCCGACCGTTACAGTTACTATCCTTCTCTGGTGATCTGGGCAGGTATGGCGGTAGCGGCGGAATTCTGTCTGGAACGGCGGTTTATTTTCAAGTTTCTCTTCTGCGCCTACGGAGTGTTGATCGCGGTGCTGGGCATCTGTTATCTGCACACCTGGCAGAGCCGGGAGTCATTTATCAATGCGGCTTTAGGTGACGGTAAAAACATCAATCCGGCAGCTCTGCGTATGGCGGCGATGTCAAGTTTTGACAGCGGGGAGTATCAGGCGGCGCGCGGGTTTGCCTATCAGGCGACGCTTGTTGCTGAAAATGACCGTTCCAACCGGGTGTTTCTGCTGGCACTGGATGGGATGATCGGATTGTCAGCCGGTGATCCGTCGGGATTGGAGAAGATCGATCAGGCGATCACCTCGCCGGAGTGGAGTTATATCAGCAGGACTTTTTCTGAAAAAGTTCTGCTTGCTTCTGCCGCAGTCCACACCGCAAGAAAGACAGAAGCGGATGATCTTTTTGCGGCAAAAATCTTTGATGTTCTCGGTAATCCGGTTATGTCGACCGATCCTCTGAAAGAGTTTTCCTACCGGGCGATCGCCGCGCTTTTGCGCAAGGATTACGATCTTGCAGAGAAACTTACTCTGCAGGCACTCCGTTACGCTCCGGAAGATGCCAAACTGCTTCACAATCTCAAGCAGATCCGGGCAGCTAAAAACTCTCCTGCAAAAGCAGCATCGAAGCAATAAAATCGGCGGCATTTCTGTCGCGCTTTTTTTGCGGCATGCGGGAGATATCCAATTCAGTGCGGTAAAACCATTTGCGGTAAAGCCAGAGATTTTCCGGAGAGGGATCTTTGTGATAACGGTCGATGGCAGAGCGCAGATGTTTTTTATCCAGATGCAGAATATAACTTCCGGCAGTAAAGGTTATTTCATCCAGGATCGCCCCGATCGGAAATCCGGCATCTGCCAGCTGCTGACGGCGGATCTCTTCCGGCAGCAGACAGATGACTCCGGCAATTTGCAATGCCTCTGCCGGGTCTTCACTGACCGGCAGCAGCAGACCGGCAGGGAATTCCGGCATTTCACCGGGGAGAGCCAGTTTGACTGAGGAAAGGCGGCTTTCCGGGATATCACCGGCAAGCTGCAGCAATTCGCTTTGCAATTCATCTTCCCGCTGCTGCTGAAGCGGAGTTTTCCATGCAACCGAATCGAGAAATTGTTTCTCTGCCAGAGCCAGAGCCAACCGGCAGCGCAACTCGCCGGCACGCCATTTTTTTACGAAGGATGCCGGATCGGGGGTGAATTGCACATTGCACGCTTCGTTACACTCCCAGAGGATATTGCGGCACAATTCATCCCCTTTGCCCATCGGGGATTCCCGGACAAATGCCGCCAGATCGGGAAGATTTTTCCAGCGGGATGACTGCAATGCCGCAGAGGCAAGTTTTTCCAGAGCTGAAGCGGTTTCCCCGTCAAGGTTGCGGGCGATGACCAGATCGCCGACGGCGGATAAACTCAACTCTCCGGCAGAGTGCGGATAAAATCTGCATCCGGTAATCAGCAGAAAGATGAGCAGTGTCGCCGCTGCTTTCATCAGAAAGAGTTCTCCTCCGTCGGGAATGTGCCGTTTTTCACCTCATCGGCGTAAGTTTTCAAAGCACCGGTGATAAGTTCTCCGGCATCGGCATAGCGTTTGGCATGCTTCGGTTTGAATTCCATCATTCCCAGAAGATCGGTGATGACCTGCACCTGACCGTCACAATCTGCTCCGGAACCGATACCGATGGTCGGGATATCCAATGCTTCAGTGACCCGTTTGCCGAGAGTTGCGGGAATACACTCCAAAACCACCGCAAATGCTCCGGCTTCCTGCAGGGCAAGCGCATCCTGAAGCACCTTTTCCGCACTGTCAGCATCTCTGCCGACCACTTTGTAGCCGCCGGAAAGTTGCACCCTTTGAGGCATAAGACCGATATGTCCCATCACCGGAATGCCGGAACCGGTCATTTTGCGCACCAGCGGGGCGTATTCGGCACCGCCTTCCAGTTTGACTGCATCGGCACCGGTGGTTTTCATGGCAAGCCCGGCGTTGTGCAGAGCCTGGGTGTCACTTTCCTGATAACTCATAAAAGGCATGTCGAATACCACAAAACTTTCCGGTGCTCCCCGGCGCACGGCGGCGGTGTGGCGGAGCATATCTTCCATCGTCACCGGCAGAGTATTTTCATACCCCAGCAAAGTCATCCCCACTGAGTCGCCGACCAGCAGAAGATCCACCCCTGCCAGAGCGCAGAGCCGCGCCATGACCGCATCGTAAGCGGTGGACATGACCAGTTTTTCCCCGGCGGCATAACGTTTCATCAAAGTAGTGAGGGTGACTTTTTTCATGACATGCTCCTTTACAGTAATATCCGGCACCCGGAAGCTGCCGTGACAGGATGTTTACATTTAAGTTTATATAAAATAACCCCGTGCAGATGGTTTTTCAATGATTTATCCATCTATTTTCACTTTTTGTACTTGATTTCCCCGGTGAAACGGGTTATTTTACCGGTGTTCAGAGAGCAACAGTTACGATGGAGAAAAATTTATGATGCACAAAAGTGATTTCAAAATCACCACTCTTGGTGAATGTACCATTCCTTCACCGATTGCCGACATGACCTTTGTTTCCGACAGGGAAACGGTTTCCTATTACACTGACACTGCTGACATTGCCCGTTTCATAAATGCCGGAGAGGAGATCCCGGCATTTGAAAAAGCCGGTCCGCGCAAAATGCTTTTTCACAATCCGGCATGGAGCCGGGCGGCGATCCTCACTGCCGGAGGGTTGTGTCCGGGGCTGAATGATGTGATCAAATTTCTCACCCTCTCTCTGACCAGAGATTACGGGGTCAACGATATTTTCGGTATCCGTTACGGCTACCGGGGATTGAATCCGGCACACAATCTGACTCCGGTGCGTCTGACTCCGGAGGTGGTGGATGATATCCACGACAAGGGCGGTTCCATCCTCGGTTCCAGCCGGGGCAGTGAAGATATCCCGCTGCTGGTCGATTCGCTGAAACAGCTGGGCGTCAATCTGCTTTTCTGCATCGGCGGTGACGGTACCAGCCGCTGTGCCCACGCCATTGCCATGGAAGTCAATAAACGCCGGATGCCGGTCAGCGTGGTGGCGATCCCCAAGACCATCGACAATGATATCAACTTTATCGACCGCACTTTCGGTTTCAGCACTGCGGTGCGTACTGCCGGAGAATTCGTCAGCGGCGCACACAATGAAGCGCAGGGAGCTTACAACGGTCTTGCTCTGATCAAAGTAATGGGCAGAGACAGCGGTTTCATCGCCTCTTATACGACATTGGCAAATCCCTACATCAACTACTGCCTGATCCCGGAAGAGCCGTTTTCCCTTGACGGCAGCGACGGCAGCAAAGCATTGCTGCCCAATCTGATGGAAAGAATGAACAAAAAACATCATGCGGTGATGATCGTGGCAGAGGGAGCCGGGCAGAACCTCTTTGCCGGTACGGAACGGGAGAAAGATGCTTCCGGCAATATCCTGCACAAAGATATCGGGCTGCTTCTCAAAGATGAGATCCGCAAATACTTTAAAGAACATAATGTCGAATTGAATTTGAAGTATTTTGATCTGGGTTACACCATCCGCAGTGTGAGAGCCGAGGGCGAGGATGCAGTATTCTGCGCGACTCTTGCCCAGAGTGCGGCACACGCGGCGATGGCGGGCAAAACCGATGTGATGGTCGGGCACTGGTCGGGAGAATTCACTCATGTGCCGATCGCGCTTGCCACCAGGCAGCGGAAAAAACTTGATCTTCATACGCCGCTGTGGAATTGTGTCAAATCTCTTACCTGTTTTTGAAAAAGAGCCGGGGGCGGCGTAAAAGTAGTTTAAAAAACGGGATATCAGGCAGTTTTTGCGCAAAAATCCCCCGTAAACAGCAAAACTTTGCCAAAAAAATGCGTTTTTTTCAGTTTAAGTTTTGATATTCAACAAAAGTGGATGTATTTTATACCCCGTCCAAATAAAATAATGGACAAATTTTTTAGCAGCTGCCCCTTTCGTCCGGTGGGGCAAACTGCGGCATATTAACCAAAAAAACGGAAGCGAGGTTCAATTCCGGAACAAGAAAAGGGCCCATGGCAATGGCACTTAAAAATGATTTTCAGGACAATGGCTCCAAATTCAGCGGGGAACCGGTAACTAACGCCGACTATATCGCCAGGCAGGAATATACAGAATCCAACGCCAGAAGTTACCCGAGGAAATTCCCGTTTTCTCTTGTCAAAGCCAAAGGCTCATGGATCGAGGATGTGGAAGGCAACCGCTATCTGGATTTTCTCTGCGGTGCCGGTACACTCGCTCTCGGTCACAATGATCCGGAAATCAATCAGGCGATGATGGATATGCTCACCAGCGATGCTCCGCTGCATACTCTTGATCTGACGACCCCGACCAAAGACCGTTTCGTTCATAAACTCATCTCTCTGCTTCCTGCCGGGATGCAGGATAATGTCAAAGTGCAGTTCTGCAGTCCTTCCGGTACCGACGCCACTGATGCGGCGATCAAACTCTGCAAAACTGCTACCGGCAGAAGTTCGGTGATCGCTTTCAACGGCGGTTATCACGGCATGGGGCACGGAGCATTGTCGCTTACCGGCAACATCGCTGCCAAAGAAAAAGTGCATGCGCTTATGCCGGAAGTTACTTTCTTCCCATATCCTTACAGTTACCGCTGTCCTTTCGGGCTCGGCGGAGAAGCCGGTGTCAAGGCCTGCTGCAACTATTTTGAGCGTACCCTCAAAGATCCGGAAAGCGGCATCACCAAACCGGCAGCCGTCATTCTTGAGACCATTCAGGGGGAAGGCGGCGTGATCCCCGCGCCGGTGGAGTTTCTCCAGACTGTCCGCCGGGTGACCCGTGAACTGGGTATCCCGATGATCGTGGATGAGATCCAGTGCGGAGTCGGCAGATCCGGTAAGTTTTTCGCCTTCGAATATGCCGGGATCGAGCCGGATGTGATCCTTGTTTCCAAAGCCATCGGCGGCACTCAGCCGATGTCGGTGGTGATCTATAATAAAGAATTGGATAAGTGGCAGCCCGGTTCCCATGCCGGTACATTCCGCGGCAATCAGCTTGCCATGCGTGCCGGTACCGTGGTCATGGAAAGAGTCGCCAATGAGGAGTTCCTTGCCCAAGTCCGTGCCAAAGGTGATTATCTGCGGGAAAAGATGTCCGCCCTCAAAGAAAAAGTTTCCATCATCGGCGATATCCGCGGCAAGGGTTTGATGTCCGGCTGTGAATTTGTCGACCCCAAAGGTGAAAAAGATATTATCGGCTCACTCCCCGCCAGCGGAGAGATCGCTGCTCTCGTTCAGAAAAAATGTTTCCAGAACAAACTGGTCATGGAAAAAGGCGGCAGACACGGTTCCGTCATGCGCTGTCTCTGCGCCCTCAATGTCTCTCAGGAAGAGCTGGATACCATGATCGCGATCTTTGAAAAGGTGGTCATCGAGGTTGATAATGAATTCAAAAAATGATCTTTTTCTGACTTCTGACGACAACAGCAAGCGATCATATATCGAAATCATGGAAGCGACGATCCGGGCGATCGCCGCTTCTTTGAGTGATGATCAGGCTTATGCCGGTATGCCGCCTTACGATCTGCGCAGTGCTTTGCACACCGATGAATTGCTCCCGGAAAAGGGTCGCGGTTTTGCGGCAGTGCTGGAAGAGATGACGCAGAAGATCCTGCCCAATATGGTGCGGCCGGCATCGACCAACTATATGGCTCATCTTCATTGTGCGGCATTGGTGGAATCCATTGCTGCGGAGCTGGTTATCGCCACATTCAATCAATCCATGGATTCCTGGGATCAGGCTCCGGCGGCTACCGAGATCGAAGTGGAAGTTATCCGCAACCTCTGCAAACTTTACGGTTACGGTGAGGATAGTGACGGAGTATTCACTTCCGGCGGTTCCCAATCCAATTTATCCGGTCTGCTGCTGGCGAGGGATTGGTTCTGCAATGAGAAACTCGGATACGATATCAAAAAGCATGGTTTGCCGGAAAATTTCCGCAAATTCCGGCTTTACTGTTCGGAAGTATCCCACTTTTCCATGGAAAAGAGCGCGCACCTGATGGGTATGGGCTATGAAACCGTGGTCAAAGTGCCGGTCAATGATGCCATGCAGATGGATGTCGGGGCACTGGAAAAGTTGATAGAGAAGGATATTGCTGAGGGCAATCTGCCTTTCTGTATTGCCGCCACTGTCGGTACAACTGATTTCGGCAGTATCGATCCTCTGGAAAAATTGCGGGAACTTTGCGACCGTTACGGAATGTGGCTCCATGCGGATGCCGCTTACGGCAGTGCGGTGGTGCTTTCAGAGAAATATGCACACCGGGTATCCGGTCTGGCAAAATGCGATTCGATCACGGTGGATTTCCACAAGATGTTCTTCCTGCCGGTCAGCTGCAGTGCCTCACTTATCCGGGATAAACGCCATTTTGATGCGCTGACCATCCACGCCGATTACCTCAACCGGGAGGAGGATGAGGAAGACGGTTATATCAATCTGGTCAATAAGTCAATGCAGACCACCCGCCGTTTCGATGCGCTGAAAGTCTGGGTGAGTTTCCGGATGCGCGGCAAAGAGGGTTGGTCGGAGCTGGTCACCCGCTGTATCGATAATGCCGGATACTTCTATGACAAACTCAATGCTTCGCCGGATGCAGAGGTGGTTACTGAACCGGAAATCAGTTCGGTGGTCTTCCGGGTACTGCCTCCGGAGCAAAGCACTGAAGATGCCGATACCATGAATAAGCGTATCCGCCGGGAATTGCTGCACCATCACGGGGTGGTCATCGGCCAAACGGTTTGCCGCGGTAAAGTGTGTTTGAAGTTTACTCTGCTCAATCCGCTGCAATCCCACGAAAAACTCGATGAATTGTTCGCACTGATCCTTTCTTTGCGGTAAATAAGGTTCCCTCAAAGCACCAGCGGGCCATTGGCAAAATACCGCCCGCAGTCTGCAGAGGGTGGTTTTGCCTCTCTTTTGGGGATCTTTTGGTAATTCATGGGAGTTTTGTGGGAGCAGTATGCTTGCAGACGAGGAACCGCGCATCTCCAAAAAGTCCATTTCTTGTTGTCAACGCCGACCACGCCGGTCTGAGTTTGCAGCAAATTGCATGCCGACTGAAATACCCCCCCGCAGTCTGACAGCGGGGTGCAGGATTGCACCACATGAGTCGTGTCAGCCAAACGCCATAAAACGCGTGCAAACCAAAAGAACAAAAGTGCCAGTGACACCACCGGTGGTGCGGGGCGGTGGCGTAAGCACCCTGCAAATAATCCACATATTTGCGCAAAAAGAAAAGAGGTGCGGGTAAAATAAAAATCCTTTGTTTTCCGTTAAATGACAAACTGCGGTTTTCCCGTTATGCCGTAAATTTTAACATCTGAAGGGGGATTTCATGCTCAGCTGGATAGATTATGCGATTTTGATCGTACCATTGATTTTTGTTTTCTACATGGCTTTTTACTGCCGCAAATATATCCGGGGCGTAGTCGATTTCCTTTCCACCGGCAGACTTTGCGGCAGATATGTTATGAGTGTTGCCGCCGTTGCCTCCGGTTTATCCATTATCGGTGTGGTCGCCTTTGTGGAAGTGCATTATAAAACCGGTTTTGCCCTCGGCTTCTGGCAGAGCATCATTCTGCCGGTATCGGTTATCATGGGGCTGACCGGATTTTTCAGTTACCGCTACCGGGAAACCAAAGCGATGAGCATCGGACAATTCCTGGAAATGCGCTACAGCCGGAAATTCCGCATGTTTGCCGCCGGTCTGCGCAGTATATCGGAAATGCTTGCCAATATGATCATGCCTGCCATTGCTGCGCGTTTCTTTATCTATGTTCTTGACCTGCCTCAATATTTCCGTTTCTGTGGCATTGAGTGGAATACTTTCGGCGTGCTGATATTTGTCAGTCTGGTCATGGCAATCAGCATCATCTGCATCAGCGGTGACCTCGGTATCACCGTTACCGACACTTTGCAGGGTTTGATCTTTTATCCTCTTTTAGTGGCCTTTGTGATCTTCTGTCTGGTCAACTTCTCCTGGTTTGAAGAGGTCGCTCCGGTGATGTCTGACCGGGTTCCGGGAGAAAACTTTCTCGACCCCTACGATATGCAGAATCTGCGTGACTTCAACTTCTTCTTCCTCGGTATCACCATTCTGGCTCTTTTTCTCCACCGCGGCAGCTGGGTCACCGGCGGAGCCAGCCGTTCCCGTTCACCTCACGAACAGAAAATGGCAGGGCTTCTGGGCGACTGGCGCGGCGCATTGAACATCCTTTTTTATGTGCTGGTAGCCATCTGCATACTTACGGTGATGAACCATGTTAATTTCTCCGGGATCGCCAAAAAGATCCGCGTGGAATTGAGTTCTCAGGTCGCCGAACAGATCTCCCCCACTCAGGAAATCAAAGATAATTTGATCTCTGCAGTGAAAAAGATCCCTCAGCACAATCACATTATCGGTAAAGATGTTCCGCTTTCAGAAGAAAACAATCTTGATACGCCGTACCTTGATGCTGCCAAAGAGGAGTTCAAAAACGCCCCCGGTGATCAGGGCAGTAAACTTTCCCAGCAATTCCGCACCCTGTATCACCAGATGATGATGGCAGTATCCATCCGCCATATTCTGCCTGAAGGCATGATAGGATTGTTTCTGCTGATGATGGTCATGGCAATGGTTTCCACCGATGATACGCGTATTTACAGTGCTGCCACCACCATCGCTCAGGATGTGATACTGCCGCTGCGCAAAAAGCCATTCACTCCGGCTGAACATATGTGGATGATCCGTCTGGTATCCATCGGTATCGGCGTATTCTTTTTCATCGGTTCATTCTTTATGGCGCAGCTTGACTATATCAACCTCTTTGTCACGTTGATGTGTACCATGTGGCTTGGCGGTTGCGGACCGGTGATGATTTTCGGTCTTTACAGTCGTTTCGGCAATATTTACGGGGCGTGGAGTTCACTGCTTACCGGCATGGTTCTGGGGGTGAACAGCATCTTTATCCAGCGGAAATGGGCGGATGTCATTTACCCGTATCTTGAAGATCACGGTCTGATAACCGGGGTCGGCAATTTTCTGGAGGCGGTTTCCAAGCCGTTCAATCCCTATGTGGTCTGGAAAATGAACCCGGAAAAATGTCCTATCAACAGTTATGAACTTTACTTCATCACCATGGTGATCACTCTGATCATCTACTGCGCAGTATCGGCGTTGACCAATATCGGCAAAGAGAAATTCAACCTTGACCGGATGCTCCACCGCGGCATCTACGCTCTTGACGGCGAGAAAAAGATCAAAACCGATTGGAGTTTCAAAGGGATCATCGACAAAATGGTCGGTATCACCCCGGAATACACCACCGGTGATAAATGGATCGCCTGGGGGCTGTTTGTTTACTCGATCGGTTATAAATTTATTTTGATCTTTCTGGTCATCGTCATTATCCGCCCATTCTACAAACTTGACGATCAGGATTGGAGCAACTACTTCCTGATAACCTATATGATCATTCCCGGTATCGTGGCGGCGGTCACTACCGTCTGGTTCACCATCGGCGGTATCAAAGATCTGCGGCAGCTTTTCCGTGATCTCAAAGCACGCACTGAAGTAGATATCCTCGATGACGGCAGAGTTGAAGGCAATGTTTCTCTGGCTGATAAAAAAGCCTTTGAAGCAATAGAAGCCCGGAATGCTTCAGAAAAAACGGAATAAAACCACCCTGTCCGGATTTTGAGCGCAAAAGCGGCAGTAAAGTTTTTTACGCCGCCTGCGCTCTTTTTATGCCCGGATTCTATTCGTGCCGGGCGAAAGTCTATCCGCATGCGGGAGTGCCGTTTGCGCGGCGTGACACTCCCGGCGAATAGCCGTATCTTCAATTGCTGAAGATCAGTTTGCCATCTTTTTCAGAAACTTTGACGGTACTGTTTACGGCGATCTCTCCGGCGATGATCTTCCCTGCCAGCGGCGTTTCCAGAAGCCGGATAACTGCCCGTTTCAGGGGTCTGGCTCCGAAGTCCGGGTCATACCCTGTTTTGGCGATGAATTCTTTTGCTTTATCATCCACGACGAGCGTGATACCGTTATCCTGCAGCCGCCCGGCGAGTTTCCGGATCTGTATCCCGGCGATATCCCGCAATTCTTCAAGCGTAAGCGACTTGAATATAAGCGTTTCGTCGATACGGTTGAGGAATTCCGGCCGGAAGTGCCGACGCAATTCCAGATTCAATGCCTCTTTCAACTGCATCTCATCTTTGCCGGAGTTTTCCAGTATCATGGCACTGCCCAGATTGCTGGTCATGATGATGATGGTATTTTTGAAGTTGACCGTTCTGCCCTGTGAATCGGTAACTCTGCCGTCTTCAAGGATCTGCAGCAGGATGTTGAAAACATCGCTGTGAGCCTTTTCGATCTCGTCAAAGAGCACCACCGAATAGGGGCGGCGCCGGACTGCTTCGGTCAATTGACCGCCTTCTTCATACCCGACATATCCCGGAGGCGCACCGATCAGGCGGGAAACACTGAATTTTTCCATATACTCTGACATATCGATCCGGATCATGGCTCTTTCATCATCAAAAAGCTGCCGTGCCAGTGCCCTGGCAAGTTCCGTTTTGCCCACTCCGGTAGGGCCGAGAAAGATGAAACTGGCAATGGGGCGCGCCGGATCGTGCAGACCGGCTCTGGCACGCAATACCGCATCGCTGACTGCGGAAACCGCCTCATTCTGACCGATAACGCTCTCATGCAAAGTTGCGGCAAGTGAAAGCAGTTTTTCTTTTTCGCTCTCCACCAGTTTGGTTACCGGGATATTTGTCCAGCGGCTGATGATAGCGGCGATCTCATCTTCATCGACCTCCTCTTTGAGCATCCGCGAAGAACTGCCGGAATTGAAAGCATTTTCGGCATCGGCAAGCTGTTTTTCCAGTTTCGGGATGGTGCCGTGGCGCAATTCGGCGGCCTTTTCCAGATTGTAGGAGCGTTCTGCTTTTTCCAGTTGTCCTCTGGCGAGATCCAGAGCCTCCCGGCAATCGCGCAGCTTGCTGATGGCATTTTTTTCATTATCATACAATGCCTGCAATTCCTTGCCGCGTTCCCGGAGTTCCGCCGCCTCTTTTTCCAACTCCTCCCGGCGTTTGATACCGGCTTTATCCTTTTCATTGCGCAAGCTGGTCAATTCGATTTCCAGCTGCATCAATTTGCGGCGGTTTTCATCCAATTCCAGAGGGCTGCTGTCGATCCCGGTGCGCAAAGCGGCGGCGGCTTCATCCACCAGGTCGATCGCCTTGTCGGGCAGGAATCTGCCGGAAATATATTTGTCGGAAAGAACTGCCGCCGCTACCAGCGCGCTGTCTTTGATCCGGACACCGTGGTGCAATTCATAACGCTCTTTCAAGCCGCGCAGGATGGAAACGGTATCTTCCACTGAGGGCGGATTGACCATGACCGCCTGAAAACGGCGTTCAAGAGCGGCATCTTTTTCGATGTATTTGCGGTATTCATCCAAAGTAGTTGCGCCGATGCAGTGCAATTCACCGCGGGCGAGCATCGGTTTGAGCAGATTGCCGGCATCCATGGAACCATCTCCGCCGCCGGCACCGACCACGGTGTGCAATTCATCAATGAAAAGAATGATTTTGCCTCCGCTGGATGTGACCTCTTTCAAAACCGCTTTCAATCTCTCTTCAAATTCGCCCCGGTACTTCGCTCCGGCGATCAATGCACCCATATCCAGAGCCACCACCCGGCGGTCACGGAGAGACTCCGGCACATCGCCGCTGACCACCCGGCGGGCAAGTCCTTCAGCGATAGCGGTTTTTCCGACTCCCGGCTCACCGATCAGCACCGGATTGTTTTTGGTGCGGCGCGAAAGTATCTGGATGACCCGGCGGATCTCCTCATCTCTGCCGATGACCGGATCAAGTTTATCCTGCATCGCCATCATCGTCAGATCACGGGAATACTTTTTCAATGCTTCAAATGTCGCCTCCGGTTCCGGGGAGGTCACCCGCTGATTGCCCCGCAATGACTGCAGGGAAGTTAAAAGGTTGCCATTGTTCACTCCGGCATCATTGAGCAGTTTCGCCGCTTTGCTGTCGACTGAGAGCAATGCCATCAACAGATGCTCGACTGAAACGAATTCATCCTTCATTTCAGCGGCTTTCTGCATGGCATTATTCAGTACGCTGCTGAATTCCCCGGTCATCACAACTTCCTGCTGCGCAGTGCCGGAAACCCGGGGCAGATCCGACAGCGCAGAAGTGACCTTGCTGCGGAATAATGCTTTATTCACGCCCAGTTTTTCCAGTATGGAGTTGACCAGACTCTCATCATCATCGAGCAATGCTGACAAAAGATGCAGAGCCCGCAATTCGGTATGACCGGCAGCTTGCGCACTCTGTTGGGCTCTCATCAATGCTTCACGGCTTTTGTTGGTAAATTTTTCCACATTCATAATCTGACCTCCTCTTTTGGTTGTTTTTTTTCAACAACCATACCAGCAAATTCCGTGCCGTGGTAAACTTCACCTCAGGAAAACTTGAAAACCGCCGTGTGTCAGTGTATATTTATGACCCGTACCGTGTCATAACAACACACTTCAATTGAAAGAAGAAGATTTTTATGGAATATATTACTATCACCAGTGCCCAGAATCCAGCCCTTAAACATCTGGTCAAACTCCGTGACCGGCGAACCCGCGACAAGGAAAATCTCACTATTCTTGAGGGCTACCGGGAGTTGACCCGCTCAAGAGAGTATGGCATGGAACTGGTGGAGTGCTACTTTTCACCGGAACACTTTCTCGGTTCCAATGAATTCCCGCTGCTTGAGGAGATCGCCGCATCCGGGATCCGGGTGACCCGCCTTGCTCCGCACCTGCTGGAAAAGGTCACCTACCGCGACCGTCCGGAAGGATTGCTGGCGGTGGCAAAAATGCGTTCCCATGAATTGGAAAAACTGCCGGAATTCACTGCTCCGGTCTATCTGGTCGCTGAAACCATCGAAAAACCCGGCAATCTCGGTTCCATGCTGCGCAGTGCCGATGCCGCCGGTGCCGATGCCCTGATCGTCTGCGAAAGAAAAACCGATCTTTACAACCCCAATGTGATCCGCGCCAGTACCGGAGCGATCTTTTCGGTGCCGGTCGGGGTCTGTGACAATGCCAGTGCCATGGCATATTTGCGGGCAAGGGGAGTGAAAATCTTAGCCGCCACCCCTCATACCGACTTCAAATACACCGATGTCGATCTGACTCAGCCGGTGGCGATAGTTGTCGGCGCAGAACAGACCGGGCTGACCGATTTCTGGATGGATCAGGCAGATCTGAAGGTCAATATTCCCATGCTCGGTAAAATCGATTCTCTCAATGTGGCTTCCGCCGCAACGATACTGCTCTACGAAGTCGCCAGACAACGCAGTTTCAAGAAACGGTAAGTGCCCTCTGAAATACTCCATGCCCGGAACAGCAGCAAGTCTGCATACACATAAAATGTATGCAGACTGCATAACCGGATCAGAGACCGGATAAAGGGCTGCCGCCGGAACTCAAAAAAAGGTTTTGCGCTCAGCCCCGTTTCAAAACTTTCAGTCGTTGATCACGTCGAGGATGACCACATTTTCTTCCGGCACATCCTGATGCATGCCGCGGGAGGCGGTTTTCACCTGAGCGATGGCATCGACGACCTCCATCCCCTCAACGACTTTGCCGAAAACGCAGTAGCCGTAATACTGGGGGATCGGGGCGCGGAAGTTCAAAAAGTCATTGTCGACCAGATTGATGAAAAACTGGCTGGTGGCTGAATCCACGACCATGGTACGCGCCATAGCGATAGTGCCGCGCTTATTGGGCAGCTGATTGGCGGCTTCATTTTTGACCGGATCGTGGGTCGGTTTCTGGGTGAAAGAGGTGTCAAATCCGCCGCCCTGGATCATAAATCCCGGAATGACCCGGTGAAAGATGGTATCTTTGTAAAAACCTTCACTCACATAGGTGAGGAAGTTTTTGACGGTTTCCGGTGCGGCAGCGGCATCAAGTTCCAACTTGATGTCACCTTTTGATGTTTTGATCGTTACCATGATAGAAGATCCTTTGTTTTGAATTTTGTAAAACTTGAATGTCAGTCACGCATAAAACATACCACAGAAGTGGTGATTTGTCAAACGCCGGTCGCAGTCAGTGCAGCAAAGAGCGCAACCGGAAAACTGCCGGATCACGCCGGTCAGAAGAGTTCGCGTTTGTCGGCGACAGCTTCGCTCAAGCCGAGTTTTTTCCATGCTTTCGGGGTGGCGACTCTGCCGCGTGAGGTGCGTACCAGATAACCGTGCTGGATCAGAAACGGCTCATAGACATCTTCCAGAGAATCTTCATCCTCTCCGGTGGATACGGCAATATTTTTCAACCCTACCGGACCTCCCCGGAAGTTGTTGATTATCACCTCAAGGATCCGCAAATCCATCTCATCCAGACCGTCGCGGTCGATCTGCAGCATTTCCAATGCATCGGAAGCAGCTTTGCCGGTGATTTTGCCATCGGCTCTGATCTGGGCGTAATCCCGTGCCCGCCGCAGAAGATTATTGGCAATACGCGGAGTTCCCCGGCAGCGCGAAGCGATCTGCCGCGCACCGTCATCATCCATTGGCACATCAAGGATCTTCGCTGAACGGTGCAGTATCTCCATCAGACTTTCCGTATCGTAGTAATCCAGACGCATATTCAAACCGAATCTGGCACGGAGCGGAGCCGAGATCATGCCCAGACGGGTGGTCGCTCCGATCAGGGTGAAGCGGGGAACATTCAGCCGCACCGATCTGGCACCGGCACCCTGTTCCAGCATGATGTCGATAAAGAAATCCTCCATCGCACTGTAAAGATACTCTTCTACGGTGGCACTCAGGCGGTGGATCTCGTCGATAAAGAGGACATCACCGGGTTCCAGGGAGGTGAGCAGACCGGCAAGATCGCCGGGTTTTTCAATGGCTGGCCCGCTGGAACTCTTTAATTTGGTGCCTCTTTCGTTGGCAATGATGTAAGCCAGCGTGGTTTTTCCCAGTCCCGGCGGACCGCAAAGCAGGATATGGTCAAGAGCTTCGTCTCTTTCTCTGGCGGCACGGACAAATAATTCCAGCTGTTCTTTGACCCTGGTCTGACCGGGAAACTCCGCAAAAACCGGCGGCCGCAGGGAAGACTCTTTTGCCGGATCCCGGCGGTTGAGGGTGGAAGTTATGAAACGTTCTGTCATATTTTCTCAAAAAAACTTGTTTTTCTGTACTTTTAGTGTTACTTTAATAAAGATAACGCAATTTTTGTCAAATTACCAGTTGTCAAGCCGGAAAAACGGGATTTTTTTCTGATACTCCGGATTTCCGGCAGATAACGCGAACAAAAAAAGGAGTTAAAAGATGTTCGACTGCAAAATGGCGAAAAAAACGGCGGATACCATCCGCGTCATCTCCGCTGAAGCGATTCAGAAAGCAAAATCCGGTCATCCCGGCATGCCCCTCGGCTGCGCCGATTACGCCGCCGTACTCTGGAGCAAATATCTGCGCCATGATCCGGCAAATCCCCAGTGGATCGGTCGTGACCGTTTCATCCTTTCCGCCGGTCACGGTTCCATGCTGATCTACAGCTTGCTCCACCTTTTCAACTACGGTCTGGATATGGAAGAGATCAAAAACTTCCGTCAGTGGGGCAGCCTCACTCCGGGCCATCCGGAACTCGGTCACACTGATGGTGTCGATATCACCACCGGACCTCTCGGCAGCGGTTTCGCTTCAGCAGTCGGTATGTCCATCGCCAACCGCTATTTCGCCGCCCGCACCGGCTTGGATAAAACTGACTTCTTCGCCAACAAGATCTTCATCATCTCCGGCGACGGCTGTATGATGGAAGGTGCCACCAGTGAAGCGGCTTCTCTCGCCGGTCACCTGAAACTGGATGATCTGGTCGTTTTCTACGATGACAACACCATCAGTATCGAAGGCTCCACCGGTATCGCCTTTACCGAAGATGTCGCCGCCCGTTTCGCCGCTTACAACTGGCGCGTGATCCGCTGCGACAATGCCAACGACGTCTGCCAGTGCGATGCGGCTCTGGCTGAAGCGGTCAAATCCGATGGCCGCCCGACCATCATTATCGGTAAGACCCAGATCGGTTTCGGCGCCCCCAACAAACAGGGTAAAGCCTCCGCTCACGGTGAACCCCTCGGTGATGAGGAACTCGCCGCACTGCGTGCCAACCTCGGCTACACCGAAGCACCTTTCACCGTCGCTCAGGATGTCAAAGATTACTGCGCCGCCTGCGTCGCTGACAGCAAAGCCAAAGCCGCCGACTGGAATGCCAAATTCAAAGCCTTCTGCGATGCCGATGCCGCCACCGCCGAATTGGTCAGCAAATATGTCAACCAGACCGTGCCGGAAAACATCCTCGAAGAGCTGCTCAAAGTCGCTCCGGTCGATGAGCCGGTCGCTTCCCGCGCCAGCAGCGGTGCCATCCTCCAGAAAGCCGCTGAACTCGTTCCCGCCCTCTTCGGCGGTGCCGCCGACCTTGCTCCTTCCACCAAGAGCAATATCAAAGGCGAAACCGATTTTGCTCCGGGCAACTATGCCGGACGCAACATCCACTTCGGAGTCCGCGAATTGGCGATGGGTCTTGCCGCCAACGGTATGGCTGCCAACGGCACGGCGATCCCCTACAGTTCGACCTTCTTCGTCTTCTCTGACTATATGAAACCGGCGATCCGTCTTGCTGCCATCCAGAAACTGCATCAGATCTACATCTTCACCCACGATTCATTCTATGTCGGTGAAGACGGCCCCACCCATGAGCCGATCGAACAGATCGCCATGCTCCGCAGTATCCCCGGTGTGACGGTCATCCGTCCTGCCGAGGCTCACGAAGTCGCCGGTGCCTGGGCTGCGGCATTGCAGGCCGACGGTCCGGTCGCTCTGCTGCTCACCCGTCAGAACCTGAAACCCTACGATGCGGAAACTGCCAAAAAAGTCGATGTTTCCCGTGGTGCATTTGTGGTCAGCGATGAGGAAAACTTCGACCTGATCCTTCTTGCCACCGGTTCTGAAGTCAATCTCGCTCTGGAAGCTGCTGAATTGCTCCGCAAAGAGGAAGTCCGGGTACGCGTGGTTTCCATGCCCTCTTGGGAACTCTTCCTCCAGCAGGATTTCGACTATCAGGAAGAGGTGCTGCCCAGCTACTGCGCCGCGGTGGTCTCCATCGAAGCCGCCAGCACTTTCGGCTGGGAACGCTTCACCGGTCTGGAAGGTCTCAATATCGGTCTGGATCACTTCGGCGCATCTGCCCCGTACAAAGTGCTTGCCGATAAATTCGGCTTCACCCCGCAGGGCGTGGTCGATCAGATCAAAGATTACTTCTGCTGCGACGGCGATGATTGCGATTGCGGCTGCGGTGATGATGATTGTGACTGCGGTTGCGACTGCCACAAGGAATGATCTTTCTGTGGTGATTTGAATCAACGGCGCAAAGGGGGATCGATTTTCCCTTTGCGCCTTTTTTCCCTTAACGGTATATTATTATTTGAGGTAAAAAAGCTATGTCAGGAATTTTCAAAGCCTATGATATCCGGGGTATTTACCCCACCGACATCAACGCCGATATCGCTTACGCCATCGGCAGAGCGTATATCACCTTTACCGGTGCAAAAAAAGTAGTCATCGGCAGAGATATGCGTCCTCACTCCCAGCAGCTTTTTGAGGGCTTGAGCAAAGGTATCACCGATCAGGGTGCCGATGTGATCGATCTGGGGCTCTCTTCCACTCCGCAGAGTTACTTTGCCAACGGCACGCTCAAAGCTGACGGCAGCGTGATGATCACCGCCAGCCACAATCCGGGGGAGTGGAACGGCTTCAAACTCTGCAAAGCCGATGCTGTCCCCATCAGCGGGGCGACCGGTATCATGGATATCCAGAAGATCGTTGAGGAGCGTTCCTGGCAGGATGTGCCGGTGAAAGGGAGTATTTCCACTTATGATATTACCGGTGAATACGGCGCATTTCTCCGTTCTTTTGCCAAACTTGACCGCAAACTCAAAGTGGTGGTCGATTACGCCAATGCCATGGGTTTGTATGAGATCGCCGGGATCACTGACCTTTTTGATATCGTGCCGATGTACGATGTGATGGATGGTACATTTCCCAACCATGAGGCAAATCCGCTGAAAACCGATACTCTGGATGCCATCAGAGCCAAAGTGAAAGAGGTAAATGCCGATTTCGGAGCTGCTTTTGACGGTGATGCCGACCGGTGCGGATTCATCGACGATCAGGGAGAGATCATCCCGATGGATCTTTTTACGGCATTGATCGCGCAGGATATCCTTTCCCGAGGACCGGCGACGATCCTTTACGATCTGCGTTCCAGCCGGGCGGTCAAAGAGTGCATCGAGGAAAACGGCGGCAAAGCGATCCAGTGCCGGGTCGGTCACGCCTTTATCAAAAATCAGATGCGGGAAAATGATGCGGTATTTGCCGGGGAACTTTCCGGGCACTACTACTTCAAACAGAACTTCACCGCCGAATCCCAGGGGCTGGCGATGATCATGCTTGCCAATCTGATCTGCGCTAAAAATCTGCCGCTGCACCGGTTGATTTCTCCATTGAAAAAATATTTTTCCAGCGGAGAGATCAACTCAAAAGTCGCCGATGTCGCTCCCATTTTGCAGGAGATCAAAGCCAGATATGCCGATGGTCACATGTTTGAATTGGATGGCATATCTTCCGAATACGACAATTGGTGGTTCAATGTGCGCAGCTCCAATACCGAGCCGCTTCTGCGGTTGATCGTGGAAGCCGACACCAGAGAGTTGATGGAAGCCAAGCGGGATGAACTTCTGGCGATCATCCGCAAGTGAAAGAGAATTTTCCCATGCCCGAATATTTTGATGTCTACGACGAAAAAGGCAATTTGCTCGGCAAAGCACTGCGCAGTGAGTGTCACGGCAATCCGGCATTGATCCATTGCACCATTCATGTTGCAGTGATGCACCCGGAAAACGGTTCTCTGCTGCTGCAGAAACGGCGGATGGATAAAGATATCCAGCCGGGCAAATGGGATACTGCCGTCGGCGGGCATCTGGCATGCGGGGAAAATTTTGAAACTGCCGCCCGCCGGGAACTTGCTGAGGAACTGGGGATAAAAGAAGAACTGGAACTTCAGCACCTCTTTGACAGCCGTATACGCAATGAGATCGAATCGGAAAATATCCGGGTTTTCGGAGTGAAACTTGCCGGACCATTCGATTATCAGCGCAGTGAGATCGACGGAGTGCGCTTCTGGAACGCAGAGGAACTTGCCGATCCGGCAAACCGGCGGGAATTCACTCCCAATCTTCTGACGGAATTGGAAGAGTTGAAAAAGTGCGGGTTTTATCCGCCGCAAACGAGATGAGAAACCTTAGTATATATAAACTCAAAGCGAAAGGAAAGTTACCATGAGTGTTGCCGTTATTATGGGCAGTAAGAGCGATCTTGAAATCGTCCGCAATGCCTTTGATGTTTTGGATGAATTCGGCGTGCCGTTCACCGCCCGGATCATGTCCGCCCACCGCACCCCCAACGAAGCTGCCGGATTTGCCGCCGATGCCGAGAAAAACGGCTGCAAGGTCATTATCTGTGCCGCCGGTATGGCTGCTCATCTGGGCGGAGTGGTCGCCGCTCATACCACCTTGCCGGTGATCGGTATTCCCATGGCATCGGAACCCTTCAAGGCGATGGATTCTCTGCTTGCCACGGTTCAGATGCCTCCCGGGATCCCGGTGGCGGCGGTGACCTGCGGCAAAGCCGGAGCGAAAAATGCCGCTCTTTATGCCATCAGCATCCTTGCCACCGCCGATGCGGCATTGGCAAAGGCACTGAAAGAATTCAGAGAGAAACAGAAAATGCAGGTGCTTGCTGCCGACAGTGAGTTGCAGAATGAACTTGAAGCAAGAAAAAGTGCAAAAAATTGAAGATTTTTTAAAAAGATACTTGCAATTTCACTAAACAGCGGTTATTTTATATGATTGTTATCCGGAAACACGCCGGATGACCCAAGGTGGGTTGGTAGCTCAGTCGGTAGAGCATCGCCCTTTTAAGGCGGTGGTCCCGGGTTCGAGTCCCGGCCAACTCACCATTTTTATCTGTATGTTTTTTTGTTAACTATAATGAGGTCGGTAAAATGAGTAAAGTCTGCGCCATCTGCGGCAAAACCAAAGGCAATGGCGGCTGCATCACCCGTAAAGGTCTGGCGATCAAAGCCGGCGGTATCGGTATGCACGTTGTCAAAAATGTCAAACGCAAGTTTGAGATCAATCTGCAGAGTGTCAAAATCAATGAGGGCGGCACCGTCAAAACTGTTAAAATGTGCGCTGCCTGCATTCGTACCGGAAATTATGTCAAAGCGTAATTCCGAATTCAGGGTTTTGCAAGTGAACGGACCGGGTTTCAGGACTCTGTCCGTTTTTTGTTTATAATAATTCCGGGGGAAATATGTTGGGTTTCGGTGATATTTATATCGCAGCAGCGGTATTGGGAAGCATTGCGGCATCCGTATTCGGGGTGGTCTATGGAGCGATCCGGTGGAATAAAGGCGGTGAAGAAAAATGATTACTGCATCTATCGGCGGCGCGATCAACTCTTTTGCCATGGGCGCATTGCTTCTGCTCTATGTGGCAGTGATCTCTTATCTCGGTTTCCGCGGTTTTCGCAAGACCCGCAACAGCAGTGATTATCTGCTTGCCGGCCGCTCGGTAAATCCCTTTGTGATGGCGATGAGTTACGGTGCGGCATTTATCAGCACTTCAGCTCTGGTCGGCTTCGGCGGTATTGCCGGAGAATTCGGCATGGGCTTGATGTGGCTGGTATTTATGAATATCGCATTCGGGATCATTATCGCCTTTATCTGGTTCGGCAGGCGCACCCGCCGGATCGGATTGGCTCTGGATGCCAAAACTTTTCCGGAATTTATCGGCAAACGCTTTCAGAGTGAGAAGATGAAAGTGTTTATTGCGGCGGTCATTTTCTGTTTTCTGCCGCTTTATTCCAGTGTGGTGCTGATCAGCGGGGCCAGATTTTTGCAGGAAGTTATGGGATTGCCTTACAATGCGGTATTGCTGATATTTGCGGCAGTAGTGGCGGTTTATGTGATATTCGGCGGACTTAAAGGAGTGATGTATGTCGATGCTCTCATCGGCAGTATCATGGTCGGCGGCATGCTGACATTACTGATCCTCTGCTATGTCAAACTGGGCGGCGTGGTCGAAGCCCACCGGAGCCTGACCGATATGGCACCATTGGTGCAATCCCGTCTGCCGCTGGAATACTCCCTCGGGCACCGGGGGTGGACGGTGATGCCGGAATTCAATTCCGTCTGGTGGTGGACTCTGGTTTCCAGTCTGATGCTGGGTGTCGGTATCGGTGCATTGGCGCAGCCGCAGCTGGCGGTGAGATTTATGACGGTCAAAAGCGACCGGGAATTGAACCGGGCGGTGATGGTCGGCTCATTTTTCATTCTCTGCACTGCCGGGGCGGCGTATATGATCGGTGCGCTTTCCAATGTTTTCTTTTTTCATACTGACAAAGGGATCTTTGAAAATCAATCCCTGCTGGCGATCGAAGCGGCAAAAGGCAATCCGGATCTGATCATCCCCATCTTTATCCGGGAAGCCCTGCCGCCGGTGGTGCTTTATATTTTCGCGTTGACGATGCTTTCGGCGGCGATGTCGACTTTATCAAGTCTTTTTCATGTCAGCGGCAGTTCCATCGGGCACGATATTTGCGGAAAATTGAACCGCAACGGCGACAGTGCGGCATTGACCAGAAGCGGGGTGTGTATCGGCATCATACTGAGTTTGATCTTTGCATTTATTCTGCCGCCGGGGATCGTTGCCAGAGGTACGGCGATCTTTTTCGGAGTGTGTGCGGCGGCATTTCTTCCGGCATACACCGCGGCTCTTTACTGGAAACGGGCGACCCGTGCCGGAGTATGGGCGGCGATAGCAGTCGGTGCCGGCGTATCGGCATTCGGCTTGCTTTTCCTGCACCGCAAAGAGTCTGCCATGCTGGGAGTTTGTGAAAAACTTTTCGGGAAAACGGAATTGATTTCGATCCATCCGTGGCCCTATGTCGATCCATTCGTTTATGCTCTGCCGCTGTCGATCATCACTTTGATCGTGGTAAGTCTGCTGACAACTCCGCCGGATGAAGAACACCTGAAAAAGTGTATGCAGTAACGCAACTGCAGTTTTTCAGAGTGCGGGCGGATACGGTAAAAATACTCCGATGATGTTTTTTCAGTGATAGAGCCGTCAGGGCAGATCAAGAACACTTTCCGGGGTGGAAAGTATTTCAAGGGCGATACCGGCAAGGTAGAGAGAACCGGAGATAATGACCCGGTTGCGGCTGTTTTTCACCGCTTGATTTACCGCTTTCGCCGGATCATATTCCGCTGTGGAGGAAATACCGGTAAAGGTGGTCAACTCTTCCGGAGAGTAGGCGGCTCTGCCCCCGGCACCGGGAACGGTGAAAATAAATCTGTCGGCGATCTTTTCCAGAAACTTCAAACATTCCGGAGCGTGTTTGTCGCCGAATGCGGCATAG
>JAFVZG010000053.1 GCA_017508285.1 Lentisphaeria bacterium | reverse complement strand
CACGCTGCAGCACCGTAGTTGCAATGCACGATATCCGGAGCGACACATGGAACTGCTCCGTTTTCCAATTGAGCTTCCCGCAGATCGGTAAGATATTTCCGAAAAAATGGTCCTACATTCATATTGCTCGCCGCAGTACCGCAAAAAACCTGTGCATCACCAGTCCAGCCGAGCCTTTCATCGCGCTGCGGGCAATCAGTCGGGATTTCAAAAAAGTTATCACGCTGTCCCCAGAGAACGTTTTGATAAAGCCGGTTCAATTTGGGATTATCACACTCAAACCCTCCAGTGCGTTCCAATTCGGAGTGGCAGACGATTGCGGTTACTTTCATATCCTCCGGATTCACCCTGGAAAATTGCGGACCGTCGATCTGCACATAACGGAAACCATGAAAAGTGAATTTTGTTTCATAATACTGCTCAGCATTATTTTCACCGCCGGTGGTGTAATAATCCGTAGTATGGGCACTGCGGTAATTTATATTGTAAAGTGAACCATCCTGATTGAGCATTTCTCCGTAGCGGATCGTATACAATATCCCCTTCCATGAACGAAAATTTCCGATTCTCACACCACCGGAAATATTCTGCCCGAAGTCCCATATCCAGCAATCATTGGCAGTATGCATCAACTTTACCGGTTTGATCTCCTCGATCAATCGTACCGGAAGACAGCATTTGGGAATCAGTGCCGGAGAATCAACCGCCATTTCTCCGGTGCGGGCGATCCGCCATGATGAGTCGTCAAAACCATTACTATCCCATCCAGGCATTTCCAGACGGGCATCGTAAGCTTCTCCATCATAAATATCACTGTGCAGATAAGCTCCGGTAGTACACCGCCAGTTTTCTCCCGTAGTCACTACCATCCGGCGCCCATCGGCACAAAGCATTTCCAACTGCAAGAGCAATTCGGCATGCTCACCGTAAATATTACGTTTTCTGCCGCTCAGGTAAGAGCAGTACCATCCATCGGCGACCAGTGCCCCGATTGTATTATTGCCCTCATTCAAAAAATCAGTAACATCATAAGTAAGATATTGGATCTGCTTGTTGAAATCACTCCACCCCGGAGCCATCCGGTCATTACTGATCACCTTACCATTGAGATGCAGTTCAAAAACGCCGCGGCATCCGGCATAAAGCCGGGCCTGAATCACTTTGCCGGCAGCAAACTCTTTGCGGAAATAAGGAACCGGAGACGGTATAGTTGGATTATTACCGTCGAACCATATCCATTGAGCCATCCAGTCACTGTTGGCAAAAAGCGGTGTTTCAAAAACAGCCTCGGATGATTCGGTATAATTTCCTTTATCATCCTCTATGGCGACCTGCCACACCACCCGGCAACGGGAGTTCAATTTACTGCCGCCCCACCGTATACCGGCAGAGATATCTGAAACGACCTTTCCTGAATCCCATAATATTTCTCCGGCGGAATTTCTCGCCCGGATACGATAACTGTGCTGTTTCAAGCCGGGACGCTCCCCTGTGATTTTCCATCCCAGAGAAGGTAGTTGTGAAGCACAAAACATCATTCCGGATGGCAAACCATCCACCCGGAGATCCTCTACATTTATACTGTCAAGATTCATCGGATACACCATGATAATACTGCCGGACAGCGCCGCATCATACACATGATTGCGGCTTTGTATTTAAGATATGCAGAAGAAGTAAAAAAAACAAGCACCATGTGTCTTTTTTATAGCACAAAATGTCTTTTTTCTGCACATTGTTAAATTCTGAAATGATTTTTGCAAAAAAATCAACAACCCCTCTATTGCTTTATTATGACATGGAGATTATATTAGACCATCAAATAAAAAACGGGAGAAAAATCTGTGAAAAAAATCCATCTTGCCTGTCAGTATTTTTTGAATCATGATCTGGAAGAAAAAGAGTTGCGGCGTCAGGTAAAAGAACTGGCTGATGCCGGATATCAAAGCATATACGGGCACGCCCGCCAGGGATTGATAACTCCGTATTTCTCCCGAAAGTACTGGGATTGTATCAGGATCATCGTTGATGAATGTCAAAAAAACGGGGTAAAATTTGCCATCTGGGATGAAGACTGTTTCCCTTCCGGCTCAGCGGGCAACCGAATCATCTGGGATCACCCGGAATTATCAGCGAAACGGTTGAACTTTTCGGTTTTTGAGGTAAAAAATGGAGAAAGAGTTTATAAAGTTCTGCCGATAGAAACGACTGTGCTGCGTTGTTTTGCGGTACACGATGATGGCAAAATCGAAGATATCACCGGGTACTGCGGTTCAATTCGCGGCGAAGTCACCTGGCGTCAGCTCACTCACATACCCTATTCCAAGGTCAATAAAGTGGGGCTTCCGCATTGGCGTGCCGGATGGCGCGGCAGAAAATTTGCCATTGATTACAACTCCTCTTTTGATGGTAAAATCGTGGCGGTGCAACTTGCCAATTATGAAAAAAATCCGGATGTGCTGAATAATACCGATCTGCTCAATCCGGAAACAACCAGACTTTTTATTCAATTGACCCATCAGGAGTTCGAAAAACAGTGCGGCGCAGATGCCGTGCGCAACACCTTTGATGCCAGTTTTCTCGATGAACCGAATGCCGGAGTGTACTGCTGGTCCACCCACTTTGCCGAAGAGTTTCAAAAGCAGCATGGATTTGATATCACGGATAATCTGGCACACATTGTTCTTGATATCGATGATCGCTCCCTCTTCATCCGCCATTGTTACCGGATGACTCAACAGAAATTGATTACAGAGAACTATCTCGGACAGATCCGCGAATGGTGCCGTGCCCGCGGAATTACCAGTACCGGGCACCTCTCCCGCTCAGAGTCGCTTGCGAATTCCAATGGTTTTGCCTGGCCCAACGAAATGAAATGTTACAGTTTCATGGATATCCCCTGCACTGACCCTCTCGGTGCAGGAGAAGCATGGCAGGATGCCAGTGCATACCATACCGGGATAAAAGTTGCTGCATCTGTTGCTGAAATTTATAATAAACCCCAGGCTGGCGCAGATACTCTGGCGGTACTGGGCCATGAAGCAGCCATCCGGGATCTGGCATTCCATCTTGACTACCAGATGACTCTGGGCTTGACTTACTTCAATATCCACGGTTTGAGTTATTCACTTGCCGGAGACCGCAAAGATGAGGTGCCGCCATCTATTTTTTACCAGCACAGCGAGTGGAAATGGATGAAATATTTTCTGGAACGCACCGGAAATTTGTGCGATATCCTCAACCGCGGAGAACGCCGCTGCCAAACTGCAATGCTTTATCCGTGTGCAACATTTTACTGTACACCTTTCCCGCCAGATGCAGTCCAATGGGAAAAAGATATCCACGACATGACGGAAAAGATGCTTTCACATCAGAAAGACTTTACCTTTGTCGATGAAGATGCTATCTGCCGTTTCATGGCAGATGATGCGGAAAAATTCATCACACGCTATCCCTGCTTTGTCGTTCCCCCATTGCAGTACCTGCCGCGGCCGACAGCCGATGCCTTGGAAGCCTATGCTGCAAAAGGCGGCAAGTTGATGGTCACCGGTTCCCTGCCGATACTCTTCGGTCCTGCCCTTGATTCGGGAACAGCTCTCTGGGAGAATGGTAAAAAATTCATCGTTACAGACTTTATCGACCAATTGCCCGGTGCGGAAATCACCGGAGAAGGAGCAAGAGATATCCTGCTCCAACAACGGATTATCGATGGTAAAGATGTAACCTTTTTCTTCAACCGCTCTGAAAAAGCTTTTAATGGTAAATTCAACGGCAAGACGATCTATCTTGCGCCGAATTGCGGAACGTTGCTGCGTGATGGTGAATCGCTCATGCCGCCGGATGCCGATATGACGGAAATTACCGGATTAAACAGATGGGATATTGAGTTCCCGGAAAATCATCTGGCACTTGCCGGATGGGAGTTCCCCGGGGAGAGAGACCCGAATATCAAAGAGATCGCTTCACTCATAACCAGAAAAATACCACGGACAAGCGAGCCCAATCCGGTAATAAAAAATACTTTTCTCTACTCCGGAGAATGTAAAAAAATGGAATTCATCATCGAAAAAGATGATCTTGATAAAGGTTTGAAGTGTCTGGTAAACGATGTTGAATTGACCGATTTTTATCCGGCAAATTTCAGTGACAACTGCTTCGTCTGCGCCGATATCACCAATTTGATAAATTGCGGAAGCACCCCGAAATTAAACCGGATCACCTTTATTCCCCAACCTGGAACGGCTGCTCCGGAAGTGCCGTTTTTACGCGGGAGATTCCGGGCTTCATTCCGTCATGCCGACAAAACCATGCCGTTTTTGACCGGTTTTGATGGAGTTCTTGAAAATCAGCCGCTGCAAGTCTGGTCAGAATACGGTTATGGCAATTTCTCCGGAGCGATACTGTACCGTACCCGGATCAAACTCGACACATCCGGTGTTTACAAACTTGATCTCGGTAAAGTTGAAGATCTGGCAGAAGTCGTCATTGACGGTAAAAAATTTGATGTCCTTTTCAGGCAGCCTTATGTAACCGGAGAAATCCCACTTGAGGCCGGAGTACACACGTTAGAAATAACCATCGCCAATGCCCCGGGCAACCGGGATAGACTTGCCGGATTACCTGCCGGCATGACCGGTCCGGTGCGCTTGCTCCGTAAGTAAAAAACTCCGGCGAACCGCACTTTTTCTGCAGAGGCGATCCGTTTATCGCCCCTGCTTTTTTATTTTTGCCGGCAAATGATTTTTCCCGATGGCATAAAAAAGGCGGCGGAAAAAACCGCCGCCGCAATCATATCAGGATTTTCAGGCTTTCGCCTTATCCTCATCATCATGAGATACTGAGCCGTCGTCAGCATCATTACGCACTGCGTGTTCCAATGAACGGAAAAGTTGAATGATATCGACGATTCCGCCGATAAGGAACCAGACCGTACAACCGACACCGAGAACCAGTGTGACATAGATCTTGACATGCCACAAGGTAAGCCACTGATCATTGCCCATGCCGACGGTGAAGTAGAGTGCAGTGAAAACGATAAAGACAATACACCAGATCAAAGTCCAGAGAATACTGGCAGCATAGATAAGTTTGTCGCCGAGGGTAAACTCCGGAGTGATACCGAAAATTCTTTCAATGAAACCGACATCACCTTTTTCGACATGCTCATTGCTGGTATCGTATTTCCCGCGGTGCAGCATCTTATCCAGATTGAAGTCCGGCTTACCGGCACGGTGTTCGATAAGAGAGATAACTACATAAAGTGTGGTACAGGAAATCATGTTGATAAATGAGATGTACTGACCATGGATCGGGAAAGTATCCATGTGATTTGCAACCCACTCCCAACCGGTATTCTCAAGCAGCCATTTTGCAAAACCTTTGGTCCAGGTCTGCTGCAGCACGATACCCAGCACCGCACTGGAGGCACCGAAGAAATAACTGACCCATGCAGCAATGGTTCCACCGCGCTTCCAGTAAAGTCCGCCGATGATCGCCGGACCGGCACCGCTGACCACTGCACCGGTCAAACTGAAGAACAGAAGTACCGGGGTTTCCTGCTCCCAGAAATAACTGAATACCCAACCGAAAACACCGACACCGAGGATCGCCAGACGCAATGCCCAGATATGCTGTTGGGGAGTGAGGGGTTTTTTCTTGAAAGGAAGAATGACATCCTGCACCAGGATCGATCCCCAACTGTGCATGTAGGTATCATCGGTCGAAAGCATAGCGGCAAACATGACCGCCACAAAGAGTCCCAGCAAACCGGAAGGCATGATCAATGACAATGCGATCGGCACCATCTCCTGCCCACGCTCGGTAGCGTTGGAAATAAGAGCAAGTTTGCCATTGATAACTTCGCGCAATTCTGCGAATTCCGGCAAATTCGGTGACATGATGGCAATCACCGCCAGCGGGAACAGCATCAGGATCAATCCCTGAGCCAAACCGCGCCATGTACCCATGACCCCTGCCATTTTGCGCTCGTGAGGAGTCTTGGCAGCGGCTGCATAACCGGCAGACCCCTGCCAACCGCCGCGGCTGTAGAACAAACTGAAAAATCCGATCAGATAATACCAGATATTGAAGTCACTGATTTTTCCGCAATCAAAAGGATTGATATGAGACTTGCCGGATTCTTTACAAAGCGCATCAGCGATCTGATCCCAGCCGACAAATCCGCCGGATGCATCCCAATCACCGAGTTTGAAGATAAAGAAAATGAAGATCACAAATGCGATATTGCAAAGCACGCCCTGCATAAAGTCGGTAACCATGATCGCCACCTGACCGCCGAATGCAGCGAAGAAAACCCCCATACCGATACAGAAAGCCAGCATGATGGCATAAATATCCCAGTTGACACCGAGCCATTCAACATGATACGGAATTTTGCAGAATGCCATAAGGAATTTTACCGAAACCATCGGAAAAATACCATAATTGACCACTCCGCTCAGGAAGGTGATCATACCGGCAGCCAAACGGAATTTGCGGCTGTAACGCATCTCATAAAATTGCGCCAGCGTAAAACACCGGGTCTCACGCATACGGTAAGTAACCCACGCAACCAATGACAGAACCAATCCGAATGGTGCATTGATCATCGCCCACCAGGTCGCGGCGAAACCGGATTTCATAAATGCTTCCCACGATGCAACGGCACTGATCAAACCGAATCCGGCGATACCCTCAGCGATACCGAGAATGTAACGACCGGCGCAGCGGTTGGCAGCAAGAAAATCTGCCACATTGCGGGTATAGTGGTTGCAATAGAGCAAAACACCCGTCAACAAAACGATCATACCAATAACGATCGCCCAATCCAGAACCTGCATTCCGGAATAGTTGATCTCGACCTGCCGCAAAACGGCACCAAAAAACGGCATCATAATCTTCCCCTTTCTTTCAGATTTGCCAATTTATAAAAATTCTTTGCAGAATACTGCACTCAAACAGAAAAAGATAAAAACTCCCCACCCCGAAGAGAACATCTTTTATTTCTTAACGCAACAGCCCCTTTGCTTATTTCAACTGATATCAAAAAATAAACAAAAAAACATATACACCGCATTACGATAACATAAAAACACTCTTTTTTCAAGCAATCCGAAATATTTTCCGTCTTTTTTGTGGAAAAATCATCATTCACGGGATATATTATACAGTATTATGAAACAAGACAACAGAAAACCATCTCTCTCTCCGGAAAAATTCCGGGCGCAATTGAACTTGCTGAATGATGCCGCCAGAAAAGTTCTGGTTTTGGGTTTTACCCGGCAAACTCCGGCAGACAGGGTACTTGCCGCCTATTTCCGGGAAAACCGGCGCTGTGGTTCGCGTGACCGGGCATTTATTTCAGAAACCATCTACGCTTCTCTCAGATATTGGGGTTTCCTCCGGAAATTTCTTCCGCAGGATAGATTGTCTGAATTGGAAAGCGGTTCAGTAAAACTTACTGCAAAAGAGTTGTCAGCCCTGCTGATGGCTGGAGCATTTATCGCAGGAGATGAAGAAAATTCCAGAGCTGTCGCAGCTGAATGCAAGCTGCCGCAACTGCCCCGGGCATTGAATAATCCCTGCGCCAGAGCCAACCAAATGGCTGAATACTTCAATTGCGGGATCAGGGTCAGTGACAACGATCTTTTGCCGGAATGGATAAAAAACATGCTTCCTGATGATTTGGAGCTGCCGCCATTCTTAAAAATGCTCTCATCCCGTCCTCCGATGTGGATAAGATTACAAACCGCCGAAGCAGAGAGAGTTTTCAGCGAATTGCGCAATACCGGCGCAGTTTTTGCATCTCATCCGGCAGTGCAGGATGCCGTGGAAGTAAGAGCGAAAATAAATCTCTATACCCTTGATTCTTTCAAAGCCGGCATGTTTGAAATACAGGATCTTGCCAGTCAGTGCGTTTCTCTGATCGCCGCGCCGAAACTGGGCGAAAGATGGCTTGACCCGTGCGCCGGAGCCGGAGGAAAAACGCTGCACCTCGCCCAGTTGATGAACCGCAAGGGGACTGTTACTGCCGGAGATATAAGAGAGAATAAACTTGAGGACTTGCGCAAACGTGCCAGACGGGCGGGATTCCCCAATATCATGACCAAAGCCCACGATGGCGGTATTTGGAAGGGAAAACACCTTTTTGACGGAATACTCGTTGATGCGCCCTGCAGTTGTTCCGGCGTATGGAGACGCAACCCCGGTGCCCAATGGAAATTAAAACCGGAAGACATTACCGAATTATCAGAGACCCAGAGAAAAATTCTGGATAATTATGCTGCCGCGCTCAGACCGGGCGGAGTGCTGGTATACGCCACCTGTTCGATATTTGAAGCTGAAAATACAGCTGTGGTCAAAGACTTTCTTGCCGCCCATGATGAATATAAACTTGATCCATTCGAAAATCCATTGACCGGCAAAATTGCCCCCGGCATGCTCCGGATCGACAGTATTGACGGCGATTGCGATGCTCTTTTTATGGCAAAAATGCGCAGGGTGAAATAACCGGTATGACGACAACTTCATTCAACATCGTGCTCTTCCAACCGGAAATTCCTCAAAACACCGGAACTATCGGTCGTCTGGCGGTATCAACCAACTGCCGTTTGCACCTGATCGAACCGCTTGGTTTTTCACTGGATGACAAATACCTCAAACGCGCCGGGTTGGATTACTGGCATCACTTATCCCCGTCACTCTATCCTGACTGGGAAACTTTTTTAGAGAAGGAATCCCCCCAACGGATGTTTTTTATCTCGACGCACGGGGAAAAAAGTTTTTTCGATGCCGAATATCAAATCGGTGATTATCTTGTTTTCGGCAGAGAATCAGCCGGATTGCCGGAAGAATTTTACGAATGCTACCGGGAACAAATGTGGCAGATACCGATGCCGGGAGACTTCAGCCGCAGTTTGAATCTCGCTAATGCGGTAAGTATCACCCTTTATGAAGCAATGCGGCAAAACCGGGATCCGCTGAAAATTTGAAAAATCATTTTTTTGTAGTATTTTAAATAGTAAACAAATCAGTAAACCCGGCATCAACATCTTGCCGGCAACTGTTAAAGAGTATAAACATACCCCCCAAACGGGGAATCCAGAAAGTCAACCGGAAATTCCGGAACGCGGTGTTCCGGCATAGAGGCGGTTATTCATCCGCCGCAGGAAAATTTTTTGGAAAATCACAGGAGTATTGAATCATGTGCAAAAAACTTGAAGGTAAAGTCGCCATCGTCACCGGCGGTGCCCGCGGTATCGGCAAAGCCATCTGTGCCCGTCTGGCAGCAGAAGGTGCAAAACTTGCTATCGTAGACATCCTGTTGGAAACCGCACAGCAGACCGCTGATGAATTCAATGCAGCAGGTATTGATGCCAAAGCATACGCCGCCAACGTCGCAAAATTTGAAGATGCAGAAGCCACCGTTGCAGCAGTCCTCAATGACTTCGGCCGTCTGGATATTCTGGTAAACAATGCCGGTATCACCAAAGATACACTGATGCTCAAAATGACCGAAGATCAATGGGATGCCGTTATCGCGGTCAACCTCAAAGGTACCTTCAACTTCACCAAAGCATCTGTCCGCCCGATGATGAAACAGCGCGCCGGAAAAATCGTCAATATCGCTTCTGTCGTAGGCAGAATGGGTAATGTCGGTCAGGCTAACTATTCTGCCAGCAAAGCCGGTGTGATCGCACTTGCAAAAACAACCGCCAAAGAATTCGGTGCCCGCAACATTCAGGTCAATGCGGTTGCCCCGGGATACATCGAAACCGATATGACTGCTCAGCTGCCTCAGGCTGCCCGTGATGCCTTTATGACCATCATTCCCGCCAAACGCGGCGGTAAGCCGGAAGATGTTGCCAATGTGGTTTGTTTCCTCTGCTCACCGGATTCAGACTATGTCACCGGTCAGGTGATAAATGTTGATGGTGGTATGCTGATGTAATAATTCATCCTCTCATTATTTTTCAGCCCCGTTTTTCGGGGCTTTTTTATTTTACGGGGGGAATAAAAAAACTGCCGCATACGATTGTTTGCGGCAGTTATGTATCGACTTAATACGAATAGATGGTATTACAAATCATCATCCGTCTCAGAGATATCGTCATTCTCTTCTTCATCAAAATCATCATCATCATCGAGATCATCAAACATCTCATCGTCGAATCCATCAAGATCATCTTCAAATCCTTCTCCGAAGTCATCGTCCCCGAAGATATCATCCTCATCCAGATCCCGGCGGGAGAAATCGTGTCCCTCATCATCCTCATCATCCAAATCACTGAAGATATCGTCATTTTCGTCATCGTAGCCGGAATAATCAGCATCCGGGTCATCCAACAGAGAACGGACTCCGGAAATCTGTGCTCCGCACTCCGGACAACAACCGTCCTCGGCCTCAATCGCACTTTCACGAACTTCAATGTTGCAATACGGGCATGTTGTAGCCATAATCAGTATATACCTTTCTTGAATGGTTGAAACTCAAATATTTATTATTGATATGTACTATATTGATATTTTTGATTTTTTCAAATCATTTTTTGAAAAAAAACGCATTTTTTTTATGTTTACAACGGTTCCCCTTGAAAAAAAGCCGTATATTGTAGTATATTATATTGAATATACATTTCAGAACAACTGAGGATTTATTGAAAATGACAGAAAAATGCATTCTTCGTTCCAATGCCATAGGAACGGCAAAAAAAATCATTGTCAAAGCCGGTACACGGCTTTTGATAGACCGCGAATCTATCGCTAAAATCGTTTCAGGTATTGCCAAGTTGCGCAATGCCGGTCATCAGGTGCTGCTGGTCTCATCCGGTGCAGTCGGCATGGGTATGGAATTGGCAAAGGTGCCCCGCCGTCCGGCGGAACTGGCTCAAAAACAGGCATTGGCGGCTCTCGGACAAACCAGACTGATGTCGATCTATTCTGAAGAATGCGCCAAACACGGCTTCTCGGCTGCCCAACTGCTGCTGACGGCAGCAGATCTGCGCAACCGCAGCCGCTATCTCAATGTAATGAATTGTATCAACGCTCTCTGGGAAAAAGATATTCTGCCGATCGCCAACGAAAATGACTCGGTATCTATTGCCGAATTGAAATTCGGTGACAATGATACTCTTGCCGGGATGCTCACCTCAGTTGCCGATGCCGATCTTACGATCTTACTTACCACCGTTGATGGTTTGCGCGACCGAGACCAGGAGGGGAATCTGGCAGAACGCATCTCGTGTGTAAAAAAAGTCAATGATCAGATCCGGTCACTTGCCGGAGGTACCGACGACAGTAATCTCTCCATCGGCGGCATGGATTCAAAACTCCGGGCAGCCGAACTTGCCACAGCTGCCGGAGCAACATTATGGATCGCCGACGGCAGAGATCCGGAAGTTTTCGACCGGATATTGGCAGGAGAAGATATCGGAACCATTTTCCTCCCCCGCAACCACCGGGTGCCGGGACGGAAACGCTGGCTGGGATTTTTCAGTAAAATTTCCGGTGCATTGATCATTGACAACGGTGCGGCAAAAGCACTGATTTCCGGCGGCAAAAGCCTGCTGCCATCCGGAATAATCGCCGTAAAAGGCGTATTCCGCAGAGGAGACACTGTGGAAATAATCAACCTTGAACAAAAAACGATCGCCCGGGGATTGGTCAATTTTGATGCAAAGGATTGTCTGCTGCTCTGCGGCAAACACTCCTATGAAGTAGTGGATATCATGGGCAAAGAATCTGAAACAGAAGCGGTTCACCGCGATAATCTGGTGTTGTTGGAAGAATGAAAATTTTTATAAAAACCTACGGTTGCCAAATGAATGAAAGGGATTCCGAAGCGGTCGGAGCCCTCTTTGAAAAAGCCGGTCACACCCTTTGCAGCAGTGAACACGATGCCGATGTTTTGCTTTTCAACACATGCAGTGTCAGAGATGCCGCAGAAAGAAAAGCAAAAGGTAAGATCGGTTATATGCGCAAGTTGAAAATGCGCAAACCTGATCTGATAATCGGAGTTATGGGCTGTATGGCGCAGCGGCTCGGTGATCAGCTGCTTGCTGAATTGCCTCATCTGGATTTTGTCCTCGGTACCGGTCAAATCCACCGGGCCTTGGAAATGGCTGAAAAAGTTGCTGTCTCACGCCGGAAATTTACCGACATCACTGTTGCACCGGAAGAGATCGATATGCTCGGTGAACACGGCAAAAATTCCTGGAGTGCCCAAATTGCCATCACCAGAGGATGCAACCGTTTCTGCAGTTACTGTATCGTGCCGTATGTCAGAGGGAGAGAAGTTTCCCGAAGCAGGCAATCCATTATTTCGGAAGCCGCAGAATTGGTTGAACATGGAGTCAAAGAGATATTGCTTCTCGGTCAGAATGTTGCAGCTTACGGTCTGAATGGTGACACCCGT
>JAFVZG010000052.1 GCA_017508285.1 Lentisphaeria bacterium | reverse complement strand
TCTTTTGAATGAGTTTATAAAACATTTTTGTTCTTCCTCTTTACAACGACCTGAATTTTTTCAACAGAGAGGCGGGACGGTTTGGTTTTGCCGTTTTCCCAGCGGTTGACGGTGGCGAAACTTACTCCGAGGTTTCGGGCAAGGTCTTCCTGTGACCACCCCTGCCGCTGGCGCAGCTTTTTCAATTCTTCAGCAATATTTTCAAACGTAGACATCGGCTATTCTCCATGATTATATACTTTCATAGCAAATATAGCATCTGTTATATCTTTTGCAAACGTTTTCTCTATGGAGCCAGCAAAAAATTTTGTTTTTTTAAATGTCGGTCTCGTTTTTTATTTTGAAAATTCTCCGTCATCTGTTATATTACCCGCATCATACCGAAAAATCAAAAATAGAAAGGATATAAAATGGCTGATTTAGTAAATGCGGTATTGGAATTTTTGAAACTTAATGGAACTATCTCTGATCTTGAGAAAGACATTTGGGACACTGCGGACAAGCTGTCTAAGCAACCTTTCTCCCGCGAAGATGTTCAAAAGAAGGTTGGAGAAAATTATCAAAAACATTATGATATTATTGCTTCTGCAGGAGTAGTATTAGGAGGAAATTTCATACCACTTCAAGATTTGTCCGATAAAGAGCTGTCCGATAACCTCTGCGTTCAATTAATAAAATTGTGCGAAAAAGAAGACAAAGAACTGAAGAAACGCATTGGGCAAGAGTGGCAGAACAGGCTTATCAGAAAATAACTTTGTGCGGAACTGTCAAGGATTGCCTGACAGTTCCGTAATTCAAAGAGTTACTTTTCTTCTTCAGGTGGAGCATTAAGGAATATTGCTGCCACGCTCGAAAGTACAGATGGAAGTGCCGGTTTCTTTTTCGATTTGCTTTCGAGTATTTCCGGCGATGGCTCCGCCCTGTTTGGCAACTTCGGCACTCGCTTTGAAGCCTTGCGGATTTTTCTTTTTGGAAAGCTCGGTCGTCGTCGCTTCGGCAAGCAAAGCGCTCCCGGAGTCAGGTGGAGCTGAATGGTGAATTATTTTATGCTCTGCAATGAGCAAAGAGAGCGAATATTTATCGGCTCAAGGGATAAAATGTGTCACCAATATGTCGGGGGAATATATTATTTTCTCCCCGAAGACAAAGTTTTAAGAGCTTCAATGCACTCTTGGACACCTTGTTCGGCTCCCTTTTTATAGTATTCTTTGGCTTTCTCTGTATCTGCTTTGCCGAATACACCGATCCGGTAAAGTACTCCCATCGTATAAAAGCCGTAGGCATATCCCTGTTCAATCATTTTTCCGGCAATGCGTTTGGCATTTTCAGCAGATTTCGTGACTCCTTTTCCTTGAGCATAATTCATTGCTATGCGGTGCAAGTAGTAATATGATGCTTCAGTACCGTCAACTATCCCTTTCATCAATAAATGCATTCCAAATCGTGGTGAAAAGCTTGGACTATCCAAGCATCTCTCAGCTACAAAACATTGAGCAAGTCCATCGTGTTTTTCAATCGCCTGTCTCAAAAGTTCCCAGGCTTCAACAATCATTTTCACATCGCCCTGACGCAAAAGCAGCAAATACAAAAGAGTCATACTGCCAGCGTGACCTTCTGCGATGGCAGCTTGGTATTCTTTGATAGCCATCGCAGTTTTTCCCTGTTCATCCAGAAGTTGTGCATAAAGGTTTCGTGAGTTTTTATTGCCGACAGCGATAAGTTCTTTAAGATAGTTCAAACGATCAGCTACAGGTAGTATTTGTGCGAATTGCGGAGTGCTCCCCAAAAGCCATTTGGCGTAAAGATTTCCGGCAGCAGCGGCCTTTTGCAAATATTGAACAGCAACTTCAGGATTCGGGGCAATATATGTACCTTGTACCATCATTGCCTGAATACAACCGGCATCTGCTGCAGCTTTGATCAGCTTCTCTCCTTCAGCAATCACTTTGGCCTCTGCTTGATCCTGTGGTATCCGCATAATAAGTTTGATGCCATTGAAAAATTTTGCTTCCGGGGTATCGCTGTATTTTTCAGCCAACGGTGATATTTTTTCCATCAAATCATCAGCGGCATCTTTATCTCCGTAAAAAAATGCAGAGGCAAGATGCTCCAACGCCAGCAACGCATATTTTCTCTTTGCTTCATCATCAATTTCCATTTGGCTGAACATAGCATATATTACTCCGGCAGCACTCAATCCGCGGGGGAAATGCCAACAAGCGGCTTCCTGATAAAGTTTCAAAGCTTTTTCAATATTTTCCGCATCTTGTTTTTCTGCGTATGCTGCGGCAAGATTGCAAATGGCGTTCAAGGAATCAGCACCTTGGAGATCGATTGCTTTCCGGTAATAATTTACAGCCCGTTGTCTGTATTCCTCTGCTGCTTGCGGATTTTCTTTACGACGGTTCATAAGGTAATTTCCTGCTTCGGCAAAACCTCGTTCATCACCACTTTCGGCAGCCAAGAGTGCGTATTTACCATTACCGGAAAGCTTAAACGCATACCAATATGCCCGTTTTTCGCCATTGTCAGCAGCAATAAGCATATACTTCGCAGCCATCTCCATATCTTGCAAAACCATTTTTTCGATCGCCCAATCAAATGCCACCGCGGCATAAGGAGCCTTATCGCCGGTATCTCCGGCATACATTTTGGCATATTCCAAGGACTTGGACATATCGATTTCAACAGTATCGCCAAAGTTATAGAACTTTGACAATTCAAGCAATGCTTCACTGAATCCACGCTTGCCTGCCTCTTCCCACCAGGAGATTTTTTCTTTTGGATTTTCGTGCAGATTCCCCAACATATAGGCAGAAAATGCCAGCCAGAATGGTGGCAGTTTGCTCTTATAACACATTTCCCAATACCGGATCGCTTCGGCATCGTTGCCGCTGCGGCCATAGAGGAATGCCAAATTGCCAAGTGCATATAAATTACCCTTTGCCAACGCTTTTTTGTGCATTTCTTCGGCTTTGGCAAGATCTTTTTCCACACCGACACCGTGCTGATAGCAAATACCCATACCATCAATACCAAAGCCGTCGGGATCATCAATACTGCGCTTGAAGTATTGATATGCAGCTTCTCTGTTTTCTTCTACTCCTGAACCGAAATAATAACACCAGCCCAGCCGGGAAAGAATACGGGGATCTCCGGAGTTTTCCGCGTTTTTAAGCAGCAGGAAAGCCCCTTCTCTATCCCCGGAATCAAAGTGTTTTATTGCCGCTTCGAGTGTTGAAACATCTTTGGTGGTGTTTTTTGCTTCTGCAGCAAAAGCCGGATCACCGGCAAAGAACACAGCAGACAGAACACAGCAAAAAATCTTCTCTTTAAGCATTTTTATTTTCCTCCATATTACATTTAGAAATTGCAAACTGATGTAATATATCTCCGGCGGTGAGACATTTTGTGTCCAATGCTGAAAATAATTGTCTTTTTTTTACTCTAAAGAATATTCCGGCACTGATAATCATCCATCAAACCGGGTAAGAGGGCACAGTAATTCCGACCATCTGCCGGATGATTTGCAAAAAGATGAATGGGGAATCCCCCCAAATATATGTATTGCTGTAGTATATGAGATCCTCTCAAATTCGATCATACTGTTAATCGAAGTCGCCAGAATCCATATGAAATGCCCGGCTGACAGATCCGTGCCGACTGCCGAAATCGCCAAATATTTTTTTGATTATCCTAAGAAACGGCGCAGAAATATGATCGCAGAAAACAACAAACCTGTCACCGATCTTTTCAGGCAGAATTCCGGCAATGATCATTACGGTCATAAAAAGAATCGTCCCCAGTATTTGAAGCGGCCAAAGAAGAGTTACAAAAATCAGCACATGAATCAGCAGCACCACGCAGACAAAAACGAGCCCTGCAATTGTAATAAAAATGTCTTTGACCAGTCTGAATAGTTTCATTATTACATATCCCTTTTTATTTTCAATCTGGTGTCAATATACTCTTTGCGAGTGGACTTTTTGTGTCCTGTTGGTTCATGGAAGTTCAAAAAAATCAATTTTTTTCAGCAATCAGCAAGCATTTTCTGCAGTTTGCTTTTCAGTTCGGTTTTGAGATCTGCCGGTTCAAGGATTCTGACATTGCCTTCCTGCGAGAGGATGAAGGGGAAGAGTACCTCTTTGGCGACTGCCGGGATCTCCACTGTGCCGTCATCGTGGATGATTTGATGGGTGTGCAATGGAGATGATTTCAGGCGGTCAAGAGCGTAGCTTGCGGCGTGCAGTTTCACATTTTTTATCTTCTCAAAGCCGAGGAAGTCATCCGGATTTACCGAAGAAATTATCTCTTTGTTGGGTTCAAAGTCGCTTTTCAGGAGTTCCGCTTTCTTGATTCGCCGCAACGCAAAGGTACGGGGCTGATTTTTCAGGTGGCAGAATGCTTTTGTGTACCACGAATTGTTGAAAAAGACCAGCGTATGCGGCTCGATGATACGCTCCGTAACTTCGCCCTGCCAGTCGGCGTAGGCGATTTTTACGCAGTGATTGGTCTGCCACCCTTGAAAAAGCGTTTGAAAAATTTCCGGGTCAATATTGGCGTACAATCCGGAAAGGATGCTCAAACTTTCCATATTGGCGGTATCCAGAAAATCCGGATTATTGTTCTGCAAAAGGTAGTCCACGGCATTGCGGATCTTGTTTTTCAATGGCGACGGGAAAATCTCTTCGGCGATCCTCGCCCCGATGACCGCAGCGAGCATTTCGTTTTCGTCAAGGAGTGCCGGAGCAATGAAATCCCAGCCGTGGTGTTTGAGATAGTAGCCGTTTCTGGCACGGTCAAAGGCAAGCGGACAATTAAATTCATGCTCAAGTACTTTCATATCCCGCAGAATGGTCTTTTTTCCGCAGTCGATTTCCAACTCTTCCTCAACGGCGATGCGGCGGAACTCTTTTACCAGCGTTTCGGAGTTCGGATAACGGTTCTCTTTCAGTAAAGCGGCGATCCGCATCAGGCGGTGAAGTTGTGATTTCTGCATCGGCATTTTGGCGACCTCCTAAAATTGGAAACATCTCTCCGGAAAAAATTTCAAAAATTTTTATTTTCATAACCAGACAGGACACAAGATGTCCTCTTGCCTGTAATATATTATGCGCAGAAACAAAATACAAGCCGTTAATGAAAGGATTTTGCCTTATGTTGAAGAAAATAATTGCCCTCTTCCGCCGTCCTGTTCCGGAAAAACCGTACACCCCGCCGGTTCCGGTACGCTGTTATCAACTTGAATTGCCCTTTGTAAAAGAGTTGTAAAGGGTCATCCCCAAAAAACTTCCCCTCCGGGAATGGACTTTTCAAACCGTTCCGGAGTTTTCCAGCAGCCAGTTGGCAGGTGACTTGCCGGTCTTTTTCTTGAATACCCGGCACAAGTGGGAACTGTCGGCAAAACCGCACTGGTGCGCCGTCTCTTTCACCGAAATGCCATTGCGCAGCATCTCCTGCGCATGGTGCAGCCGGATCTGCGCCAGATACTCCCCCGGCGTCATGGAAAAAACCGCATTGAAGTGATAAAACAATGCCCGCTTGGAACTCCCGGCGACTTTGGCAAGATGCTGAAAGTCGATCTTTTCGCCGTAATGGTTATTCATATACAGCACCACATCGTGCATTCTGGTAAACTCCTTGCGCTTGATCGCCGGATTGCTGCCGCGGGCGATAAAGGTCACGATTTCGGTGAAAACCGCCATAGTCATCAGGTTGTGGCCGATCCGGCGGTGGCGCAATTCATAGCGCAGGCGCAAAAGCAGATTTTCGATCAGCACAAAATCGCACTGCGGGAATTTGCCGAATGGTTCCGCCTGATCCCGGTCATCATCTTCACCCGGATAGAATATCTTGACAAAGGGCATATCGCTGGAAGCGATCGGCGGATACTGCGCGCTGGCATCATAAAGAAGCGATATCGCTTTATACTCCCCCTCAAAACAGTGACAGGAACCGGGGTGGAGCAATACCATATCTTCGCTCTGCAGCTTGACATACTTCCCGTTGCACCGGTGGATGCACTCCCCGCTGAAAATCAATGTCAATTCCGAAAATTCGTGGGTGTGCCACCGGGAATTTTCGATCTCCCGATAAGGCATTACTTCCACCATCACCGGGAATTCCCCCTCGCAGAAGTGATCTTTTATCAGCAGTTTTTCCATTCCCGATCCCCTTGCGTAAACTCAGTGATATCACGCAGTTTTATTATAAATGTACGGCATTCTGATACCGTTTGCGGCGGATAAAATATACCACGGCATCCGCCATTTGTCAACAGCGTGAAAACTCCACCTCCCTGCCGTAAATCCCGATCCCGGCATCAGAATCATCCGCTTGATCACCGGCTGCCGATGATTTTTGCACTTTTGCACTAAAATACAACATCTTTGCACTGCCATACATTTGCAAATGAAAAAACGGTGATATGGTAATAGAGGAAAGCAACTGGAAATGCCACTGCCGGGCAATGGCTTGTGAGGTAATGCCGCAGTCAGACCGGGATATGGCGAAGGGAACAAAAAATGGTAAAAAATTTCAATCTCTCTTATCCCGTACAAACCGTTTCATTCGATGGAGTCGAAGTCACCGCTCTCAGCGATGACGACATCATCCGGAAAATGGGATATCTGCAGGATGCCGGGATCAGTCTTGCGATGCTTTTCGGCTATCATCTGGAAGAAAAATCCGCATTCGATATGGATTTGGAGAGCAAACGCATCGGAGAACTCTTCCGTAAAAACGGCTTCCGGATAACCCAGCATCACAGCGTCGTTCCCTCGTTTTCCGCCGGGGATACCCCGCAAAGCAAAACCATCGACCGCATCAAACGGTGCATCGACTTCACCGCCAATTTGGGTGCGGAAAATATCGTCTTCCATGCGGGAAGAGTTTTCGGGCACTACTCCACCGGAGAAGAGTACAATCAGGAGTTTCTGAAAGAAGCCGGACGCATCGGCATCCGCAATCTTCTGGAACTTTGCGCTGAAAACATCCGTGCCGCCGGTGACTATGCCGCCGGGTGCAATGTGAAGATCGCACTGGAAAATGTCGAGCGTTCCGAACCATTCTGCGATCCGGTATATCTGCCGGAATTGATCGCATTGGTCGATCATCCGGCAGTCGGCTTCTGCCTGGATAGCGGTCACGCCCACTGCGCCGGGAATGACCCGGTGCAATGGATAAAAACGATGAACCGCAAAGTTTTCACCACCCATCTGCACGACAACCGGGGAGCGGATGAAAGGATCAAACCGGGAGATACCTCTTTGCTTTCCACCTCCGGAATTGACGAGCATCTCACCCCCGGTCTGGGAACCATCGACTGGCGGAAGGTGATAAAAGCTTTACGGGAGTATACCGCTTTGCAGGATCTGACTTTTGAAACCAACGGATGGCCGCTGGCAGACCCCGCCGAAGGATTCAAAATGGCAATAAAATTCTGGCGTCTGCTGGAAGAAAAATCCCTCTGAAAAAAGGAAGAGTTTTCCATAATAACGATACCCAACGCATTTTACACCAAATCAAAGAAAGGAGTCTCCATCATGCATCAGAAATACTTCTCTCTGATCGAATTGCCCGAAACAGCAGCTGAAACTCAACAAAAAAGTTCGCTTTTCTTGAAAAGGGAAGTGGGGTTTGGGGAGAGGGGAAAAACCTCTTTTCCCGTGAAAAGAAGTTTTTCCCCTCTTCCCAAGAGCGCATTCACTTTAATAGAATTGCTGGTTGTTATTGCAATTATTGCGATCTTGGCGGCGATTTTGCTGCCGGCATTGAATAGTGCCCGTGAACGCGGGCGCAGTGCGGCATGTATCAACAATATCAAAAACTTTGCCGGATTCACTATTCAATATGCCAGCGACAATGATGACTGCCTGCCCTTGAGTCAGTGTCCCGGAGCAAAAACCTGGCAGAGTGAAATGCGTGACCGGATGCCCAAAGAGGCATGGATCTGCCCAAGTATGCAGGAGCGGCAATCCTGGTATACCAATGACACATTGACCTATGCTTACAGCGAATGCGTCGGTATCAGACCCAATGCCTCTGCCGATCACCCTGCCAATCCGGTAGTTAAACAGGGTAAAGTCGGGCGTCCTTCGCAGATCATCATGATCGCTGATTCGGATAATGACAACTTTTACGATGACCGCATCTATATAAAAGGCACTCTGATCGGCAATTTGCATAACGGCGGATCGGGCATTGCTTACATCGACAGCCATGTGGAATTCAAAAAGCGTTCAGAAGTCCATCCCGCCGATGCCACCCCCGGCGGCGGCTATAACGGAACTGTCACCGCCGACCACCAGAGAATGTGGGGCGAATGGGCAAATATGTATAAATGATGACAAGTGAACTTTTCAACCATATAAAACAAGGAGCAACGGTTATGAAAAAAAGTTTGTTGATGATTTTTGTGAGTGCGGCAATGGCGGCATCCGGCGCCGATACCATTATTCTCAAAGAGGATTTCTCCAATCCGGAAACCGTCAAGGCGGCTTGGGATATCGGTCAGAATAAAATCGAAAACGGTCAGTTGATAATCGGCAAAAACAACAAAAGCGTCGAATTGAAACAGAAACTTACCGGCAAAGACAATATCACCATCTCTCTGGAAGCGGCATTGACTGAAAACAGCGGCTTCGGCGGAATAAAAATCGATGAGATCATGTTCAATATCCTTTCTGACAAAGCGGTGATAATCTACAAGCGTCCGGATGTTTCCTGGCTCGACAGCCGTCAACTGCTCTTCAAAGATGCCGGTGCCGGAAAGTTCCATAAGATGGAAATTTCCAGAACCAAAGAGAATGGCAAATATATCTATACCTACAAAGTCGATGGCAATGTGGTCTACACTCTGAAAAATTATCAATTCCCCCCGACCGATAAACTCTATATCCAAAAGAGCCGTACCGGGGTGATGGTGAAAAATATCCAAATCACCGAACCGGAAAAATAATCCCGCCCGCGATTGACTTGCCAGAATATAATTTTACCGGATCATACCTCTCATACCGACAGGGGTAAGGGCTCTTATTGCAAAAAAAAGGAGAAAAAATGAAAAAAATATTGCCGCTTTTACTGCTGCTGAGTGCCAATATCTGCTATGGCAATACCGGTGCGCAGATCTTTGCCGATGACTTTGAAACTATCGGATTATTCGCTGAAAACTGGAAGGCTCCTGCCGGGATCAAACCGGCAAACGGAGTTTTGAAGATCCCCGGCGGCACCGTCACGCTCCGCCGTGATCTGAAAGATCAGGATTTTATCTTTTCCGCCGATATCACCCCCTTGCCGCGCAATGGGGAGTATCAATTTGTTTCCGTAAAAATCGACGGAATAAACTTCCTGCTCTACCGGAATTCGCTCAATACCGCTTACCGCCCGGCAAGTTACAAACGCTCCCTCGGCACTTCAGTAAGGTTCCGCAACTATCAATTCGGCACCCCCTGCCGTCTGAGCATTTCCCGGCAGAGAACGGGCAATTCCAGAAAATACAGCGTTTCGATCAATGGCGAAAATTACCTCTCTTTCATGGATAGTGAGATGATCCCGACCGGAAAAATCGAGATCATGCCTTACCGGGCGGAAGCAGTGATCGACAATGTGGCGGTCAATGCCATAACCTCCGGCAGTGATTCACCGAATCTGGTGATCAATCACTCCTTTGAATATCTGGTGGATGGCACCATGCCTCCTTATGTCAATATCGCCACGCTCCGCCCGCTGAGCTGGAAAACCACTTATGACCGGTACCTTGAAACCCTGACGGTGGATAAAAACGAGAAGAAAAGCGGCAAAAATTCGCTCCGGCTTGCCCATAACGACTCATCGCTGATGACCGGATTTTTAATGTCCCATATCGGAGTATCTGTGGGTAAACCGGTCACCGGCAGCATCTGGCTGAAATCCGATAAACCGGGAACCAAAGCCAAACTGGTCTTTTGGGAAGTGCATCACAAAATGCACGAAAAACCGGTCACCCTGACCGGAAATTGGGAGCGTTACACCTTTACGCTCCCCGCTCCGCAGCGGGTGCAGGTGCAATTCGGCGTTTCCACGCAGAGCAAAAATCTCATCTGGGCGGATGATGTGCAGGTGGAACTGGGGGAAAAAGCCACTGCCTGCAAACCCGGTTCACTCGATGAGGAAAAATTTGCCGCTGCCAAACCGGAAAATAAACGCCGCCCCGATACCGTAAAGGTGGCAAAAATCAGCAAAGCCCCGGTGATCGACGGTGATTTATCCGACTTCCCGCAAAAATATCCGGTGACTTCATTCCGGATAAAAGCCGGTAAACTTCCTGACAACAAGACGGTCGCCTCATTTGCCTGTGACGGTCAATATCTTTATGCCGCCATCCGCAGTTACACCGCTGATCCCGGCAAAATACCGCAGAATAAAATCCCCCGCGATGTCGGCAGGGTATACGCCGCAGAGAGCGTGGAACTCTTCTTCGACCCGACCGCAAGCGGCAAGGATTACTATCAGCTCGCCGTCAATGCCGGCAATTCACAGGCTGATTGCGGCACCGGCAGAAATCCGGCGTGGAACGGCAACTGGAAAAGTGCCGTAAAAATCAATCACGCTGAAAACTCCATCGACTATGAATTCGCCTTCCCTTTGAGCGACTTCGCCGATCCCATGCTCTCCGATGTCTGGGGAGTGAATGTCGGGCGCAACGACCTTGCCGCCAACCAGATATCCTCACTGCTCAATACTGATATCGAGGGAAATTATCATCTGCCGCAGGAGTTTGCGCAGCTCCACTTCCCTTCCGGTATCACCGACCGGGCGAAAATCGGTTTTGCCAATCCTATGCTTTACGACAATGAGCGCGGCAATGCCCTCTTTGAGGTGATCGTGCGCAACAACACCGGCAAAGCTCTTCCCCGGGCAAAAATCACTCTTGCCGACAGCAAAAGCAGCAAAATCACCGCTTCTGTCACGCAGGATCTCAACCCCGGTGACAACCCGGTGAAGATCACTACCGCTTTGCCCAATTCACAGCGCAATCTGTCAGCAGTAATAACTCTGAGCGACCGCAGCGAAGAAGTGCTTGCCGTAAAACCGGTGCTGCTCAATTCGATCGGACCATTGCAGTTATTCAGCCGTTACAGCATCAATATCACCGGCAAATCAGCAAAAATCACCGGCAAATGCAATCTTCCTCCCGGCAAATACAGCGGCAAAGCTGTGATCAACGGCAGAAGTTTTGACTTCAAAGCAGATACCCCCGATCTGGAATTTGACCTGCCGCTGCAAAATGTCGCTCCCGGTAAATATCAAATCCCGGTAACGATCTTTGCCGGAAACAGAATAGTTGCTTCCACTTCCGTCGGGATCAAGGTCGTATCCGGTCAGGAGATGAAGTGCGTGAAAATCGACCACTTGAACCGGACTTTGGAAATTGACGGCAAACCGGCGCTGATCGTCGCCCCGTTTCTGGGGATAGAGCCCCGTTTCACTCCGGAAATGGCACGCATGCTTTTCAAAACGATCCGTGATGCCGGATTCCGTTATGTCACTCCCGGATGTGTCAATCCGGCATCTCCCGCCCTGCACGCCTTTATAAAAGAGGCGGAAAAGTTTGATATCAAAGTAGTTTACTGGGATTTCTACGCGTGGCGGATGCGGGATAAATGGAGTTTCGATCATGTCAAAAAACAGCTCAGAAACTTCAAAAATATCATTACATTTCTGGCAGTCGATGAGCCGGAACTCTATGCCAAAAGCGACGATGTCAAACTCTTCATGCAGAAACATCAGCAGACCATGCCGGAAATCCCGGTCTTTATGAATAACACCGTGATCGGCATCCCCGGCCGCTTCGCCGATCTTACTTCCGACATATTGATGATCGATGATTATATCACCAACCGCGAAGGACGCCCCGTCAGAGATATGCTCAATTCGGCAAAGATGGTGGAAAAAGCCGGCCGCAATGAGAGAAAACCGGCATGGTTCTTCCCCTCCGGCGACAGCACTCACAACCATCACCGGGAATGTTCGGTCAGCGAACAGATCGGGCAGTGTTACGCCATGCTTATTGGCGGCTGTACCGGCTTTGTCCACTTTTCCGGCATCCCCAAATACCGGAGCAACTGGCAGGCTATCCAAACCGTTGACCGGGAGTTCCGGGCATTGGAAGAGGCGGTATTCTCTCAGGAGTATTGCGGAAAAAGTACCGCATCCGCCAAATCTCTGGAATTCATCACCCGCAAAAAGGATGGTAAACTCTTTATCATCGCCGTCAATCCGGATAAAAAAACGGTAAAAAGCAGTTTCACTCTGCCGGGAAATTTCCGCTGCGGAAACAAAGCGGAAGTGTGGTTTGAAAACCGCACCATGCCGGTAAAAAACAATATCTTTCAGGATACATTCAAAGAGTATGAGCGGCATGTTTATGTCATCGACTTGAAAAAATGATCCGCAATACCCAGGAGCCGATATGAGTCTGCAAAATCAACATATCATCTTTGATATCGACAACACCATCACCCGTTACTGCCCGCAGGCATTGCTGAAACAGGAGACTCTGCACGGCAACTGTTTCATGATCCCGCTGCGGGATCTGATGATTGCCCGCGGCTGGGAAAAAGAGGCGGCGGAAAAGGCGATCTATGAGCGCACATACGATGTTTTGCGCTGGGATTACAGCGATTTGATCCATGAATTCAATATTCCCTGGGATGAGGCGCATGCCGCCATGAAAAAACGGCATGAATCGCTCCTTGAGGTATATGAAGAGACCGTCGCCGCCATCCGCACTCTGAAAAATGCCGGAGCAAAGGTCTATATCGCCAGCAACAACCCCTACTGGGGATGCCGGTGGAAACTGGAAAAAGCCGGTTTGAGTGCCGGATATTTCGAACACATATTCAGCACCGATCATACCGGCGGCTGCAAGTCTCTGGAATATGTGTGGAAATTCATCATCCCGCGCATCGGAGCATCCCCGGAAAAGATCTCCGTCGTCGGCGATGATTATCAGGAAGATGGCGTTTTGCCCGTTTCTCACGGAGCAGGCAGAGCCTTTATCCTGACCGGCAGAGGCGTGGAAATCCCCCCAAAACCTGCACCCGGGATCACCCTGCTGGCAAACCCGATGGATATACCGGAAAAACTCACCGCCATGGAGAAGTGAAAATGAGTGAAAATTTATTGCAGAAGGTCAGAACCGGCGGCATGAGCGAATCCGGTTACGGCATCACCACGCTGGAAACCATGAAAGCCGAAAAACTCGGCAATTACACCGTCCTCTTTGTCGGCCCGTGGACTCCGGAAAAGATCCGGGAGGTCGGGGAGTTCTGCCGCCGGGAGAAAAAACGCTTCGTCATGGATGAGATGGTCAACCGGCTGACCGGTGAACTTACCGGCAGTTACGAACCGATAAGCAAAGAGGTGCTGGATATTCTAAGCGAATATCAGGATGTGCTTGACGGTTCACTTTTAATGTGCGAATACGGCGGATTGATGTTCTACTGGCCGCAAAGCACCGTGGCAGGCAGCAAGACCCTGCCGCCCCCGGCAAACGATATCGCCGAAGCAGCTGCCAATACCGAAAAACAGATGCGCGAAGCACTGGATTATGCCAAACGCATGGGTTTGAAAGCCCCGTTTTTCTGCATTGAAGCGTGCGGGGTCGCCTCATCATTCATCTACCGTGCCGGTATCGACCGGGTGGATCTTGAGGTGATCTACACCCCGGAACTGGAAAGAGGATTTTCGGCGGTCAAGGGAGCATCCATCGCTTTCGGCAAAAAGTTTTTCGGCGTGGATATGGCAATGGTCTGGTACGGCGGCAATCAGCACGATGAATTGTGGGAAAAACGGTGGAAAACTTCGCTTTTTCACGCCTTTTTGCGCGGTGCCGATCCCATCTACGCTGAACACGGTCTGATGGATTACAAAGCTCTCGGCAAAAATTTCAATACTGACCATCCGGAAGTCAAACGCTTCCGCAAAGCGGTTGCCGAAATTGCCGGATACGCCGATGCGCACCCCCGCCCGGCAGGTTTTCCGGAAGCGGCAGTGGCAATTATCCACGGCCGCTTTGACGGCTTTGCCGGAGCCGGACAGACCCATTTGTGGGGTCAGCGTACCGATGAAAGATTCCGGGTCGGTGATGCGGAAAAATCCTGGGAACTCTTTGAAAGGCTCTACCGGCGGCGCAGCTGGGAGAACCGGGAACGCTTCGGCGACACCGATTTTTCCGGCAATCCGCCGCTGGGTCAGGCAGATATCATCCCATTCGATGCGCCGGATGAACTCTTTGCCCGCTACAAGGCTCTGATATTCCTCGGCAGAAACTGCATGGATAGAAATTTATACGGCAAACTTATCCGTTATGTCGCCAATGGCGGTCAGTTGCTTATGGCGGCGGCACATCTGAGCAGTTCGGTTTCTCCGGAAGGAAATTTTGAGCCATTCAATGACGGAGACTGGAGCGAACTTTTTGGAGTGAAATTGAAAAATCGCAATTATTCCAAAATACCCTACGGTATAAAATTCAAGGATGAACCGCCATGCCGCTGGCGTTTTCCTCTCTGGAGCTGCAACTGCGACCCCAAATATACCGACGGCGGCTTTATGAGCGGGGATTTTGAACTTTGCGGAGCAAAGACCCTTGCCGTTGCCTCTGACCGCTTCGTCGATCTCCAATGGCGCGATGATATGTCTCCGGTACTCTTTGCCAATTCACTTGGCAGCGGTTGTGCCGTTCTGCTCAACTCGATCGAATACCCCGGCGCATCCGGCGTAAAAGAGTTGTATGGATTTCTGCTGGAAAGTTGCTGCCAGAGCATCGATGTTTACCCGAAACTGGAAGCATCCGACCGCCTCCGTTACGCAGTATACAACTCCGGCAGCGAAAGGAAAGTCTACATCCTCAATACCGAAGAACACCTGACGCAAAGTGCTTATCTGCACCTTTCGGCAGAAGAAAAAGAAGTTATCACGCTCGCACCGGGCGAAATGTACGAAAAAACTTTGAAAGGAAACGATCATGCAATGGTATGACTGGCTGATCGCCCTCATTCCGGTAACAGCAATACTCGGTGTCGGAGTCTACACCACCAAATATGTTAAAGGGGTGGTTGATTTTCTCTCCGCCGGAAGACTGTGCAACCGTTATATCCTGCTGGTCGGCGATCTGGCAAACGGTATCAGCATCCTCACCATCGTTATGATGTGTGAACAGCACTACAAGGGGGGATTTGCTGTCGGCATCTGGAATGCGGTATTGATCCCGCTGACATTGACGCTGGCTCTTTTCGGCTTTGTCGCCTACCGTTTCCGCGAAACCAAAGCGCAAAGTTTCGGGCAGTTCCTCGAATTGCGTTACGCCAGCAAATCCCTGCGGGTATTCGCTTCCGGATTGCGCTCCTTTGCTGAATTGCTCTCTCATGCGATCATGCCGGCGGTCGCCGGAAGATTTTTCCTTTACTTTCTGGGATTCCCGGCGTATATAAATGTTTTCGGCATGGAAATATCGGTATTCGTTCTGACCATGTGCGTCTGTATGGCAATGTCGATATTCATCATCTGCTGCGGCGGCACTCTTTCCATCGTCATCACCGATGCGGTGCAGGGGATGATCTGTCTGCCGCTGATAGTGTTTTTCTCCTTCTTTCTGCTCTATAAATTCAATTGGGCAGATGAGGTCATCCCGGTTCTGACCGACCGGGCACCGGGACAGAGTTTTCTCAATCCCTACGATATCATGCATCTGCGGGACTTCAATCTGCTGCTGCTGGTATTGGGAGTGACCAATGTGCTGCTGCACGGAGCATCGTGGATCGGCGGCGGCGCATCCGGAGCGGCTTTTTCGCCGCATGAGCAGAAAATGGCATCCATCATCGGCAAATGGCGCAGTTTCTTTTCTCCATTGCTCTATCTGGTGCTTTCCATATCCGTGCTGGTGATATTGAATCATGAACACTTTTCCGCTGAAGCACGGGAGATCCGCACCGAATTATCTGCAAAAGTCGCCGGCGATGTCGTCAAAAATGATCCGGTTCTGCACCAAACTCTGCTGGATAATATCTCCTCGATCCCGGAACAGAAACATAAGATCGGCATTGATAAGCCGCTTTCTCACACCGAAAACCTCGATACCATCTACATCGAAACCGCCCGCCGGACATTTGAAAATGCCGGAGTTGACAATGGTGCATATCTCACTCAGCAATTCAATACCCTTTACCATCAGAGTATGCTGGCGGTCACGATGAGAAAACTTCTGTCGCCGGGAATGATGGGGTTATTCTGTCTGCTGGCGATCCTGGCAATGCTCTCGACTGACACCTCTTTTATTTTCAGTTCCGTGGGAACCATCGTGCAGGATGTGATACTGCCGTTTATGAAAAAAGTACCATCCGGTTTATTGCATATCTGGCTTTTCCGTCTGACGGCGGTCTTTGTCGGAGTAGTCTCGGTGCTGATATCGGTCTATGTCACGCAATTGGATTATCTGCAGCTGTTTATGACCATTATTCTATCTTTGTGGATGGGCGGCTGCGGGCCGATGTGTATCTTTGCCCTCTACGGCAGATTCGGCACGAAACAGGGAGCTTGGAGTTCCATGCTGGGCGGTTTATTCATCACCGTCGGAGCAATGTATCTGCAGCGCAACTGGGCTGATACCGTTTACCCCTTTCTGGAAAGACACCAACTGGTCGATGCCGTCGGCAGAGTCTTTGAAGCGTTATCCGCACCGCTTGAACCGCTGGTGGTCTGGCAGATGAATCCGGAAAAGTTCCCGATCAACAGTAATGAAGCATACATCCTGACCATGATCTTCTCTCTGCTGATCTATCTGGCAGTATCCTTTGCCACTTGCAAAGAACCATTCAATCTCGAGAGAATGCTGCACCGCGGCATCTACAATGTGGATGGCAAACCGGCAGCAAAAACCAACTGGCACTTCAAAAATCTTATCGATATGCTCGCAGGGATCACCCCGGAACATACCAGAGGCGATAAGGCGATATCTTACAGCCTTCTGATCTACACCTATATCTACAACTTCGGGTTGTGTTTCCTGCTGATCGTGATCTGGAACTCCTTTTCCAAGTGGCCGATCCAGTGGTGGAGCAAATACTTTTTCATAACTCAGGTCATCGTGCCGGTGATCGCTGTAGGTGTAACCAGTATCTGGTTCAGCATCGGCGGGGTATACGGTTTGATCGACTTATTCCGTAATCTCCGCACAAGAGGAGCTGTGGATCATCTGGATAACGGCATGGTGGAAAATGGCATATCTCTGGCGGATGAAGCAAAATTCCATGATCTGGAAAAAGAAAAAAAGTAACTCCCCGGAGCAATCTGCAAACTTTGCAGGCATTACGCTTCTTTTTGCAGGTGGGCTCACGCCGCCCCCCTGCACCCCCCCGCGGTGCCACCGGCACTTTGGTACTTTTGGGCTTGCACGCGATTTATGGCGTTGGGCTGCCACGACTCATGTGGCGCAATCCTTCACCCCGCTTCCGCCGCTGTTTGCAGGCATTACGCGGCTTTTTGCAGGGTGGCTCACGCCGCCCCCCTGCACCCCCCGCGGTGCCACCGGCACTTTGGTACTTTTGGCTTGTGCGCGATTTACGGCGTTGGGCTTACCCGACTCATGTGGCGCAATACAAAGCCCCGCTTCCGCC
>JAFVZG010000051.1 GCA_017508285.1 Lentisphaeria bacterium | reverse complement strand
CATCAGCGGAACCATCCTCAGAGGGTGATGGAATCGTTGAGTTTACGCATGGCATCAAACTGCTCTTCGATGGATTGAGCAAGTTTGACCTGGGTGCGGCAACGGTCAAGATTGTGTTTTTCCCGGTGGATCTTGAAATATACATCTCCGGAAAGATAGTCCGTCAAAAAGCGCATACCGATCTCAAGTGTGATCAATTTGCCGGAAAACGGGAGCAATTCTTTTTCCCGCGCATTGAGGAAGTTGCCGGCACTGGAAAGGAATCCGCGCAGCAATGCCTCAAACATTTCAAAACGCATACCTACTTTAGAGAGATCCAACTCATCTTCCGGAGCCGGACTGGTACCGGTACGCACCATGTCGCCGAAGTCGTAATGCGGAAGTCCCGGCATGACGGTATCAAGGTCGATAACACAAATCCCCTCTCCGGAAACATCGTCGATCAGAACATTGTTGAGTTTGGTATCATTGTGAGTGGTGCGCTCAAAGATATTACCGGCGGCAAGTTCATTGAGCAGCAGCGAATACTCATCTTTGCGCGCCATAATGTAATCCAATTCCGGGGCGACATCTTTAAGGCGGCCGCATTTATCTTCTTTGACGGCAGCTTCCAGATTGGCAAGACGGCTGGGCGTATTGTGAAAATTGGCGATGGTCTCATTCAATCTGCCGGGGAGATCGGCGAGGTCATTCTGGAATGCGCCGAAAGCCTTTGCTGCGGCGTAAGCCTGAGAGGATTTTTCCAGCACATCATAGGTGCGCGCCTCATCCACAAAGATGTAGCAACGCCAGAAATTTCCGTCGGCATCAATGAAAAACGGTTCACCTTTGTGAGACAGGATCACCTGCAAAAAGCGGCGGCGGGTAGCGGGATTGACTGCTTTTTCGGCGGCGATTTTGCTTTCGATATGTCTGGAAACCCGCACAAAGTTATCCATCAATTTTTCCGGTTCGCGGAAAATAGCGGTATTGATCCTTTGCAGGATATAAGTCTGGCAGGTGGTTGACATTTTGAATGTATCATTAATATGACCGGTACCATATCTGTCGGCATTGACGAATTCACCTTCCAGCATAAAGCCGCGACTGATCTCTGCGATATTGAACTCCATAATAAGATCCTTGATGTTTAGAAATTGATAATAACTTTGGTAATTTCTTTTCTCTGTATAATATATACGGTCGTTGGCAACTTTGCCAGTAGATTTTCACACACAACTATGGATTTTTTTGCAAACGTGGTGTATATTATTACAAAGCAGGGTTCGGATAGTGTGATCCGGCGGTAATGTCAGCAAAAGGAAATTATCCTGATATAAGAGTTGTACAGGAGTGGTCAAAAATGAGTAATATGCCAATGGAACTTTTTCTCAGTGATGAAGTTCAGCGACTGCTTGATGATTTTGCTTCGCTTCTGGATGTCCGGGTTACTTTTTACTCTCTTGCCGGTGAAAGTGTGCGCCGCGGCAAAGAGATGCGCAACTGCAGTTACTGCTCACTGGTACATGAAAAACTTGGCGGTTACAGCCGCTGTGTTTCCATGGATTGCGACAAGCAGCAGGAAGCGGTAAAGAAACTGGAGATCATCAACTACCGCTGCCATGCCGGTTTGCATGAATGTCTCGCTCCGGTGAGAGTAAAGGGCAGGATCGCCGGATTTGTCATGTTCGGGCAATTCCGTATTGAGGGTGAAAGTGAACCGGTTTGGGATGATATTCCGGAAAAAGTGCGCGCTGAACTGCATCAGGCTTATCAGGAATTGCCCTGTTTCACTCACGAGAAATTACAGGCGGTGCTGGGGGTGTTGAAAACTCTGATCGACTATATTTCGGTGCGGGAATTGGCGGTGCTTCAGGGAGACCGTCTGCGGCATGAGATCGATCAGTATATAGAAAAGCACGCTGCTGAAGATATCCGTTTGCCGGATATGGCAAAGAAATTGGGGCGCAGTGTTTCCACCATATCCCAATTTCTGCGCAACAACTACCAGACCAGTTTCAAAGGATTGCTGCTGGATGCCAGATTGAAGATCGCCGAAAAGATGTGGCACGATGATCCCGGTGCGACGGTGGCAGAGGTGGCATTTGCCTCCGGATTCTGTGATCAATTTTATTTTTCAAGGGTATTCAGCCGTCGCCGCGGCATGCCTCCGGGCAAGTTCCGCAGTCAGATGCGCCGTGCCGGTGAGATAAAGTCACTGCCGGATAATTAAAAAATCCATCCGTAAAATTTTGCGGATGGATGTTGCGGCGCAAGGGGGATCACCTCCGGTCATTCAACCGGGATCTTGTGAGCTTTGGCACTTTCCGACTTGGGGAGAAACAAAGTCAGGATACCATCGCTGATTTTGGCAGATATATTATCGGCATCCACCGCATCCGAGAGATAAAATGCCCGTTTGTAAACGATGGGCATGCCGCGGCGGTGAAGAGAGCTGGCGGCTTTGAGGGTAAGCAGCCGGTTTTTGACCTCCAGTTCCACATTATCTGCTGACGAACCGGGTAATTCAAAGGTAATTTCCATGCCGTCATATTCATCGGTGACATCGGCGGCGGGGCGGATGGTTATGCATTCGCATCTGGCATCTTTTTTTGCCTTTTTTTCATCTTTATCGAGTTTGTCTGACATATGATAGCCTCATTATTTGTCGCAGTGGACTTTGATGGTTTTGGCAGGTGACGGCTGCTGCATATCTCTGGGGATCGTAACCGAAACAACGCCGTGAGCGTATTTGGCTTTGGCTTCTGCGCCCTTGACTGGGACAGGGAGTTTGATACTTTCCTCGTATTCGGCGCATGAACGCTCCCGGAAGACATAGTGTTTATTTTTTTTGCCCTCACCGGCACTTTCTTCGCAATGATGAACTTTGAAATTGAGAAAATCGCCGACGATCTCCAACTGGAACTCATCATTTTTGCATCCCGGGCAGGAAATTTTCACGACGACATCATCATCATGCACTTCGGTTTCCCATCTGGAATCAAAAACCGAGCCGCGCAGCAACCCGGAACCGGGTTCGATCATGCGGCCGAACATGGTACGGACAAGTTCATCCACTCCGGGAAAAACTTTTTCCAACGCGGCGGGAACTTCATGTTCCCGTTTAGCCAACAGGTTCATAATAATACTCCTTACTTGTGTGTGTTGCCGTGAGACCCGGTACGCCGCCGCCGGCTCCCACGATTCCTCTCCTCTATGGATGAACAAAATAAGGTTTCTTGGAGAAAAATCAAGTATATTCAAATGAAAACCCTTGAATAAACATGAGAATAGTGATATTTTATAAGATATTATGGATTTCGGGGTGTAGCGCAGTGGCTAGCGCGCTTGCTTTGGGAGCAAGATGTCGCGGGTTCGACTCCCGCCACCCCGACCATTTTTTTTGCAAAAAAAATGGTCAATGAAGCCTGTCAAGGCTTCGCTTCATGCCGCTGACAAGCGGCGCTTCATATTTTGCGGCAAGAGCCGCAAAATGCTTCATACGGCGAAGCCGTG
>JAFVZG010000006.1 GCA_017508285.1 Lentisphaeria bacterium | reverse complement strand
CCCATGCAAAGGGCGTCAGCCCGTTATCGGGGGTGCGGGGGCAAAGCCCATGCTAAGGGCGGCAGCCCGTTATCGGGGGTGCGGGGGCAGAGCCCCTGCTAAAGGGCGGCAGCCCGTTACCGAGGGTGCGGGGGCAGAGCCCCTGCTAAGGGCGGCAGCCCGTCAGAGCCGAACCAGACACACGCCTTTTTTTGCGCGGAGTATGCGGCGGGGGCGCGTTTTGCAAGGAGGCGGCGAAGGAGTGTACGACTGTACTCGACTGAGCCGCCGACGACAGCAAGGCGCGCCCCCCGCCCATAACACGCGCAAAAAAAAAAGAAAGCAGGTGTGGTACTCGCGGTCACACGATGTACAGTAAGTTCAAAAGAGAACCCGATGCAAATATTGTTCCGAGAAGAACCTGCTTTCTGGGGTAGAATATATACGGGTAAAGATAAAATTTCAAGTAAAAACAGAAAAAAAGAGTGATAAAGAATTGAAAAAGGGTAATGGAAAGATTATTTTAGTTAGGAATAAGAGGGAATAAAGATAAAAGGGAAACGAAAGGCAGACAGAGAAAGGGGAAAAATGGCAGAGATAAAGATAGAGGTATTGCCGGGTTGTGAAGAGATGTTTCCGGTGAAAGCGCATGAGGATGATGCGGCGTATGATTTGAGGTCGCGGGAAGATAAGGTATTGATTCCGGGCAAAAGCACGCTGGTGGCAGCGGGGTTCAAAATGGAATTGCCGTTGGGGTACGAGGCGCAAATCAGACCGAGAAGCGGACTGGCGTTGAAACACAGTTTGATGCTGACGAATTCTCCGGGGACGATAGATGCCGGTTACCGCGGCGAAGTCGGAGTGATAATGTATAATGCCGGAGAGGAAGATTTTGCGATCAGCAGGGGCGACCGGATAGCGCAGATGGTGATAGCGAAATTGCCGGAAGTGGAGTTGATAAAGGTAAAAGAGTTGAGTGGCAGTGACCGTGGAGCCGGTGGATTCGGCAGTACGGGCAGGAAATGATAAAGGGAGGAGAGAAAGATGATCAGAAAGATCGCCGGATCGATATTGGCGGCAAGTGCGCTGCTGGCGGCAAGTGCAGGAGTCGGGGAAAAAGTGTTGCCGCCGCCGCAGAAAAGTGGCGGGATGAGTCTCACAGAGGCGTTGAGCAGACGCTGTTCGGTAAGGAAATTCCAGAAGAAAGAGTTGACGATTCAGCAGTTGGCGGATGTATTGTGGAGTGCGAACGGGATCAACCGGGCGAATGGCAAAAGGACGGCGCCGAGTGCGATGGACCGTCGGGATGTAATGATTTTTGCGGCATTGCCTGATGGGGTATGGTTCTACGACCCGGAGAAACATATAAAGGATAATAAACTGGTAAAGGTGAGCGATAGTGATGTAAGGAAATATTGCGGCAAATTTGAGGCTCCATGCTATTTGATACTGGTACCGGATCGGAGCAGACAGCCGCGTGAGGTATTTGCGGCGGTGGATACCGGATATGTGAGTCAGAATATTTATCTGGCGGCTCAGGCGAATGGATTGGGAACCTGTGCGATGGGTTCGATAGTGGATAAAGGGAAGCTGATAAAAGAGTTGAAACTGGGAAAAAATGTTCCGTTTCTGGTGCATCCGGTGGGAATTCCGCGCTGATGCTCTTGATATTTGCAAGAAAAAACATATATTGGAGAGCAGAAGGGAGACAGATATTATGGAAACGAAGGAATTGGAAGCGATACAACAGGAGCTGCAGCAGTTGTCAAAACCGCTGCAGGCAGTTCGCGATGAAGTGGGCAGAATAGTTGCCGGTCAGAAAGTATTGGTGGATCGGCTGCTGCTGGCGTTGATCTCAGACGGTCATGTGTTGCTGGAAGGAGTTCCGGGGCTTGCTAAAACGCTGACGGTAAAAACGCTGGCAAACAGCTTATCCGGAAGTTTTTCAAGGCTGCAATTCACCCCGGATCTGCTTCCGGCGGATGTGATCGGCACGAGGATATATAATGCTGCGAATGGGACATTCAGCACCAATATAGGGCCGGTAAATGCCAATATAGTACTGGCAGATGAGATCAACCGGGCACCGGCAAAGGTGCAGAGTGCATTGCTGGAGGCGATGCAGGAAAAGCAGATAACGATCGCGGGAGAAAGATTTGCATTGCCTGCGCCATTCATGGTACTGGCGACCCAGAATCCGATCGAGCAGGAGGGGACATATCCGCTTCCGGAGGCCCAGCTTGACCGTTTTATGTTGAAGTTGAAAGTTGATTATCCGGGCAGAGAAGAGGAGTTGTCGGTAATAGAGAGGATGGCGCATCCGGCACCGCCGCCGGAGAGTATGACGGTGGCGAAACTGGATGATATAGTGGCGGCGCGCGCGGTGGTCGATAAGATCTACATGGATCAGAAGATAATGGATTATATTCTGGATGTGGTGATCGCCACGCGACCGGGCGAGTTGTCGCGGTTGTCAGCGCGCCAGAAGAGTGATGAATTGAAGGAGTTGGGTCAGTTGATCTCCTTCGGTGCATCGCCGCGCGGTTCGATTTCGCTGGCGTTGGCGGCGAAAGCGCATGCATTGCTTCAGGGGCGGGCGTATGTACTGCCGCAGGATATCAAGGATCTGGCTCCGGATGTATTGCGCCACCGTCTGGTTCTTTCCTATGAAGCTGAAGCGGAAAATATTGATGCGGATATGATCATCCGCCGGATATTGGAAACCTTGCGAACTCCGTAAGAGAGCAGGAAAAGTTCCGCAGGAGCAGTAAATATGCAGCAGTTTGCCGAATTAGCACGCCAGATCCGTCTGTTGGAAATCCGTACCGATCATCTTGTAGAGGAGATCACCGGCGGAGCGTACCGCAGTGTATTCAAAGGCAGAGGTATCGAATTTGACGAAGTCAGGGAGTATACGAGCGGAGACGATGTGCGGCTGATAGATTGGAATGTTTCAGCGCGGATGGGTTCACCGTATATAAAGAAGTTCGTGGAAGAACGGGAATTGGTGATACTGCTGGCGGTGGATCTTTCGGCATCCGGCGGCTTGGGTTCGTCAAAAAAGAGCAAGCGGCAAACGGCGGCGGAATTGGCGGCATTGCTGGCATTCAGTGCGGGCAAAAACGGAGACAAGGTCGGATTGCTGCTGTTTACCGACAGGATCGAATTGTACCTGCCGCCGCGTTCAGGGCGGATGCACGCTTTGCGGATGATCCGGGAATTGCTGGCATTCAAACCGGAAAACCGGGGAACTGATATCGATGCGGCATTGCGGGAGACGGCGCGGTTGATGAAAAAACGGGGAGTGGTATTTCTGTTGAGCGACTTGATCGGGCCGGAAAAATTTGCAGCGTCGTTGCGGATATTGCGGGCGAAGCAGGATGTAGTGGCGATAAGTGTCACCGATCCGGCAGACATAGAGTTCCCGCTGGATAATCCCATAAGTTTTGAAGATGCCGAAACCGGAGAGGTCGTGGAGTATTGCGGCAACCGCCGTGAACTGAATGAAGAACTGCAGACATTGCGTGATGAAAAGGCGGCAGTCTGCCGCCGGGCGCAAGTGGATCTGATCGAAGTGCCATCCGGCGGGGATGTGTTGAAGCCGCTGATCGGATTTTTTGCAGAACGCCGTAAAAAGATGAGGTAAAATGATGAAAAAAGGAATTTTTATCATTTTGGCGGCGATAGTGCTGATATTGCTGCTGCTTGCCGGGAGCTGGCTGAAAGCGGTATTTTTGCCGCCGCCGGTATTGATCCCGGAAAAAGCGGAGTTATCTGTTTTGCAAAATATCCATCCGGGCGAAGAGGTGCAATATTCAGCCACAGTCACCCTGCCGCTGGGGCAATGGATAGAAAAAAGTAAATTGCACGCTGACAAAGCGGTGGTTTATCCGGTGGAGGTCAAATTCAAAAGTTTCCGTTTTGACCGGATAAAGTGGGAGATGCGGGGAAAATTCCGGGTGCTTGAGACCGGAGATTTTCCCGGTGGAGAATTACGGTTCAGTGCCGTCAGCATACCGGGCAGCCGGAGCCGGGAGTATGGGATAAAGATCCCGGCACAAAAGAGCAGATTACCGGAAAATATCACTCCCGGCAGTGAATTGCTGCTGGCTCCGGAAGCCGGTATTGAGGATAAACCGGCAAACCGTATTCCGCCCCGGCTGTGGTGGGCAGCGGCGGCTGCGGCACTGCTTATCGCCGCAGCAGTGATAATAATGATTTATCTTATCCGCCGGAAAAAGACGATCCCTGCCATCGCGCTGGATGAGAAAACTTTGAAAGAAATAGATTTTGTCTGCCGCCGGGTGCGCAGCGGCGATATACCGGCGGCAAAGGGCTTTGCCGGTGTATGCGATATATTGCGCAACTATCTGGAAGAGCGTTTCACCCTGCCGGTGACCCGGCAGACGACACTGGAATTCATCCGCAGTCTCACCTTGCCGGATCATTTGCTGCCGCCGGAAAACCGGATGTTTCTGACGGAATTTCTCAACACCTGCGACCGGATAAAATTCGCCGGGGCCGAGGCAGCAGAGAATATGCTGGATAAAGCCGCCGCCGAAGCCGGAGAACTGGTCAGAGCGACCACCCCGGAAAAAGAAGAGGAAAAAAAATGATAAGTTTTGCTCATCCGTGGTTTCTTTTGCTGATACCGGCAGTTATGTTCGGGGCGTGGCTGATGGCAAGGCGCAAACGCCCGACCGTAAAGACGGCTTGCGTAATACCTTTTTGCCGGATCGGTAAAAAAAGGAAATGGCATCTTACCGCCGCTGAAACAGCACTGGTGATCTGCGGATTGCTGCTGGCAGTCGCCATTGCCAGACCCCGGAAGCCGGAAGGTTCACGCACCATAAGGGCACAGGGAGTGGATATTATTCTGGCACTGGATATGTCAGGGTCAATGGAGTGTTTCGACAAACCGCAGGATATGAGCGAAAATGAGTTCGTCAGAAAAATCAGCGAAAACCGGGAACTCAACCGTATCGAAAGCGCAAAAGAGGAGATCCGCAAATTTATCCAATCCCGCCCCAATGACCGGATCGGTCTGATCGGTTTTGCCGATCTGGCATACAGTTTTGTGCCGCCGACCCTGGATCACGCACTGCTGCTCAACCGGCTGAAAAGTTTGAAAACCGGAGAATTGGGCAATGCCACCGGCATAACCTCCCCCATCGGCACCGGTGTCAGACATTTGCAGAATTCGCCGTCACCCAGAAGAGTGCTGGTACTTTTTACCGACGGAGCAAATACTGCTGAAAACCGGATTTCTCCGCAGGATGCCGCAAAACTCACCAAAGAATTCAATGTGATCCTCCACACTGTCGGCATCGGCGGGAATAACAGTTATATCATCGACAACTTCGGCAGATTGAACCGGGTGCAAAGCCAACCGGATACAGCCTTATTGCAGGAGTTGGCAAAAATATCCGGCGGCAACTGCTATACCGCCAATGATGCAGACGGGATGAAAGAGGTCATGCAGCAGATCAACCGCCTTGAGCGCACCAGTCACCATGCCCCGCAACCGGCGGCATACACCGAATATGCCCCGATGCTCGCACTTGCGGCAACGGCGGTGCTTCTGCTCGGCATTATCATCTCATCATCAGGAAAACTCCGGCTGCCGTAAAAAAGAGTTATCCCTCACCTGCCCCGAAGCCGGTACCATAAGGTAAAATAAGCGGTTGCATCGTTGTTTTCGCACATTTTTCTCTTGAAAAGATTGATTTTGCAGTGTATATTAAGCAAATGGTAAATTATACACTAATTTCATCTGGAGAGAAGCATTATGCGTTATGTAGATCAATTCATGGCGGCGTTCCCTTTTGAGGGTTTAACCTTTGATGACATTTCTTTGGTCACTCAATACTCTGATTTTCTGCCCCACGACACCGATGTGAGCACATATTTTTCCCGTAACATCAAACTGAATATCCCCTTTATCAGCGCAGCGATGGATACGGTCACTGAGAGCGAAATGGCGATCGCCATGGCACGCCTCGGCGGTATCGGTGTGATCCATAAAAACCTCTCTCCTGAGCGTCAGGCAGAAGAGGTCCGCAAAGTCAAACTTTACCTCAACGGCGTCATCCGCACTCCGATCGTTTTCCACCCGGAACAGACCGTCGCCGAAATGCTTGCGGAGAAAAAACGGAAAAAATATAACTTTTCCGGATTCCCCATCGTCGATGAAACCGGCAAAGTGGTCGGCATCATCACCAGCAAGGATATCAAATTCCTGACCGATTACAATATCCGTATCAGCGAAGTAATGAGCAAAGATCCGATCTCCGCCCCCACCGGCACCGGGATCGCCGATGCCTACCAGATCATGCTCAAAAACAAAGTCGGCAAACTGCCGATGATCGATGCTGACGGTAAACTCACCGGTCTTTTCAGTTTCCTCGATGTGCGCACCCTGATCGCCGGTGATGAGCCGGGTTACAATCGTGACAGCCGTCACCAGCTGCGGGTCGCCGCCGCCATCAGTCCCTATGATGAAGAGCGCGCCGAAGCATTGGTCAATGCCGGAGTGGATGCATTGGTCATCGATACTGCCCACGGTGATTCCAAAGGTGTGATCGAAACGGTTTCTCTTTTCAAAAACCGCTACGGCAGCAAAGTCGATATCGTCGCCGGAAACATTGCCACCAGCGAAGGAGCCAAAGCTCTTGCTGACGCCGGTGCCGATGGCGTCAAAGTCGGTATCGGGCCCGGTTCGATCTGCACGACCCGTGTGGTAGCCGGTGTCGGTGTGCCGCAGGTTTCAGCAGTTTACGCCGTGCGCAAAGCGATCCCCGCAGATATTCCGGTCATCGCCGACGGCGGTATCAAACAATCCGGTGATGTTGCCAAAGCAATCGCAGTCGGTGCTTCCAGCGTGATGATGGGTTCAGCCCTCGCCGGTACCAGCGAAAGCAACGGCGAAGTCGTTCTCCATCAGGGCAGAAGTTATGTCGCCTACCGCGGCATGGGTTCTCTGGAAGCGATGAAGTGCAACAAAGGCAGCCGTGAGCGTTACGGTCAGGATGATGTGGAAAATGACAACGAACTTGTTCCGCAGGGTATCGAAGCGATGGTGCCTTTCCGCGGAGCTGTCCGCAATGTCATCCATCAGTTTGTCGGCGGTCTGCGCTACAGTCTGGGTTACTGCGGCACCAGAACCATCGCCGAATTGCAGGAAAATGCCAAAATGGTGCGGGTCAGTGCCGCCGGTTTGCGCGAAGCACACCCCCACGATGTGGTCATCACCAAAGATGCTCCCAACTACAGTTCAAACTCGATCTGACGGATGAAAACTCTTTTTACACTGTTGTCTCTCTGCTTTGCCGTCTCAATGGCGGCAGCAGAACTCCGGATCGCCGTGGTCGATCTTGACCGGGTATTCAAGGAGTATTACAAGAGCCGGATCGCCGAGGAATTCCTCACTCAGCAGGCAGAAGCGGCAAGGATCTATATGGGGCAGATGAGTACCCAGTTGGAGTCTCTCCGTGCCGAAGCCCGCCGTCTGGGAACCAATGCACTCAATCCGGGACTCTCTGACAGTGCCAGAAAAAAAGCCGCCGATGATGCCGATGAGGCAATGGCAAAGGTAAAAGCCAAAGAGACTGAGATCACGCTCTATTCCAATGAACGCCGCCGGGAACTGCTCCGGCTGGAACAAGCCAAACGCGAAGAGATCATCACCGATATCCGCAATGAAGTAAAACGGCGCGCCAATATCGGGAACTTTGCTTTTGTGCTGGATTCATCCGGTAAAAGTGCCAATAATTTGCCGGTGGTGTTGATCCATCCGCAAAAATATGATATTTCCGATGCGGTAATACGGGAATTGAACCGTTCCGCCGCCAAACCAGTTACCCCGGAGAGCAAAAAATGAAACAGATTTCCATGACCGCCGGAAAAATCGCTGAATTGGTAAAAGGTACCGTCTGCGGCGATCCGGAGCGTACGATCACCGGAATTTCCGGGATCAAAGATGCCGCTGCCGATCAGTTGAGTTTTGTCGGCAATAAAAAGTATGAGGATCAGCTTGGCACTTCCGCCGCCGGAATAGTGCTGGTTTGCAAAGACCTCGCCAATGCTTCTACTGAAAACCGGACATTGATCGTCTGTGACAATGTGGATGTCGCTTTTGCCAAACTTTCTGCCATGTACGCCGATGAACCGCCGGTCTACCCAGTCGGCATCCATCCGTCAGCAGTCGTTGATCCGTCGGCAAAAATCGGCAAAAATGTTTCCATCGGTGCCAATGCCGTGGTGGAAGCCGGAGCCGAAATCGGCGACGGAGCCATTATCGGTGCTCTGTGCTATATCGGGCATGATGCAAAAATCGGCGCGGCAACATTGCTTTACCCAAATGTAACGATCATGTTCCGCTGTACAGTCGGAGCCAAATGCATCATCCACCCGGGAGTGGTCATCGGTGCCGATGGGTTCGGCTTTGTTCCCGGCCCGCAAGGCTTGATCAAAGTCCCGCAGACCGGTATCGTCACCATCGGGGATGATGTGGAAATCGGTGCAAATACCACCATTGACCGCGCCCGCTTCGGCAAAACGGTCATCAAATCCAATGTAAAGATCGACGATCAGGTGATGGTTGCTCACAATGTGGTCGTAGGAGAAAGTTCCATTCTGGTCGCTCAGACCGGCATTGCCGGCAGCGCGGAACTTGGCAGAGGGGTCATCCTCGGCGGCAAAGCCGGTATCAATGGGCATATCACCATCGGTGACGGCTGCCAGGTCGCCGGAACCAGTTCAGTGGCAAGAAGTCTGCCTCCGGGACAGATCGTCATCGGCACCCCGGCAGAATCCCAGCGGGAGTTCCTCGCCAGAGTCGCCCTGCCCAAAAAAGTGCAGAAACTGGATGCGAAAATCAAAGAACTGGAAGCGAAATTAGCTGAACTTGCCAAATAATGTTTTTCATCAAGTCAACTTCTCTTGCGGCGGCACTCTTTGCCGCCGTTTTGCTCTCAGGAGCAGATGCACTGCTTGATTTGGCACGGGCGGGTGATACGGCAAGCCAGTTGAAAGTTGCCGGTGAATTTTTTTACGGCAGAAACCGGCGGCTCAACCGGACTCTGGCTTTTTACTGGTTCCGCAAAGCCGCTAACGGCGGTTCCCCTGAGGCGCAGTATAATCTGGCGGTCTGCCTGCAGCATGGCTCAGGATGCGAAAAAAATCTTCCCGCCGCCTTTATCTTTTTTGAAAAAGCTCTGAATAACGGTATTGCTCAGGCACTTATCCCTTATACAAAACTGCTTTTTACCGGAGTCAATGAGGGAGAATTTGAGGGCAGAACCCTGAAAAAAATCCCGGCTGACCGGGAAAAGGCGATCGGGCTGCTCCGCAAGCACGCCGGTAACGGCGATCGGCGTATTACCCTGCTGCTGGCAAAATTCCTTTATGCCGATGTGGAAAAACATGCTGCTGAATTACGGCATTTGCTGGCAGGATATTGTGCCTCAAATGCCGATGCCGATCCGGAAGCGATGGTGATCTATGCCGCATGTCTGCGTTCCGGGATCGGAGGCTTCCCCCCTGATCCGGCGGCAGGTGCCGGGATCCTGCAGCGGGCAGCGGAAAAAAAACATCCGGAAGCCATGGCACAACTGGCAGAGATGTATTATAATGGTTTCGGGGTAAAAGTCGACCGCCGCAAGGCTCTTGCTCTGTATGAAAAAGCCATCGCCGCCGGTTCTGCCCGGGCAATGACTGATTACGGAGAATTAAAACTTGCCGGAGTTGACACCGCCCATGATCCGGTGGGGGCATTCAAACTCTTTCACCGTGCCGCCATGACGGATTATCCGGCTGCCCGGCGCAAACTGGGGGAGTGTTATGCCAATGGCATCGGAACTGCGGCAAATCACCAGCGCGCGATGAACTGTTATCACGATGCCGCAAAAAACGGCGACCGTATTGCCGCATACCGTCTGGGTGAAAGTTACCGGGATGGTATAATCACGGCAAAAAATGATTATGCCGCCTTTTACTTTTTCCAGCAGGCGGCACTTGCCGGATATCCGGCGGCAATGCGGGAAACCGGCAAGGCTCTGCTCGAAGGACGGGGAACTGATAAGGATCACCGCCGTGCCGTCGAATTACTGCGCCGTGCCGCCGATGCCGGTGACCGGGAAGCGGCACTTCTGCTGCGTTGACGGTTAAAAGATTTTTTCTGCAACGCCGGACAATCCATCCGGTTGACGGCACACTCTGATTTGGTGGTCATGCTGCCAAGTGCAACACTGATTTTTTCCAATTTGCTGCAAATCCTTATTGCGGCACCGGTCACACTTAAAATCAGCGGAATGCACAAAGCAAGCAGCGATATCAGATGATCAATGCTCATGCTGCCATGCTCCTTTGCCAAAAATCCTTATCCCCCAATAAGCTTTTTGACTTTTCCACCAGGATAAACCGTCTTCACGGATCAGGTGGTAAAACAAGCGGTCAGCATCTTCCCGGCTCCATCCCGGAACATAATTACGGTAAAGATAATCGTGTGCCAACGCTCCTCTGAGAGTCCGGGGATCGATCCGGGGAGAAACTGAACTCCACAAAAATTCCGGCACACTTGCGCCGTCACTTTGAAATCCGGCAGGCACAATAAACATTTTATCCTGAAATTTGATTTCCAGATCCTGACAAAGAGTTATAATATTTCCTGCTCCGTTCTCCTGGTGTATATCAACAGTCATTTTGCTCACTCCTCTGTATATTCTACCATGGTCACAGTTGGATTCGGTTCTTTGCCGTAATACACTCCTTCAATTTCAGTCGGATAGGGAGTCCAACTGCCGCCGGGACCGGTATCGCTCTGATAGTAGACCGGCATGTAAGAAGTAAAGTAGTTAACTCCGATATACCATTTGCCATCCTGTTGAAAGCAATAGAGAGTATTTCCGGAATTTACCCAAACCTCGCGCCCGGCATCGGTGCTGACGGTATCATTGCGGAAATATTCGCCATT
>JAFVZG010000050.1 GCA_017508285.1 Lentisphaeria bacterium | reverse complement strand
CTGGCGCTGAGTGTATCGGCGTGGGCCGCTCCGGAAAAAGTGACGGTGAGAGTCGTCAGCAGTCAGGTGGTCAATGATACCATTACGGATGCGATGAGTCCGACCGGATTGGCAGTTGCTCCCAATGGAGATATTCTTGCGGCTTTTCAGGATCGCGGAGATATCGGTCCTTTATGTAAAGCTTATATTGTCCGCTCCACAGATGGCGGTAAAACCTGGGGAGCTCCGGAAAAAGTGTTTGCCGGTAAAAATGACCGGGAAGGTATCTCGCTCACCTTGCACAATGCTCCGGATAACTCAATTTATCTGACGGTCACCAAGATGCTCCATGCAAGCAGTGACCGCAAAGCGGTCTTCGGTTGGCGTAGTTCATCCATTGAGATATTCAGATCGGTTGACGGCAAAGAATATACGCCGGTACAGAAGCTTCCGACTCCTTCCGGAGCAATCTTTTCTCTGACCGGCAAGATTATTGAATTGCCCAATGGAGATTGGGTCATTCCCGGTTATGGTTATCCCAAGCGTGCCAGGAGAGCCGGAGAAGTATATGGTGCGGGAATTTTCCGCAGTACCGACAAGGGTAAAACCTGGGGCAGTTTTGAAAGGATTTTCAAAGATGATCCGGCTCCGGGAGAAAGGCCTTACAGTTTCAACGAGACAGATCTGCTGCTCAAAGCTGACGGCACATTGGTTGCATTCGCTCGCATAGACAGCCGTCCGCGCTGCCATTTGTGGAAAGTTGTCTCTGCTGATTGCGGCAAAACCTGGAGTGATCCGGTCGAAACGAATATTCCCGGTCTTTACCCGGCGATCATCAGGCTGGATAACGGCGGTTTTCTGATGGTTGCCGGCAATCGTTATGCCAAACCGGTTATCCGGACGGTGAATTTTTTCTATTCTGCTGACGGTGAAAATTTCACCTTTGCCGGTATGCCGTATTATACCCGGACCGACGGAACTCCTGCCAACAGTGCCACCGGCGGTTTGCAGGCCATCGTTAAAGATCCGGCCAGTGGAAATTATGTTGTGATATTCTATGCACATGATCCGGAATTGCCCGGCCATCATCAGTGCTATGTAGACAGTAACATTCTGGAGGTAAAGTAATGCTGGTGTCTTTGAAAAACAATCTTGCAGAAATCGGCTTTGCATTGAATGACGGGATTTTTGCGCTCAAAACTCTGCGGCACGGTTCGGATGAACAATTTGCCTGCGGCAATGTGCCTTTGTGGAAAATCGAATTGCTTGACCGTGACGGCGGAATTACTGAATTGATTTCCGACAGCATGCCGGAAACTGAATTGTTGGACCGCACGCTTTTTATGCGGTGGCTTTGCGGAGAGTACTGCCGGGTGACGGTGAGCGTGGAAAAATCCGGCGAAGATGCTTTTGAATTGCGTATTGCCGTTGATCAGCTTGCCGGCAGCTGTTCGGTGCGGGAAGTGCATTTCCCGCATTTTGTATGGCAGTTGACCGATGGTGAGGCGTGTAAACTTATTCTGCCGGAGGATGCCGGTACGGTTTATCCGGATCCGCTGAAAACTCTTGAGATCGGAAAAAGTCATTTATTTGTTCCGCGTCTGCAATCCCGGCATTATCCCCACGGAAACTTTTGTATGCAGTTTTTTGCGCTGGAAAAAAACGGCATTCTTGCCTATTGCGGCGCGCACGATCCGGCGGCTTTGGTAAAGGCATTCTGTCTGGGATGTGATCGGGAAAATAAAGTTCTGACGGTTTCACCTCATTGGCATTGTCCCGATACACCGGGCGTGGAAGTGAAAAGTTTCCCGTGGGTATTGGCTTTGAATGAGGGCGACTGGTTTGATGCGGCACAGCGTTACCGTAAATTTGCTCTGACAGCTCCCTGGACGGCGAATGGTGCATTGGAACACGGTAAAAAAAGTCCGCAGTGGCTGCTGGAGACGCCCATGATTCCGTTGCGTATGCACCGGGGCGTGGGACATCAGGCCGAAGATTTGATCGCTGATGCCGAATATTTCGGTGTGCCGCAAATGATCCATTACTATATGTCACAAAAGGCCTCTTTTGACAGTAATCTGCCGTTCTTCTTTCCAGTGGTTCCGGATTTTCATTCTGAATTGAAAAAATTGAAAGATGCCGGCATCAAAGTGATTCCCTATCTCAACTTTTTCTCTGCCGATATGAATCAGCCGGATTGGGATTATCTGAAAGATTCTGCCGTGCAGATCAATGAAAAAGGCGACATCCATGCGCAGGAATGGTCGTGTAACGGGCATGTGCTGGTTGAGATGTGTCCGTCATCTCCGTGCTGGCGCAGAATCACTTCACTGGTCGGCATGCGGATGCTGGAAACCGATGTCGCCGGAGTTTATTTCGATGAAATAGGCATGAGTCCGGCATACACCTGCTGTGCCGGAAACCATGGCCATATACCGGGAGATCCGGAACAATTCTGTGCCTCGTGGAATACCCTGATCGGCGGTATGAAAGCAGAAACCGCTGAATTCAAGGATGTTCCGGTTTTTGCCAGCGAGGGCGGCGGAGAGCCGTTGATGGGCAATGTGGATACCTTATTGGTGGGTAATAACAATTCCCCGTACACCAAGCCGCTTTTTTCGGCAGTATACCATGATTATGTGATGTGTTACGG
>JAFVZG010000049.1 GCA_017508285.1 Lentisphaeria bacterium | reverse complement strand
TCACCCCGCTTCCGCCTTTTATGGCGAAAGCCGGGCTTTGTATTGCGCCACGACTGCCGCATCCGGGGGATGTTTCCCCCGGAACCCCCTCGCTCCTCAGCTCACGCTTCGTCGCTTCTTTGGGAACACTCTGCATGCAGACTGCTCCCACAAAACTCCCACGGCATTCCCCGAATCCTCAGAAATTACCGCGCCGCAGATACTTTTTTCACGACAAATAGGGCAATAATATTTGATTTTAACCCTCTGCGGTATTATTTTATATATGTATATTCACATTTTATCAAAAATTCAGAAAGTCAATGATTATGAAACTGCAAGGCGTTTACACAGCACTGGCGACCCCTTTCCGCAACGGCAAGGTGGATTATGAAGCATTTGAAGCTCTTCTGGAGCGTCAGATCGCCGGTAAAGTCGCCGGAGTTGTCCCTGTCGGCACCACCGGTGAATCCCCGACCCTCTCAATGGAAGAACACACCGAAGTCATCGCCCGCACCGTCGAAATCGTCAACGGCAGATGTCAGGTCATCGCCGGCAGCGGTGCCAATTCGACCGACGAGGCGATCCACCTCACTCTGGAAGCCAAAGCCGCCGGTGCCGATGCCTCTTTGCAGGTGACCCCCTACTACAACAAACCGACTCAAGAGGGTATTTACCGGCACTTTTCGGTGATCGCTGAAAAAAGTCAGCTGCCGGTCGTTCTCTACAATGTTCCCGGCAGAGCCGGTGTGCCGATCGCCGTGGAAACCATCGCCCGGCTTTCTGCCAATCCGCTGATGGTGGCGGTCAAGGAAGCCGGCGGCAGTGTCGACCGGGTTTCCGCCATCAAAAATCTCTGCGACATCACGGTTTTAAGCGGTGATGACTCTCTGACCTTGCCGATGATCTCCGTCGGTGCTTCCGGTATTATCAGTGTGGCATCCAACATCATCCCCGGAGAGTTGACCGAGATGGTTGATTTCGCCCTCAAAGGTGATTTTGCTTCGGCATTGAAGTACCATCAGAAATACTATTCGCTTTTCCGCGATCTTTTTATTGAGAGCAACCCGATCCCCGTCAAGGCGGCGATGGCTCTGCGCGGCGAGATCGCCTGCGAATACCGGCTGCCCATGTGCGAAATGAGTGCGGCTCATCTGGAAACTCTGACCGCCACTCTCAAAGAGTGCGGCGCACTGTAAAAATCAGATAAAATCAAACGGTTTGGGCGTATCAGGTCAGTTGTTTCCTGATTCTCAAACCGTTTAAGCATTAAAACAGGGGTATACAGCGATGCTGGTAAGGATTTTGGCGTACTTTGTACCGTTTGCGATCAACTTTCTCAATGGCGGTTTTTTCTTTATTTCGGCGCACCGGTTCGCAGAAGCAAAATGTTCCGGGGTAATCATCGGCAGTTCGATTGCCGCCTGGGGGATATCCTACTGTCTGGTCACGATGCTTATCGGCAGGGTGGTAAAACTTGCCAATGCACTGGCACTGATCCTTTCCGGCGGGGTGGTTTTATCTCTGGTATCGGTCGGATTTATTATTTTTGACGGTATTTACACTCAATTTGTGTGGCTGATCCTTTCCGGTATCGGGGCAGCACTCTTTTGCACTCCGTTTCAAATCTTTGCCAAATCCATTGAAGACGGTTCCCGCTCGTCCGGTACGGTCAGTGCCACGGCATTCTACACTCTCACCTGGAGTCTGGGCTTTGCCTCCGGGCCGCTGGCATTTGCCCGGCTGTCGATACGGCAGGGGTTTATCATCACGTTGATCCTGGCTCTGGCGGTAACTGCCAGCGTTGCCCTGATCGCTCTTTTGCGCCGGAAAAAGAGTGAAAAAAAAGCGGATCTTCCTCCTCAGTCACACTTACCGGAAAAATCTTTGCAACTGCCCAAATTCACCTTGAAAACTTTTACAAAACTTGCCATTCTGGGCTGGATAGTCGGCGGTCTCGGCACGGTAACAGTAAGCCAGCTCCGGGTAATGTGGCCGAAACTCGGTGAGGAACTTGCTCTTTCCCGTGACCACATCGCCTATGTGATGGCACTGGTAAGTTTCGTGCAGGGCTTTACGGCACTGGCACTCTGCCGGAGCAAAAACTGGATGTGGAAGCGTTTACCGGCACTTCTGATGAGTTTCTGCGGCATTATCTCCCTGCTCGGTTTCGCCTTTGCCGTCAGGTTGAGTGAATATCAATGGTGGGGTTTGCCCGGTTTTTATCTTCTGGCGTTGATATACGGTATTTACAGCGGCTGTCTTTACTTCTATCTGGTTTATCACTCGCTGGCGCATCCGGAACGCAGCAGTTTTTTTGTTGCCGGTAATGAGATCATTGTCGGAGTGACCAGTATGCTTTCGCCGCTTATCGGCGGTTTGCTGGTGGACTTTTTCAATTTTACCGGTGCGGCATTTATTTTCGGAGCATTAGTCACACTGCTGGCGTTGTCGGCACAACTGATACTTCTTGCTCCCTCAGGATTAACGGAGGAAAAATGAAACGGGAAGAACTTTTCAGGCGTTTGCAGGATGATCTGTTGATCTTTGACGGCGGTTTCGGTACGGAGTTGTACCGCAGAAACTTCTTTGTCAACACCTCTTATGATGAACTTTCTCTGAATAATCCGAAAGTGGTGACGGCGATCCACCAATCTTATGTGGATGCCGGGGCGGAAGTTATGACCACCAATACTTACAATGCCAATGCCGCTTCCCTTGCCCAATTCGGCATCGCCGCCCAGACGGAAAAGATCAATCACGCCGCCATCGCCTGCGCCCGCAAAGCAGCCGCCGGCAAACCGGAAATATTGATCGCCGGTTCCATCGGACCCGCCGGTAAAAAAAATCTCGCTTCTGCGCGCGATCAGGCACAATATCTGACCGGCGGCGGGGCTGATTTTCTGCTTTTTGAATCGATCTCATCCCTTGAGGAACTGGAGACCGCTTTATCGGCGGTGCCGGAAAATGACCAAATCGCCTTTGCGGTAAGTTTTGTGCTCGACAGTGACGCACGCCTTGCCGACGGCAATGATTTTGAACGGATAACAGAAGTGCTGCAAAATGCCGCATCTTCTCCGGCGGCGGTCGGCTTGAATTGCGGCAACGGCCCGGAAACCACCCTCGCCGCTCTGGAAAAGGTCATGGCGCAAACCGCCTTACCGGTGATCGTGCAACCCGGCAGCGGGGTTCCCAAAAGCGTGGATAACCGCTTTATGCAGATGACCACTCCGGAGTATTTCACCACCTATTCGATGCGTTATATGAATCTGGGAGCCCGTGGATTGGGCGGCTGCTGCGGGATCACTCCGGCACACATTGCCGACATGGTGCGTTCATTGAAGCCTCTGGCAAAGGGGGCAAATCAGAAGATGCCGGAAATCGAGGTCAGAACTGCCGATGAATTACCGGCAATACCGCTGGCGGAAAAGAGTTCTTTCGGAGCAAAACTGGCGGCGGGAAAGTTTGTCAAACTTATCGAATTCACCCCGCCGAAAGGTTTCGATCTATCCGCAACCGTGGAAAAAGCCAAAATCTGTGCCGCCGCCGGGATCGATGCCATAAATATTCCCGATGGTCCCCGCGCCAGCTGCCGGATATCCCAAATCATCACGGCGATCGAAATTCAGGAAAAAGCAGGTATTGAGACCATCATCCACTGCTGTGCCCGTGACCGCAACCTTATCAGTCTGCAATCCATGATCCTCGGATGCATGGCAAAAGATCTGCGCAACATCCTCTTTATCACCGGCGATCCGCCGAAACTGGGCGATTATCCTTTCAGTTCCGGGGTATTTGATGTGGATTCCATCGGGCTGGTCAAACTCCAATCCCGGCTCAACCGGGGCATTGATGCCGGTGGTCAGCTGCTGGGCAATCAGGTGCGCACCGCCATCGTTTCCGGAGTCGGTGCCGACCCCAATGCGATCGACATGGAGCGCGAATACCGCCGTCTGGAAGAGAAGATCGCCGCCGGGGCGGAATATATCATCACCCAGCCGGTCTTTGACCCGCCGGTACTGCTCAAATTTCTGCAGAATATCCGGCGCAATTTCAATATTCCGGTGATTGCCGGAGTTTGGCCCTTTGCCAGTTACCGCAATGCGCTTTTCATGAAAAACGAAGTCCCCGGAGTGGTGGTGCCGGAGTGGATCATGAAGGCGATGGAAAATGCCGGAGATAAAGATGCCCAGAGAGAGTGCGGCATTCAGATCGCCCGGAAGATCCTCAATGAGATACGCAGCGAAGTCAACGGTGTCGCCACCAGTGCGCCATTCGGCAATGTGAATACCGCTCTGGCGATATTCAAGTAAACTGCGTTCTGTTTTCCCGGAATGACAGCCGCTCGGTTTTCCCGGAGTCCTGAATGGAAAAATTATTGGAAAAAGTTTCGCAAATTTCTCAGGCGGTCAGGCGTGCCGGCGGCAGAGCCATGCTGGTCGGCGGCTGTGTCCGGGATAAACTTCTGGGCATTCCGGTCAAAGATTATGACCTTGAGATCTACGGGCTGCGGGCCGGGGAACTGCTGGAAACGCTCAAAGGTGTTTGCGACATCGAACCGGTGGGGATGAGTTTCGGGGTATTCAAGGTGCGGCACTTTGAAATCGACCTTGCCTTGCCCCGCCGGGAAAACAAGTATGGCAGAGGGCACCGGGGATTTGTCGTTGACCTCGAACCGGAACTGGATTTCCCGTCGGCAGCCGCCCGCCGTGATTTCACCGTCAATGCGATCATGTGCGATGCCGTTACCGGAGAGGTAGTCGATCCGTGGAATGGCAGGGAAGATTTACGGCGCGGCATATTGCGCCATGTTTCTGCGGCATTTACCGAAGACCCTCTGCGGGTACTGCGGGGCATGCAGTTTATCGGCCGCTTCGGTTTCACAGCTCATCCGGAAACGGTGGCGTTGTCAGCGGCACTTTCGCAGGATGAATTGCCGGTTGAAAGGATCGCCGCCGAATGGGGCAAACTGCTCATTCAGGGCAGATATATCTCCAAAGCGTTGAATTTTCTCCGAAATACCGGCTGGGTAAAGTATTATCCGGAACTCAACGCCCTGATCGATTGTCCGCAAAATCCCCAATGGCACCCGGAAGGAGATGTCTGGAACCATACTCTGGCGGTCGCCGATGCCGCCGCCGCCATGCCGCAGAAACCGGAAGATAAACTGGTATTCATGCTTGCATCTCTCTGTCACGACTTCGGCAAACCCGGCTGCACTGTATTGGCAAATGACGGCAAAATCACCAGTTGCGGTCACGATACTTTAACTGAACCGGCAGAGAGATTCATCACTTCGATCTGGCAGAATAAAGAACTGCCGAAACGGGTCATTCCCCTGATATCCCGTCACATGCACCCGTGGCAGCTGGCAGAGAACAACTCCACCGACAAGGCTTACCGCAAACTGGCACTCCATGTAAAAAGGATGGATCTGCTGGCAGACCTTGCAAGTGCCGATGTCATGGGAATAACAATGAGTGACCGCGAAAGAGATGCCCGGCTGGCAAAGATCGCTGTTTTCCGGGAACGCAGTTTGCAGTTGGCGATCGCAGATTCCATACCGGAACCTTTGATCTGCGGCAGACATCTGGTGGCGCGCGGGATGACCCCCGGCAGGGAATTCAAACCGCTGCTTGACCGCTGTTTTGAAGCCCAGCTTGCCGGGGAATTCGCCACGCTTGCCGAAGCTCTTGACTATCTGGATAAGGTGCTATGCGGAAAATAATTCATATCGACATGGATGCTTTTTTTGCCTCGGTCGAGCAGCTTGACCGCCCGGAATTAAGGGGCAAACCGGTCATCGTCGGCGGCGCACCGCAAAGAAGAGGGGTGGTATCGACCTGCTCCTATGAAGCGCGCAAATTCGGAGTACACTCGGCGATGCCCAGTTCCACGGCGTTGCGGCTCTGCCCGCAGGCGGTCTTTATCGAACCGGATCACCGGAAGTATCAACGGGTGTCGGCGGTCATCCGGCAGGAATTTTTCCGGCTGACTGAGCTGGTCGAACCGATGTCGATCGATGAAGCGTATCTGGATGTTTCCGGAGTGTGCGAAACTCTGGAGGAGGCAAAGCTCCGGGCGCAGGAGCTGCAGAAAGCGATCCTTGAGCGTACCGGTCTGACCGCATCTGCCGGGATATCATTCAACAAATTTCTGGCGAAAACCGCCTCGGATTACCGTAAACCGGCGGGGTTGACCCTGATCACCCCGGAAGAGGCTCCGCAATTTCTTGATGCTCTGCCCATTGAAAAATTTTACGGCATCGGCAAGGTGGGGGTAAAGAAACTGCACACCATCAATGTCCGTTACGGCAGTGACTTGAAAAAACTTTCCCCGGCGATACTCAAAGGGCTTTTCGGCAAAGCCGGAGCATTTTATTACGGGATAGTCCGGGGGGTAGATGACCGGCAGGTCGAATTGGAGGGCGACCCGAAATCCATCAGCCGGGAAGTAACTCTGGTGCGCGATTGTCAGGATCTGCGGGAAATAAGGATATTATTGCGGATGCTGGCTCGCAAGGTCGCCAGAAGAACGCAGAAAAAGGGATTTGTCGGCACTTCAGTGCAGATCAAACTGAAATATGCCGATTTTCAGAATATCACCCGTTCAATGACCATCGCCACGCCTACTGCAGATGGAGCAGAAATCGGCGAATATGCGGTGTCGCTTCTGGAAAAAACTGAAGCCGGCAGACGCCCGGTGCGGCTGGTCGGCGTGGGGATATCCCAGTTATCCCCCGCCTGCGCCGCCAAAGAGACCCAGCTGCTCTTTGATTTTGACCGGTAAATATCTGCCGGATTTTGGCCTTTCCCGGGAACTGTCAGTTACGGCGATCAGGCTTTGCCGGCTGAGCCGAAAAATCTGATCTTATTGCGGATGACTTCACGCATTGCCGCATCGGGATTTTTCCGGAGAACTGCCGGCCATGCCGCCATGTGGGGCAGAGCCTGCAATTCAGTCAGCATCCGGCTGTTCCAGGCATTGAGCATCTCTGAGTAGATATTGATCTTGCAAATACCATTGGCGATCGCCCGCTGAAGCTGATCTTCCGGAGTGCCGGAACCGCCATGCAGTACCAGCGGCACATCAGAAACGGCAGTGATCTTCTGCAGCCGGTCGATATCCAATTCCGGAGCTTTGATGTATACCCCGTGGGCGGTACCGATGGAAACCGCCAGCGCATCCACTTTGGTACGCTCCACAAATTCGGCGACCTTCTCCGGTTCAGTAAGCATATCCGGCCCGGATTCGCTGCCCTCACCGGAACCGACCCAGCCGTTACCGACATGCCCCAGCTCTGCTTCGACGGTGATATCGCGGCCTTTCAAAGCATCAACCACCTCCCGTGAACGGCGGATATTTTCATCAAACGGCGAAGATGAGGCATCCAGCATCACCGAAGAAAATCCGATATCCGCCGCCCGCATCACCTCCATAAGAGTGTTGGCGTGATCCAGATGGATACACACCGGTGCCGAACTCTTTTTTGCCGCCAGTGACGCCAGAGCAAACCAGTATTCCAAACGGTCGCCCTCCAGATCCGGAGCCAAAGCTCCGAGAATGACCGGGGCGCGAAGCGTTTCCGCCTCCTGCACCACTGCCCGTACCATTTCCAGATCGGATACGTCGAACATCCCTATTGCATAGTGTTTAAGTGATGCATCAGCAAGCATCTCTTTCATATTGACCAGTGCCATGATTTTTCCTCCATTATAACCATGTAAAAAATGTGGTAATATCCCAAATTTTGTGAAACATACATACAAGACCGAATGAACACATTTTATGGCGACACACAGAATATATCACTTACATTATGATTTGTCAAAAACATAAAACGATTTGATTGCACCCGGTGGATGCAGCGGGCGGCAATGTCGTGTTTTGCGCCGAGTACGGTGCGGGAGTGTACTACCGTACTCGACCGTACCGGCACAG
>JAFVZG010000048.1 GCA_017508285.1 Lentisphaeria bacterium | reverse complement strand
GTGGTTCAAAGAAAACCGTCCTTACCGCAACTATTACCAGACCATGGCTTCGCTGAAGTGGAAACAGGATGCCATCACCGGTATCAAAGCATTGATGGATCACTTGCGGAAAACCGGCAACGCCAAAATGGTCATCGGTATCGCGTTTGCCGACGGTGACACCTGCGAATGGCTCTGGGCGAGTCATCCTTATGGAGGCAGACATCACTTTATTTTCCAGAGCAAATCTCCCGCTGATAAAGAATCATTTGCCGCATTTCTGACCAAAAAATACGGCAAGCTCCCCTATGATCCCGAAATTCCGCATCCGAATACCTGGGGTGCCAGAGATGAGGGGATTTTCCTCGATCCGGTAAAAAGTCAGAAAGTCATTGATTACTGGGAGTTCCGCAGTCAGTGCTGCTCTGATGGTATCCGCACCTTTACCAAATTCGTCAAAGATTACTCCGGGCGCAAACTTTTAAGTGGTGCATATTACGGTTATCACATTCAGCTGAGCCGGGTTTTCCACCTCTTTCAGGGCAGCGGTCATCACCGGCTCAACGAGGTGGCGACCAGCGGAAACTGCGATCTCTATTTTGCTCCGACGATGTATGGTTTGCGCGTCCCCGGAGAGCCGGACAGCACGATGCAGCCGGCGGAAGCGATCACCGGTAATGGCGGTATACCGATCATGGAATTTGATTACCGCACCTACAGTGAATTTGCCCCCGGTCAGCTCCACAATGGAGCAGCAGATACTCCGCAGACGACATTGAGTTTGCTGGATAAAGGTTTCGGTGTGGCAATGGCGCGCGCCGCCGGCGGACATTGGATGGAACTGCATGAAAGATGGTTCCGGGAACCGCTGCAGTACAGTCATGTGGCGAAACTTTTCAAACTTTACCGGTCACTGCCGGAAACTCCGGCGGGAACGGTACCGAAAGATACTTGTATCGTCAACAGTGAAACATCAAATTTCCGTACCGCCAATAATACCGGTGACGGAGTTTACCGGGCGGTAATTTATGAATTGTGCCGGATAATGCCGCGTACCGGAGCGGCGTACCGCCATGTGCTGCTGAAAGATTTGTTGACTCCGGGGAAAGTTCCGGCGCATAAATTTTACATCTTTACCGACTTTTTTGAATTGACCGATGCCCAGCGTCAGGCGATCAAAGAAAGATTGGCAAAAGAGGGTGCGCATGCGTTGTGGATGTATGCTCCGGGAGTGTTGAAACCGGGGGAAAAAGTCGATCACAGAGGCATTACCGAAATGACCGGGATCGAGGTTGAAAGAATAAATCATCCGTGGACGGCGCATTGGCAAAGCACTCCGGAATTTGGCAACAGAACCAGACGGGCATATTTGACTACCGGCTTGAACTTCCGCCCGAAAGGTTCCTATGATACGGTCGTGGCAAAATCCGGAAAGTATCCGAGTGTCGTCGGGAAGAATAATGGGAACCGGGTGGATTATTTTGCTGCGGCACTGGTTCCTCAGGAACATGCCTTGCAGGAAATGCTGCGCCGGGCGGGGGTGCGGATATATCAAACGGGAACAGATTGTGTCAGTGCCGGGAATGATTTTCTGGTTCTGCATGCCAGTACCGGCGGTGTAAAAAAACTGCTTATTCCCGCAGGACATTATGTCGAACAGGTGCTTGGCCCCAAAGTGAAAATCGATGGCCGCAAACCTGAATGGCTGGCAAAAGCCGGATTGACATACGGCTTTATTCTTAAAAAAGATAAGTGATCCGGCGGAAAAATCGCATTCTTCACCAAGCTCCGGAAGGTGTATTCCGGAGCTTTTTTTATTCTGTATATCGTAAAATCAGCCGGGAATTTTTCCGTACCACGGCTACATCAGATCACAGGCATCCAATTTGAAGCGCACGATGCGCTTTCCGGTCTTCCCGGATCAACATAAATCCATTTTGTTTTCAGGCATAAAAAAATGAGAGACATTCCGGTGTCTCTCATAATATTTTTATTTGCAGCAATATTCCGTTGCCGGAATTATTTGCGGCGCGCTTTGTAAGCCTCAATGGTCTGCTCCAGAGCCTCGGCAAATGTGTGACCCGGCACAAAACCGGTGGCTTTGAGTTTATCGACCGCCGCCATGGAGTGTTTAACATCCCCGGCACGCTCCGGCAGATGGACTATTTTGGATTTTGATCCGGTAAGACGGATGATTTCCGAAGCCAGATCGTTGATGGTGATCCTGCCGCCGTAAGCAATATTGTGGACACCGGTAAATTCGCTCTGCGCAAAGAAAGCGTTGGCGGCGACCACATCTTTGACAAAGACAAAGTCACGGGTCTGTTCGCCGTCGCCGAAAACAGTGATATCGGCGTTATTCAGAGCTTTTTCAATAAAGATCGGCACGGCAGCAGCGTATGCACTGTTCGGATCCTGACGGGGACCGAAAACATTGAAGTAACGCAGACAGGCGGTCTCAAGTTTCCCCTCTTTGGTAAACATACCGCAATAGTACTCGCCATCCAGTTTGGTGATCGCATAAGGACTCTTGGGCTCGGGGAACATGGTTTCGACTTTGGGAACGACCGGATTGTCGCCGTAAATGGCGGCTGAGGTGCTGAAGCAGAGTTTTTTCACGCCATTAGCGGCGGCGGCTTCCAAGACATTGATCATACCGGTATTGTTGATCTCGATACATTCAGTGATCTTGGTCATGGATTCCGGCACGCTGATCATCGCCGCAAGATGGAATACATAATCAACATCTTTCATCGCCTTATCCACCATCTGACGGTCGCGGATGTCGCCTTCGATAAACTCCACATCAAATCCGTCAAGATTGGCACGGTAACCGCTTCTGAGACTGTCAAGTACTCTCACCTCGGCTTTTCCCTGAAAATGTTCCACCAGATGACTGCCGATAAAACCGGCTCCGCCGGTAACCAGAATACGCATATATTCCTCCCTTTTTTATGTTGGCTTATGGTTGCTCATATAATATAGCACAGATTCCCCCGTTGGCAATATGCACAAATAATGCAAAAGCATGGACTTTTTTATCTTTTTCATACTTGACACCGGTAGTCTAAAGTGTTATATTATAGAATTGTGCAAAAAGTATGGAAATTTTTATGAAAAAAGCGGTTTATATCAGAGTTCTCACTCTGTTGAAATTATTCTTGCCGGTATTGCTGTTCAGTGGTTGTGCGCTCTTTGAGCCTGACAATAATTACCGCCGTCCGGTGGATTTTGTCCGCCATCTTGATTCACGCGGCATAAAAGTCAACGCTGTCCGCATGCTTGACCCGGCACCCATCGGCGCCGGTGATGCGTTGGAATTGATAATCGGCAGATCCGCCATCGGGGTTTACAAATATGACATCAATATCCCCTCCCAGCGCAACCGCCTTGAAAAGATCCGCAAATCCAGACGGATATATTTCAACGGAATTCCCTACCCAATTTACGAGACATCCGGTTCGTTTATCGTCGTCGGACTGGATAAACATAAGGAAAAACAACGGATCATTGAAGCATTGAGAAGTTTCAGGTAAGCAGAGGCAAAAATATAAAACCGTGCCACGGCGTCTGCATCGACTATCTGCCGTGCCGGTTTTTTCAATTCATTGCCCCGGGTGATCCGGCAGGTCAGAAAGAAAGGAAAAAGAAATGACGAAAAAGTATGTGTACACATTCGGCGGCAACTGCACCGAAGGCGACGGTTCCATGAAGAACCTCCTCGGCGGTAAAGGTGCCAATCTGGCAGAAATGGCAAATCTCGGACTCCCCGTGCCCCCCGGATTCACCGTGACCACGGAATGCTGTGTCGACTACTTCAAAAACGGCAATCAGCTCCCCAAAGGTGTTGATGATCAGGTCAAAGCCGCCCTTGCTCACATCGAAAGCGTTATGGGTATGAAATTCGGCGATCCGGAGAATCCGCTTCTGGTCTCCTGCCGTTCCGGTGCCCGCAGCAGTATGCCCGGCATGATGGAAACCGTTCTCAATGTCGGTCTCGCCAGCAGCACCCTGCCCGGTCTGATCGCCAAAACCGGCAACGAGCGTTTCGTTTACGATGCCTACCGCCGTTTGATCATGATGTACAGTGACGTGGTCATGGAAAAAGCCGAAGGCATTGAACCGGCAGAAGGCAAAGCGATCCGCCGTCAGCTGGATGCCATCATGGATTCCCACAAAGAGCATTGCGGCTACAAATACGATACCGATCTGACCGTCGATGACCTCAAATACCTCTGCGAAGTATTCAAAAAGCAGATCAAAGAGACCCTCGGCAAAGAGTTCCCCGATGATCCCATGGCTCAGCTTGCCGGCGGTATCGGTGCAGTTCTCAAAAGCTGGAACGGCAAAAAAGCAGTCTCCTACCGCCGCATCGAGGGTATTCCCGATGACTGGGGTACCGCCGTCAACGTGCAGAGCATGGTTTTCGGCAACATGGGCGACACCAGTGCCACCGGTGTGGCATTCACCCGTGACCCGGCGACCGGTGACAATAAATTCTACGGCGAATGGCTCATCAACGCTCAGGGCGAAGATGTGGTCGCCGGTACCCGTACCCCCAACCCGCTGAATAAAGATACCTGCAATGAGCAGAATAAACATCTGAAATCCATGGAAGAACTCTATCCGGAGATCTACAGGGAACTTTTCGCCATCCGCAACAAACTTGAAGCCCATTACCATGACATGCTGGATATTGAATTCACCATTCAGGAAGGCAAACTTTTCATGCTCCAGTGCCGCGTCGGCAAACGCACCGGTACTGCCGCTCTGACCATGGCAATGGATATGCTGGATGAGAAACTCATCGACGAAAAAACTGCCGTTCTCCGCGTCATGCCCAATCAGCTGGATGAATTGCTCCACCCGATCCTCGACATCAAAGCCGAGGAAAAAGCCGGTCTTGACGGCAAGATCATCGCCAAAGGTCTGCCCGCCGGTCCCGGCGGTGCCGTCGGTAAAATCGTCTTCTCCAGTGAAGAGGTGATCGAAGCCGCCGCCAAGGGCGAAAGCGTCATCCTCGTGCGTGAAGAAACCAACCCGGAAGATGTCGAAGGTATGCGCGGTGCAGTCGGTATCCTCACTGCCCGCGGAGGTATGACCAGCCACGCTGCTCTCGTCTGCCGCGGCTGGGGCAAATGCTGCATCGTCGGTGCCGGTTCCCTGATCATCGACGAAGTAAAAGGCGAAATGAAAGCCGATGGCAAAACCTTCAAACGCGGAGATTTCCTCAGCCTGAACGGCAGCCGCGGCTATGTCTATGAGGGCGCACTTGCCACCATGGATTCCAGCGAAAATCAGAAATTCCAGCGTTTCATGGCTCTGGCTGACAAATACCGTAAACTCGGTGTCCGCGCCAACGCCGACACCCCGGAAGATGCCAAAGTTGCCCGTTCTTTCGGTGCCGAAGGTATCGGTCTTTTCCGCACCGAACACATGTTCTACGGCAAAAACAGCGAAAAGCCCCTCTTCTACCTGCGCAAGATGATCCTTGCCAACAGTGCCGCTGAGCGCGAAGTTGCCATCGCTGAACTCTTCCCCTTCATGAAAGCCAGCGTCAAAGATACCCTGCAGGCAATGGACGGCATGCCCGTAACCTTCCGTCTGCTCGATCCGCCGCTGCATGAATTCGTTCCCTTTGAGAGTGCAAAACGCAAAGAACTGGCTTCCGCCCTCGGCATCGACCCGATGGAAATCGCCAAACGCGCCGAAGCTCTCCATGAGAGCAACCCGATGATGGGGCACCGCGGCGTCCGTCTCGGCATCACCTATCCGGAAGTTGCCCGCGCCCAGATGCGCGCCATTCTGGAAGCCGCGGTGGAAGTCGGCAACTGCGTGCCGGAGATCATGATCCCCGTCACTTGCGATGTTTCCGAGTTGCGCTTCAAAAAAGCCATGCTGGAAGAGGTCGCCGCTGATGTCGCCAAACGCTACGATCTGGAAAAAATCAATTATAAGATCGGTTCCATGATCGAGATCCCCCGCGCCGCACTGCTGGCGGATCAGATGGCGGAAGTCGCCGAATTCTTCAGTTTCGGTACCAACGACCTCACCCAGATGACCTTCGGTTTCAGCCGCGATGATATCGGCGCATTCCTGCCGGATTATCTCTGCAAGAAACTGCTGGATGCCGACCCCTTCCAGACCATCGATACCCGCGGCGTCGGCAGGCTGATCGAATTTGCCGTCCAGGGCGGCCGCAAAACCCGCCCCGAACTCAAGATCGGTATCTGCGGCGAACAGGGCGGTGAACCCAAATCTGTGGCTTTCTGTCATGCCGCCGGTTTGAACTATGTCTCATGCAGTCCCTTCCGCGTTCCGCTTGCCCGTCTGGCAGCCGCGCAGGCTGCGATCGCTGACGAGCAGTGATCTTTGTAAAATAGTGATGCGGGGAAAAGCCTTTGACTGAAGGTTTT
>JAFVZG010000047.1 GCA_017508285.1 Lentisphaeria bacterium | reverse complement strand
GGTTCCGGGGGAGGCTTCCCCCGGATGCGGCAGTCGTGGCGCAATACAAAGCCCGGCTTTCGCCATAAAAGGCGGAAGCGGGGTGAAGGATTGCGCCACATGAGTCGAGCCAGCCCAACGCTATAAAGCGCGTGCAAGCCAAAAGTACCAAAGTGCCGGTGGCACCGCGGGGGGTGCAGGGGGGCGGCGTGAGCCACCCTGCAAAAAGAAGCGTAATGCCTGCAAACAGCGGCGTGAGCCACCCTGCAAAAAACACCACAAAATCGTTTACAGAGAATTTATCTTAATTTGCAGTTGCTTCAGTCTGAGCATTATTCTGCGGGGGTCTGCTCCATGCTCTCGGTGGCGGAGTCACCTCTTTTGGTTTGATGCGGAAATTTTTGGTTCCCAGGAGTTTTTCACACTCTGAAAGCATTTTCATATTCACGCAAACCGGCGGCAGATGAGACTCTACGAAGATGGTTTCCCGGTCATTCACCACGCAGAGGATCAACTTGGCACCTTTGCCGGAAGCGGCATTTTTCCGGCAGACTCCGGCAAGTTTGCGCAAAGTATCTTCCTGCAGATCTTTTTCGTAAACATGCAGATACAGTTCTTCGGAAAAAAGTTCCGGTGCCTGATCGAGCAGGTAAAGTTTTTCCACTGCCAAGCGTGGTCTTTCGCCCTCGTCGTTGCGGCGGGCGGTGACTTCCATAATAACCTCGGTACCGGTCTCAAGGGTGATGCCGGATTCTTTAAGATGATTGAGAGTGCGTTCATAAAGCATGATCTCACAGCTGCCCTCAAGGTCTTCCAGAAGCATGATGCCGAATGGTTTTTGGCTTTTTTTGCTGATTTTGACGGTAAAACTGCCGACCATACCGGCAAGGCGCAAAGAGATTGCTTCGCTTTGTTTCTGCCGCATGGAAGCATTGAGATCTTCCAATTCCCGCAGAGGGGTGGCAAAGGATTTGAGCAGCAGAGATTTCGGCTGCAAAGGATGACCGGAAACATAGAATCCGAGCAATTCTTTTTCGCTTTTCAGCAGATCCAGCCAGTCAAACTCCGGGATATCCGGGATCGGCACTCCGGCATCCATACCGCTGTCATCCCCTCCGCCCAGCAGATCAAAGAGCGATCCCTGACCGCTGGCTTTATCCTTTGCCTGCTGAATGGCGAATGCCATCATCGGCTCAGCGACTGCCAGTATTTGTGAGCGGCGTAACCCGAGTGTGTCAAAGGCTCCGGAACGGGTGAGGAATTCCAGCATCCGTGAGTTGATATCGGCACCGCATCTTTCGCAGAAGTCAAGGAAACTGGTAAATGGACCATCTGCCTGACGGCTGGCGATGATCTTGCTTGCGGCGGCTTCTCCGCACCCTTTGATCGCACCGAGACCGAAGCGGATGCGTCCTTTATCCACGGAAAAAAGAATATTACTGCTGTTGACATCCGGCGGCAGTATTTCGATACCCATTTCCCGGCATTCATTGATGAAGAACGCCAGTTTTTCGGCGTTTTCGATTTCACCGGTAAGCACCGCCGCCATGAATTCCACCGGATAATTGGCTTTGAGATAAGCGGTCTGATATGAGACCACGCCGTAAGCGGCGGAGTGGGATTTATTGAAGCCGTAACCGGCGAAGATTTTGATTTTTTCCCAGATCTGATCGGCAAGTTCGGCATCGATATTGCTGGCAGTTTTGCAGCCGGCGATGAATTTTTCCCGCTGTTCAGCCATGACATCGACCTTTTTCTTACCGATGGCGCGGCGGAGGATATCCGCACCGCCGAGGCTGAATCCGGCAAGTGCCTGCACCACCTGCATGATCTGCTCCTGATAGACCATGATGCCGTAGGTTTCTTTAAGGATCGGTTCCATTTTCGGGTGATCGTAAATGGTTACTTCCTCATTCTTTTTGCGGGCGATATACTGGGGGATGAACTGCATCGGACCGGGGCGGTAAAGGGCGACCAGAGCGATGATGTGTTCGATGGTTTCCACGCCCAGATTGCGGCAGAGATCCTGCATGCCGCCGGATTCCAGCTGAAACACGCCGACGGTATCGCCTTTCTGGAGCATCTCGTAAGTTTTCGGATCATCCAGCGGTAATTTGGAAAGGTTGATATCCACGCCGTGCTGTTCTTTGATCATATCCAGGGCATTGCGGATGATGGTCAATGTCCGCAAGCCGAGGAAGTCCATTTTGAGCAAGCCGAGATTTTCGCACGGTTCTTTGGGGTACTGCACGACCATATCCCCGGTGGCGCTGCGGGAAAGCGGCACCAGATTATCCAGCCGCTGGTCACCGATGATAACCCCGGCGGCGTGTACCCCTGCCTGCCGGTTCAGCCCCTCCAATATCCGGGCGAAGCCGAAAACTTTAGCCACTTTCGGATCACTTTCGATCAAAGCCGCGATCTCTTTGGATTGTTCGATGGCTTTGGGGATGGTCATTTTGAGATCTTCGGGGATCATTTTGGTCAGTTTGTTGCCCTCTTCAAAAGAGAAATCCAATACGCGGGCGACATCTTTGACGACGGCTTTGGCTTTCAACTGACCGTAGGTGCAGATCTGGGCGACATTGTCGAATCCGTACTTGCCGCGTACATATTCGATAACTTCGGAGCGGCGTTTTTCGCAGAAGTCGATATCAAAGTCCGGCGGACTGACCCGTTCCGGATTGAGAAAACGCTCAAAGAGCAATTCGTAACGCAAAGGATCGATATCGGTGATCAGCATCAGATAAGCGACCACACTTCCTGCACCGGAACCGCGCCCG
>JAFVZG010000046.1 GCA_017508285.1 Lentisphaeria bacterium | reverse complement strand
GCCGATTCGCCGATCGTAATGGATATCTTCCCCCGGTCACCGGCAAGCGGCTACTGGGGGGATCTCACGCGCACCGTTGTCCGCGGCAAGGCACCGGATATCGTCAAACGGGCTTATGCGGCGGTGCTGGAAGCAAGAGAGTATGCCAAAAGCCTGATAAAAACCGGTGCTTACGGGGCGGCGATACATTGTGCCGTCGAAGCGATACTGGAAAAACACCACTTCTTTACCGGAGCAAATGAATCCGGACAATTCGGCTTTTTCCACGGCCTCGGTCACGGCGTCGGGCTGGAGATCCATGAAGCTCCCCGCCTTTCCCCCCGCAGCCGCACCGCGCTTGCCGGCGGCGAAGTCGTCACCGTCGAACCGGGATTGTATTACCCTGAGTGGGGCGGAATCCGGCTGGAAGATCTGGTCTATCTGCCCAAAGACGGTTCTCCGGCACGCTGTCTGACTGCCGCACCTGACTTTCTGGAGATCAACTGAATATGCGTAATTTTCTGAAACAGGAGTTATCCGGCTGGCAAAAGTGGGAGGTCATTTACGGCGTGTGCTGCACGACCGCTATAATGGTCATATCCATTATTCTCGGCGACAATGCTCTGGGGATCGCCTCGGCAGTGACCGGCACGCTTTATACCCTTCTGGCTGGCAAAGGGAAAATAAGCTGTTATATTTTCGGAATATTCAACTCCGCTTCATACGGTTACATCGCCTGTAAAAACACTCTCTACGGCGATGCCATGCTGAATATCTGCTGGTATTTGCCCATGATGTTCGCGGGGATTATCTTCTGGCGGAAAAAACTTGACGGTCAGGGTTGCGCCATAAAAAAGCGGCTTTCGCTCAAAGGCAGAGTGATAACTTTATTCGCCGGAATGATGATGATCGCACTTTATGCTTATTTTCTCAATATGCTCGGCGACCGCCAGCCGCTGGTGGACAGCGCCACCACCATCCTCTCTGTGATCGCCATGATCCTGACCGTCAAACGCTGCGTGGAACAATGGCTCATGTGGATTCTGGTCAATGCCATATCTGTGGTAATGTGGCTGCGGGTCTACCTTGAAAACGGCAATTCGGCGGCAACTTTGCTCTGGTGGCTGATCATGCTTATCACCGGAATAATATTCTTTATCCAATGGTCAAAAGATATCAGATCCGGCAATAAAAATAACATTTGAAACCAATCAGGGTGGATCACACCCCCCGGCACCCCCGCCCGCCCAAGCTGGATCTGCACTTGGCTTGTGCGCGCTTTATGGCGTTTGGATGATGCCTTTGCTCAAGCAGGATCACCCACTGTCAGAGTGCGGGCGACATTTGTGCAGAGCATACAAATTGCCGCAAACTCTGACGAGCGTGATCGGCGTTAACGCCCGGAAATGGACTTTATGGACATGCGTGGTTCCCCGTCTGCATGCATACCGTATGCAGACTGCTCCCACAAAATTCCCACAAAATTCCCACAAGATTCCCACAAGATTCCCACAAGATTCCCACAAGATTCCCACAAGATTCCCACAAGATTCCCACAAGATTCCCAAGACTGCAAAGGTAAGGAGTTTAAAAAAAGATAAGAGCTGCTGCAAAACACTTTTGAGGTTTTGCAACAGCTCCTTTTCAGATACTTTTCAAAATATATTACTTGATTTCGTCAGTATCGATTCCGTAGTGCTGGAAGAACATATTTCCAACCTTACTGTCAACACCCTTATTGACATTTTTGATGGTCTTGTCAATTTTGGCATTGATATCTTTGGTCATACCTTTGCTTCTGGGAGCAGAGAATTCGACCGTGGCAACGACCACCAGCTGAGACTGTTTGATCGATTCATTCTCAGTGCTGAAAAGCAATCCGAGCACCGGGATATCTTTCAGGAAGGGCAATCCGGCAACACTGCGGACCGTTTCAGTGCGGCGCAGACCGCCGATCACGAACTCCTGATTGCCGTAAGCCGCCTGGAAGGTGGTATTGATATCGGAGTCACTGACCCGCGGAGAACCGTCGGAGTTCCAGCCGAGCAGAGAGACGGTCTTACCGGCGAATTCGATCGTGGCAGCGGCACCGGTGACTACCGGACGCACCCGCAAGTCAAAGCGGAATCCGCCCTGAGCCATAGGATACTGCAGTTTGCCGTGAACAATGCCGGGGAAACCTTCGGAAGAGATGTCACCCTTGCTGTACCAGGAGAAAAGAACTCCGAGTTTGCTCGTCAAATCGGCAGTAGCGATCGGACCATAAAGATTGGCATAATTATCTCTATTTGCATCGACCTCACCCATAACCTTACTCACAACCCACATTTTAGCCGCTTCAGCCAGAGTGCAACCTTGTTGTTGGGCTAAAGCTCCTATCTCGTTTTGGGCCGTCGCGTCACTCTGAGCCATGGCAGTATATTTGGCGATAAGTCCGGGTACGATTTTGGCGTAAACAGTTTCCACCACTGCCTGGGTAACGATATTTTCCGCCGCCGGTGAAGTGGTATCCGGTTTCCAGATCGGCACACCGTCATGGTAATCGATCATGCGCGGAGTGAAGCGGACGATATCCAACGCAGGGTAGTAATTGTTTTTCAACAGAGTTGCCGGCAGGATCTTTGCCAGCTGCTGACGGTAGATGGCGTTGGGGTTGGGGTCGGTGTAAGCGAATTCACCCATGCCGAAACCTTCGTCAACAGAGTAGTCGTTGCGCTCGTAGAAGTAGCCGTAATCCAGAGAAATTTTGGAAATTTCCCGGTTCTTCGCCAGAATGGAACCGCTGGTCAGCACTTTGGCTTTGCCGATACTGGTCAGGAAGTCCAGATAACGGGTGTTCCATTTGGGGTTGAAGTTCCAGTAACTGGTACGGTTGGAGCCATTGTTGTCAACCCCGCCGTGGAAGAAACTTGACCAGTTGCGGCGCACCCGGGCACCGGCGGAAAAGAGGTCGACGCCTTCGTTGTTTTTCCAGCTCTGGAAGTCAAGACCGATACGGTCATCATTCTCGGCGAAGATCTCGATGACCTTGTAACCGATACGGACTTCCGGCATGGGACGGTCGTATTTTTCCAGCATCTCTTTCATGATCCGGCTTGACCACGGGGGAGCGCAGACCATCAGCACGTTGAGTTCAGCATCGACCAGCATGGTATCCGGAGAGAGCACGAACTGGGAATCGGTCATATTGCTGCCGACCACTTCCAGCATTTTCATCAAAGTGGCAGCGGGCAGATGTTTGGGATAGTAGAACCAGGCATCGGTGTTGCTGACCGTTGCCAACTCTTTTTTATCCAGTTTGGAAATGATGGTGTCGATACCTTCACCGTTTTTGCTGTCCTGGAAGCGGTAGTCTTCAGCAGAAACCAGCAGGAAAGATGTACCATCGGTGAATTTCACCGCAGAGACCTGCACCGGGCTCTCGTTGACCTGTTTGGCTTCGATCGCAGAACGGACATAGCCGCGGGCGATATAAGCATCGGCATTTTTCAACCGGTACGCACGGGTCATCACATAGGGATCGGTATTGTCTTTGGCAAAACGGATCTCTCTGGTGTTTTTATCGACATCGACTTTGATCTCGGTATTCACTTCAGGAGAAGCAAAACCGGGGGACATATGATTATTCAGATCCCGCGGAGTACCGGGGATAACGGCAGCCGTCAGACAGCTGAAACTTCCGGCGACGGCAAAAAGTAACAATGATCTTTTCATAGCGGATTAGTCCTCAAAGAAATCTTTCTGCTGGCGTTCGTGGATCTCAGCCGAGCGGCTGTTGGAAACCGAACCTTTCATATCCGGAGTGACCGGGGTGGCTTCAGCGGTGATGATGATGTAAGTAGTCTCATAGACCACGGTGGTGGTGCTGAAAAGATATTTCAGAACCGGGATCTTGGAAAGCACCGGCAAACCGATGGTCTGACGGACTTCGGAAGATTTCTCATACACGCCGACGACTTTTTCAACATTGTAACCGAGGGTCATACCGCCGGAGATCTTCGCCATATTGGCAAGTTCCTGACCGGTATTGCCGCGCTCGACCACATTTTTGAAGTTGAAGTTGTAACGGAAAATGACACCGCCGTTTTCAACATCTTTGGTATTGGCTTCGGGGAAAGGCATGAATCCGGAAGCATCGGCTTTGGCACGGTCGCCCGGCACGCAGATGATCGGGTTGGTGACAGTCAGCTCAAGCACCGGCGGATTTTTGTAGAGTTCACCGGTCTCATCGGTATCGAAACTGGCACCGATAAAGGAACGGCCGAGACTGTTCTTGGCGATATTCTGATACTCCGGCATCATGGTCAGTTTGTACTGATAACGGGCATTTGCCGGATCGGCCTGCTGAGCTCTGATCAATTCACGGAATTCAGCGATGCTCTTGATCGGAGTATTGACCACAGTCAAAACACCGTCAGCGGCAACTGAAGCTTCACCGGATTGCTGCAGGCAGCGGATGAAACTCATGTCAAAGGATGGCGCAAAGAAAAGACCGCCGTATCCCCAGCTGGAAACACTGGAAAGAGCTGAAAGCATCGCTTCACTCATTACCAGACGACCGGCATTGTAACCGACATTGAAAAGGTTGACGCCGGGACCGTTTTTCCATGCCAGATAGTCGAAACCGACATCACGCAGGGTGCTTTCACGCACTTCATAGTAGTTGAAGCGGATGCGCGCCTGCGGAAGCGGACGGTCCACTTTTTTGACCCAGTCAAGCGTATCCATCGCCGCCGGTGCAGTATCGCGCCAGAAGATGGTGTTGGTCGCCAGATCGATTCCGGAATTACCTTCGCTGGATGCGATGATCACATCAATGATCTCTTTAAATTGAGCCGCCGCCCGGTATTGCGGATTGTAAGCGATACGCACCATGCCGGAACCCTCGATCTTCGCCGGTTTTGCCGGATTTTTGCCGGGGATATCCAGTTTATTGAGCAGGTCGGCAACATACGGCATGAATTCTTCGCCGGTAGTGACCAGAAAAGCGATACCACGGCCGCCGGTGCAGTTGACACTCTTCAATCTGGAGTTGGCATTATAACGCAGGATCGCAGATTCCACAAAGGGGAAAAGATCCTGAGCTGTCTGATGTTTCAGCGGGAAAAGCCGGCTGACCATCCGCGGATTACCGTTCACCTGCACGACTTTGACCTCCCGGATACCCTCCGGTTGACCCGCCGTCGCGGCAACGCCCCCACACACCGCCGCAATCAGCAGTGCAAACAATAATGAACGCCTTTTCACAATCTCTCCTTGTTTTTGGTTGAATACAAAAAAGGCACAAATAAACGGAAGTTTCTCATTGCAGTACCGGAGTACCGTTGATCGCTTCCAACTTACGGCAAACCAAATCGCAACTCTCTTCCAGAGCAGCTATCTGCTCCTGAGTGCAGCTTTTCAATTCATTGACGATGATCTTCTCAAGTTCAAGGTCGATCTCATTGAGCAGCTCCATAAGTTTCTCTCCCGGCCGGATAAGGATATTGCGCCGGTCACGGGGATCCTGTTCACGCAGAACTACGCCCTGACGGGTCATCTTATCCACAAAAAGCGATGCCGCCGAACAGGATAACCCGGTGAGAGTCATCACCTGCTGAAGATTGCACGGCATCGCCAGACGGATAAGCATCAGATAATCCAATTGTTTGAAAGAGATTTTGGCGGCAAACTCCTTCCAGTTGTAGCGACCGCAAACATCGCACATGCACAACCGCCGCTGATAGTCGATCATGCGGTACATCCTCTTGAAGTTGTCTACATTCATACCAGCCTCTTTTTTTGGGAATGTCAATGATTAAAAAAACAAATGGTTTTGATTTTGAAATAATATACCACCAAATAGTTTAAAAGTCAATATATCAGGCATTATCTTAACTTTTATCGTATTGAAAACGCAAAAAGAAAAGAATTCTTAATATTTCAGAAAAAGTAAGTTTATTTTATTTTCACGGTGAAAATATCCTTGAAAAAGCCCCGGCAGACAACTATATTAACCAACGCAGTATTTATACATTATAATGAGGGGAAGCCAAAGCAACGATGCAAGCCATTGATTCAATTATCGCCATCGCCGGAATTCTTTTGCTGGCGGGAGTATTTTCCAATAAATTATCCAGCCGTTTCAATCTGCCGACTCTGCTGCTCTTTCTTGCCGCCGGGATCTGTGCCGAAGCACTGTTGCCATTCAACGGGGAAAATTACTCCGGTCAAATCAATTTTTTCGGTATAATCGCCATGAGTTTCATCCTCTTTTCCGGAGGAAGCGACACTCCGGTAAGTTCCATCCGCCCGGTGGCGGTGCGGGGATTGCTGCTGGCAGTTGCCGGAGTATTGATAACGGCATTCATCACCGGATGCGGAGCATATTTTCTGCTTGAGAGAAAATATTCCCTCTCCTGGTGTCTTCTGTTGGGATCATTGATCTCCTCCACCGATGCCGCAGCCGTCTTTTCCATCCTGCGCGGCAAAGGCGTCAGCCTCAAACGCGACCTCAAGCCTCTGCTGGAACTTGAATCCGGCAGCAACGACCCGACTGCCGCATTTCTTACCGTAATGATGATCGGCGTTGTAATGAATTCCGGCGAAAGCAATGTATTTATCGAATTCCCGATGATGATCTATAAACTCGGCGGCGGTATCCTCGCCGGTATCGCTTTCGGCTGGCTGGGCAGAAAACTCTTCCAGATAAAACTGGAATATGAGGGACTTTATTTTGTCGTCAGTGTCGCCCTGATACTCCTTTGTTACAGCATAACCCAGCTGCTTTATGCCAATGGTTTTATGGCGTGCTATGTCTGCGGCATCGCCCTCAATGCCGGAAGATACAACTATCAGAAAGCGGTCACTAAATTCCACAATGGCATTGCCTGGCTGATGCAGGTCGGGTTATTTACCGTACTCGGGTTCCTCGCCGATCCGGGGGAATTGCTTGCTCCGTCGGTCTGGCTTACCGGTATTGC
>JAFVZG010000045.1 GCA_017508285.1 Lentisphaeria bacterium | reverse complement strand
TCCCGCCGGAAGCAATTGGATGGATTTTGACAACTATCCGCGATTGGTTGAATTTTGCCGTAAGGTAATAAAACCGGAACGATTGCTCGGATTTGTCAATGCCCCGTGGTATTCTGTTACCAGTGAACACAGCGAACATCTGTCGGAAGCGGTAAAACAGATCGACAGAGCATTTCACTGCTGAACGTATATCTGCCGGTTGTCAGGACGGAACATCCGTGTTTGACAGATCGCCGGTTGGATTTGATCGTAATTGGTTGCGGATCAGTCAATATCCAATTCGCTGTCAGTGTAGATCAGCAGTCCTTTGGCATAGGAGCATCCGGGAGCAAGTTCCACCCGGTGCGGTACATTGGCTTTCAGGTAAATCGTATCGTTGGGGTGCATCAGCCGGTGGGTATCATTGTCACAGAGGAAGTAATTCAATTCCCCCTCAAGAAGAATGAAAAACTCCTCCGTATCGTGGAACTTGAATTCCCGCGGTGAAGCAGGGGTATATTCGATGATGAATGGATCCATTTTTCTCCCGATGTGCCGGTGTGCCAGAGAGAAGTAGCGGATGCCGTGTTCACCGCCGTTATCACGGTCAAGTTCTCTGCCGTCGCTGAGATTACCGAAGGTATATTGACTGGTAGTGTCGCCATCTTCGGCAAAAAGCATACTCATGGAAACCCCAAGCGCATCGGCAATGCGGGTGAGGGCTTTCAATGACGGCGTGAGCCGGAAATTTTCCACCTGCGAGATGAAACCTTTGCTGAATCCGCTGTTGCGGGCAAGCTGTTCAACGGTCATCTCCTGTTCGAGGCGGATCTTCCGGATATTCTGGGATAATTCCAATAAGTTCATTAGTGTTTCCTGACTGAAAATCAGATGTTTTCAGTTACTATAACACTGATTTCGGAATTATCAATATTTTTTATAACAAAATCGCCGTTTTTTACGGGAGTTTTTACAACAGTCCGGTAAAGTTTATTCAACAATCCGGGGATCATCGCTTTTGGGCAGGGCGCATCGGTGCGTACTGCGATAAAAGGATGTGCCGGATCATCAGTCGGCATTACTGCGGTCACCACCCGGCGGGGGTCGGTCAACTCCTGCTTGGCATAGGCTTCGCCGCGGGGACAGCGGTTACCGGTGATCAGCCAACTGTCACCGGATATTTCCGCGGTCAACCGGCATCCCTGAGGACAACTGATACAAATCAATTCGCGCATATTACAACTCCTCCAATTCAAAAGTGACATCGCCGTGGAGCGTATCGGCGGCGACTTCCGCAATGATCATCTCTGCCGGACGGACAAAGGCGAGTTTTTTCTCCCATACGCTTTTGCCATCCACCATCGCTTTCAATACTGCCCGGTCAGTGACCACGGTCGGGCGGAAAAGAAAGCGGGTCGCTTTGGCAGCGGCAAAACGGTTTGGAATGGCATATTTGAGATTTTTACCGGCGGCGGATGAGAATTCTTTGCCGGTTTTTGCTCCGACCAGATAATCCACGATGCATTTACCGGCATACTCTGCTTCTTCAGCGACAAAGTCGACCAGATCGTGAACATGAAGCACATTACCGGCGGAAAAGACTCCCGGCACGCTGGTGGAATAAGCGGAATTTACCTCCGCGCCGCCGGTGGCAGGATTCTCTTTTACGCCGAGTTTGCGGGCAAGTTCCATTTCCGGGATCAAGCCGACTGAGAAAAGTACGGTGTCGCATTCGATTTCAAAAGCACGGGAAGTATCCGGCGTGCGATCACTGTTGAGCGGGGCGGCGACCACTTTTTCCACCCGTTCTTTACCGTCGATGCGGATAACTGAGGTGGAAAGATAAAGGGGAATGTCAAAATCGTGCAGACATTGCACCACATTGCGGGTAAGTCCGGCGGAGTGGGGCATGATTTCAATGACCGCTTTTACCTCGATACCGCTCCAGCGCAATCTTCTTGCCATGATCAGACCGATATCACCCGAACCGACGATAACTGCCGATTTGCCGGGCAGTTTTCCCTCGCAGTTGAGCAATTTCTGGGCGGTTCCGGCGGTGAATACTCCGGCGGGGCGTTCACCCGGGGTGGCGATCGCTCCCCGGTTGCGTTCCCGGCATCCCATTGCCAGCATCACGGCGCGGGCATGAAGATGGGTGACACCGTCTTTCCCGGAAAGCACCCGGATATCAAAAGTGCCGTCTTCAAGCTGCTTGATATCGGTGATCGCAGAATTGAGGGCAAACTCCGCACCGGCATGTCTGGCTTTTTCCGACATGCGGTAAGCAAATTCCGGACCGGTCAACTCCTCTTTGAAGTAACGCAGACCGAAGCCGTTGTGGATACATTGATTGAGGATTCCCCCGGTGCGTCCTTCCCGGTCAACGATCAAGGTCGAACATCCCGCCTGAGCGCAGACAGTTCCGGCGGCAAGTCCGGCGGCACCGGCACCGGCGATGACCACATCATAATCAAGTCGAACCATTATTTCACCTCCAATTCACCGAGTTTTCCGGCGAGGATGCGGCTTTTACCGCCGCGTTTGGTCAATTCTTCCATTGGTATGCCGCTTTCTCTGCTGATGATATTCAGGACTTTGGCAGAGCAGAAACCGCCCTGACAACGCCCCATTCCGGCACGGGTATAAAACTTAACGCCGTCAACGGTGGTATGACCGCGTTTGACTGCTTCGATGATTTCGGCCTCAGATATCTCTTCACAGCGGCAGATGATATTGGTCCACGCCGGATCATTATCATGGAACTCCTGAAGTTTGGCATCATCAAGTTTTCGTGCCTCATATCTCGGCGGGAGGGTACCGTCGAAGCCGGGATTTTCCACCAGTTCCAAGCCGGCATCTTTGAGCAGAGAGGTAATGAATTCTCCGATCGCCGGGGAAGCGGTCAAGCCGGGAGATTGGATTCCGGCAGCCTGAATGAGATTGGGGGATTTTTCTGACTTGGCAATGTAAAAATCCTCTGATTCATGCACCGGGCGCAAACCGGCAAAACTGGTGATAAGGTCTCTGGCGGTCAAGCCGTTGACCATATTCTGAGTAAGTTTCAATATTTTAAGGAAGTTGTCTGAAGTAGTTGCGGTATCACCTTTGTCATCCACTGCTTCGGCGGTGGGGCCGATCATGGTCGTTCCTCCGGCGGTGGGGATCACCAGTACGCCTTTGGAGTGTTTTACCGGTACCGGGAAAACGACTCTTTCCGGCCGGCCGGCACTGTTGCGGTCAAGGAGATATTCTTCACCTTTGCGGGGGAAGATTTTGAATTCTTCCGCGCCGAGAGCTTTGGAAACTTCATCGGCGAAAAGTCCGGCGGCATTGACCACATACCGGGCTTTGATCTCTCCGCCGTCGGCACTTTTCAGAGTCCATACGCCATCGGCGAAAGTGCCGGAAACCACCTCAAAATCGCATTGCAGGGAAACCCCGTTTTTCAATGCGCACTCCACCAGGGAAAAGACATAACCGTAAGGCTCAATGGTTCCGCCATTGGGAACGAAGAATCCGCCTACCGCGGATTCATGGAGTTTGCTCTCCAATTCAAAAACCCGTTTGCGGTCGCAGAATTCCATATCCTTTACGCCGTTATCCAACCCCTGCCGGTAAAGTTTGCGCAAAGTTTCCAATTCCGGTTCCGAGTAGGCAACTACCAGAATGCCGCATTTGAGATAGGGGAAGTGCAGTTCATGCTGCAAGCGGTCGATCAATTCGTTGCCGCGCAGTTCCAATCTGGTTTTCAGCGAGTCTGACGGATGGTGAAATCCGCCGTGCACGATGCCGGAGTTGGCTTTGGATACTCCGGCACAGACCTCATGGGCCTTTTCCAGCAAAATGGTTTTGCCGGAATAGTGCGAAAGCATGTAAGCGGTCGCCGCTCCGGTCGCTCCGCTTCCGATGATGGCTGTATCGTAGATCATGAGAAATGCCTTGTGTTTAGTTTATTGTTTACCAGTTTTCTATAATATACACAAGAAGATTAAGAAAGTCAAGTTTTTCCGTGGGAAAAAGCCGTGGATGCCGGTTATTTTACGGCATATTGCACATCGGATGTCTCAGCTGATGATATCCATTGCCACATTTACGGCAAAGGTGCGCAAAGCCAGCTCATCATTGACATTGAATTTCAAAGTGTACTCCAGCTCTTCAGCCTCTTTCAGGATCCTTTTGGCGCGTCCGGCATCGATAACCGCCGGTATCGGCAGATGCTCAAAGAGTTCCGGGTTGGGGATGTCGGCGGGAACTGCATTATTAGCCAGCAGAAAAATTTGAGAACAAAAGGTGGTTATTGCGGCAATAAACTGGCGGCGATCCCGGATATATGCTCCGCTGGCAGCATCATTTTTTCTGGTTTCCGCGCGCTTGATAAAGGCGGCATCTTCGCTGCGTTTTGCGGCGTCGATGATATCAGCGAATTCGCTTTCGATCCGGTTCTTTGCCTCCTCTTCCAGATCAGCGGCAACGGAGATCAATTTCCCGGCGGCGCTTTCGATTTTTATCAGGTCACAGCCGCATTGGAAACACAACTCAAAGAGTGCTTCTTTGGTTTCAGTTATACCGGCGAAATCGAAGTTGAAACGGTTATCCGGCAGAGGCAGCAGCTGACACCGCGAGCGGGTGGTCGGCAGCAGGGCTGACGGATTGGCGGTGGTCAGGATCATAGTAGTTTCAGCCGGAGGCTCTTCCAGAGTTTTCAACAGTGCATTCTGGGCCTCCTGATTCATCCGGTCGGCATCATGGATCACGCCGAATTTCCGGTGGCTTCCCGAGGTGTAACCGATGTGGTCGAGCAGATTGCGCAGGGTGTTGGGTTCCGGATTGTTGCGGTCGCCGACCTTGATTTGAAACATTTTGCCGACCGGATAAACGCTGTGACAATCGGCGTAGGTGCCGTTGGCGATCTGAGTGCAGAATTGACAATTGCCGTCAGGTTTTCCGTTGTGGGCATTGCGGCATCCGGAAATCTGCATCAGGATCGCAGCGAATTCTCTCCGGACGACCGGGTCAGGGGAGTGGATCAGAAAGGCGTGGGATAATCTGCCGTGGCGGTTGGCATTTTCCAGACATGAGATGATATCGCCGAAGCGTTTGGAGTATTCAGAATAAAGCGGCATCGATCACCTGACGGATCTTTTCGGATATTTCCTCTTTGCTCAAAGTGGCATCGATGACGCAGAATCTTTCCGGTTCAGCCTCCGCTGTATCGAGGAAAGCCTGACGCACCTGCCGGTGGAAATCCAGTTTTTCATTTTCAAAACGGTCGAATCCCTCCGGCTCCCGGGAAGATATCCGGGCAAAGCCCGCTTCAGGAGAGAGGTCGAGCAAAATCGTCAGATCCGGTTTTCTTCCGGCGGAAGCGAAGTCATTGAGGTAGTCAATGACCGCCATCGGCAATTTTCTTGCTCCTCCCTGATATGCTCTGGTGGAATCGCTGAAGCGGTCACAGATGACAACTTTGTTCTGGTTCAGGGCAGGGAGTATTTTTTCCCGGACATGCTGGGCTCTGGCGGCCTCCATCAGCAATAATTCGGTCTCATCGTGGACTGTTTCTCCGGAGTTGTGGGATTTGACCACCTGCCGGATAAGTTCTGCCAGACCGGTTCCACCGGGCTCTCTGGTGAGGATGCACTCTCTGCCCCGACTTGTCAGATATTCGGCAAGAGCGGCGACCTGCGAACTTTTACCGGCACCTTCCGGGCCTTCAAAAGTGATGAAAAAACCGTTGTTTTCAGACATAATAACTCCATTTTTGACAGATTTTTGCAAATAAACCGGGAAAATCCGTCTTTTATAAGATAGTTCCATTTGCTCATAAGTTCAAATGGTGTTATATTGTATGAAATGATTTTTTTCAATAATTACATTAAATTCAAAAAAAACAGAGGACAAAAAAGAAAATGGCAGAATTATCCCGTTCCAGTTATCTGGAAAAAAATGTCGGCAGTTTCCCCGAAGTGATCGAAGTGGCCGGTAAACGCTATGAGAAAGTCGATGACTTGCGTTACGGCACCAATCCGCATCAGCCGGCGGCATATTACCGCCCGGCGGGTGAAGCCGGGGTCATCGGCGGCATGGAGATCATCAAAAACGGTAAAAACGGTCTTTCCCAGACCAATCTGGAAGATATTTCCGGTGCATTGAATATCGTGAAATTTTTCTCCGGCACTCCGGCTTGTGCGGTGATGAAGCATGTGAATCCTTCCGGTGCGGCGGTGGCTTGCCCCGGGGAGACTCTCTGCGATGTCTATCTCAAAGCGCGTGATGCCGATGCCAGAGCCGCATTCGGCAGCGTGATCGCTTTCAATGTGGAAGTCGATGCTGAAACTGCCCGGGCGATCATGAGTACCTTTGTCGAATGCGTGGTGGCTCCGGCTTATACGGCTGAAGCGATCGAAGTATTCCATGATTCAGAGACTTTCAAACTCAACAAACATGTCCGGATCATCCGCTGCGGCGATCCGGATCTGCTGCCCAAATACTGTTCCGATGCCGCCTCTGCCGTGGATACGGTGAAGGTTCTGACCGATGGGTCACTGATCGTGGCGGCTCCTTTGCTGACCTCTCTTAAAAGTATCGCTGATCTGAAACCGGCACGCGGGGAGAACAGCCGTTGCGGTGAGCAGATTTCCAATGTGCCCTGCAGTGATGAGATGAAGCGTGATTTGCTTTTCTCATGGTATGTGAATCTGAGTGTCCGCTCCAATGGTGTGGTGATCTGCTCCAACGGTCAGACTCTTTCTGTGGGAACCGGTGAGCAGGATCGCGTCGGAGCCATTGAGCAGGCGATCGCCAAATTTGAGCAGAAATATGAGGGGGAAGGCAAATTGGAAAATTCCGTCATGTCCAGCGACGGATTTTTCCCCTTTGAAGATGGTGTGGAAACTGCCGCCAAAGCCGGTATCAAAGCGATCATCGCTCCTGCCGGCAGTCTGCGGGATGCCGATGTGATCAAGCGCGCCAACGAGTTGGGTGTGGCACTTTTCCACGCTCCGGAACGGATTTTCTCTCACCATTGATTTGAATTTCAGGAAATATCAAGGAGATTTTGTTATGGCTGATGAAAAAAAAGGTATCATCCCTGCTGACAAGCAGGCTGAGATCTGGTTTGAGAAGAACTGGAAAAAAGTTTTGGTTGTGATCGTACTGGTTTTGATCGTAGGAATGGTCTCATTTGCTCTCATTCAACGGCGCAGCCAGCAGATCGAAAATGCCACCCGCCGTCTGGCGGAAGCCGGAGTCGGTGAATTGCCGGAATTGCTGGCAAAAAGCGATGGCATCCCCGGCGCGGCGGCGGCACGGATGCGTCTGGCAGCTGATCTGCTCGGCAAAAAAGATTTCGCGGCGGCAAAAGAGCAGTTTTCGTTGGCAGCCGATGATGCTTCAGCTCCGTTGGAAAGCCGTACCCTGGCGAAGTTGAGTGCCGCCGGATGCGAAGAGGCAGCCGGGAACAGAAAAGCCGCGGCAGATGCTTTTTTACAGATCGTGAATGACAACAGCGTTGCGGCAACATTCCGTGATGAAGCCGGATTTCAGGCCGGACGCATTTTGATTGCCCTCGGGGAAAAAGCCCGGGCAAAAGAGATTTTGCAGAAGGTGGCGGTAACTCCGGCAGTTTCTTCCGGAGTAAATCCCTGGAAGAGCAATGCTGCGGCATTGTTGAAAACTTTGCAGTAAGGTTTGACTGCAGATGATGGATTTATCCCGGCGGGAGCTGGCATTACTGCGGGTTCTTGCCACCCGTGGAGGCAGAAAAAAATCCGGCTGCTGCCGCTGTGAAGGCTTGCGGGCAGTCCGGGAATTGCTGCATTTTTATCCGGAAAGAGTACAGTTTATTGCGGTTTCTTCCAAGGCCGCCGGAGAATTTCCGGCAGACGATCCCCGTTTGCGGCTGGTGCCGGATGGGGTGTTTGAAGAAATTTCCGGGACAGTGAATTCTCAAGGCGTTATCGCTGTCGCGCAGGTGCCTGCGGAAAAAACTGGTGAGGTCGAAGGAGATTTTGTGCTTGCCCTTGACCAGCTCGGTGATCCGGGAAATTTCGGTACGATCGCCCGCAGTTTACGGGCATCCGGTCAGAAAGAGTTGTGGTACACAAAAGGTTCCATTGACCCGTGGGGAGACAAGGCAGTGCGCTCAGGAATGGGAGTGCAGTTCGGCTTGAATCTCCGCCGGTTTGACACTCTGGGGTCACTGGCTGAATGCGGTTTGGCAAAAGGCATGAAAAATGTGTTTATCGCCGATCCGCATCAGGGGGAAAACTGCTTTACCTGTGGAGATCTTTTCGACCGGTCGATAATCGTTATCGGCGGAGAACCCAACGGAGTAATGGGGGCGTATCCGGATGCCCGGCGGGTGATCATTCCTATGCCGGGAAATTATGAATCCATCAATGCCGCACAGGCGGCAACGGTGCTGCTTTTTGAAGCGGTGCGCAGAAAGACAGTTTAACAGGGAATGTGATCTTATGTTTGATAAATGGCTGATAGTTTACGGAGCAGTTTTCGCCGGGGGGCTGGTTTCTTCTGCTGCGCTGACTCCGTTTTTCCGTTTTCTGGCACACAAGAGCGGATTTCTTGATCGTCCGGCAGATAATCACAAGGGGCATGCCAGAGCAACTGCTCTGCTGGGCGGAGCATCGATGTTCACCGCATGGATACTCTGCCTGATCGCGGGGGTGCTGCTGGTGGCTTTCGGCGGAGTTCCGGAGTATTTTTCCGAGACACTGCCCCGGCATCTATCCGGATTCAAAAGTGTGGTCAGCACGCAATTATTTTTTATCGTTGCCGGGGCTTTGCTGGCGGTGATCCTCGGTTTGATCGATGACAAATGGGCGTTGAAAGCGAAGTGGAAATTTCTCGGACAATTCGTCATTGCCCTGCTGGCTGTCACCGGTGGAGGAATAAGAATAAATTTCTTTGTGGATAATCAGATATTCTCTTACTGTGTGTCACTTTTCTGGTTCATGCTGTTGATGAATTCAATAAACTTTTTTGACAACATGGATGGGCTTGCCGCCGGAACTATTGCGATCGCGATGGGCGGATTTACGGTGATAGCCGCTTTGAATAATGAATATTTTTACGCATCGTTTGCGGCGTTGAATTTCGGGGTCTGCTGCGGATTCTGGTTTTACAATGCCAATCCGGCATCCATATTCATGGGGGATTCCGGAAGCCACTTTATCGGTTATCTGGCAGCGGTGGTTTCTGCCGGGATCACCTGTTTTGACAAGAGTGTTTCGCTGTCGCGTTTTCCGGTTTTGATCCCGCTGCTTATTCTGGCTCTGCCGTTATTTGATACGGCGATGGTGGTGATGATCCGGACACTGAATAAAAAACCATTCTGGATCGGGGATCACAACCATATTTCCCACCGTTTTGTCCGGATGGGATTGAGCCGTAAAAATGCGGTGCTTCTGGTGCATCTTACTTCGCTTATCATTGCACTGGGGGCATTGCCGGTTTACTGGGGGGATTTTAAGACAGCGGCGGTGGTCATTCTGCAGGTATTTTTGCTTCTGACAGTAATTACGATATTGCAAATCTGCCTTGAAGAGCGCAAAGATGCCGTGGAAAAGGTTGAAAAAACGCAATGAGCAGGGTATTTTATCTGATAACATATTTTATTTAACAACAAAATTACAGAACAATCAATAAAGGGAGATCTGTTATGTCACTGGAAATCATTACCAAGTTGTCCAACCGTTACGGTTCCGATCCGGCGTATGTGCTTGCCGGCAGTGGAAATACCTCTTTCAAAGATGAAAAGTTCCTCTATGTCAAACCCAGCGGAGTATCTCTGGCGGCGATAAAAGAGGGTGATTTTGTCAAGATGGATCGTGAGATCGTCCGCAGTTGTTTTGCTCTGCCGGAATTTGCCGATAAAGATGAAAGAGAAGCCAAAGTAAAAAGTCTGATGGCATACGCTATCGTCGGTGACGGCCGCCGTCCTTCGGTGGAAGCTCCGATGCACGAAATACTGCCTTTCACTTTTGTGGTGCATACCCATCCGGCTCTGGTCAACGGAATGACCTGCGGCAATGACGGCAAAGCGATCTGTGCCGAACTTTTCCCGGAAGCCCTCTGGGTAGATTATTGCGACCCCGGCTTTATCCTTGCCAAAGTGGTTTTTGACCGCTGCGAAGAGTACAAAAAGAGTTTCGGCAAGGCTCCGCAGATCATCTTTTTGCAGAATCACGGGGTATTTGTCGGTGCCGACAGCGCAGAAGAGATCGCTGCTCTTTATGATGGAATGATGGGAATTCTGGCAGATTACTGCCGGAGCAAATCGGTGGATACCGCCGAGGTCGTCCCCGGTGAAGCTGATATTGATACAGTGATGAAATATGCTCCCAAATTGCGCGGATCTATGCGCGGCAGTGACAGCGGCAAGCCGGTAACGGTAACTTCCTGCGGAGCGTTTGCCATTCCCCGTGGACCGCTGACTCCGGATCATCTGGTTTACGCCAAGGCGTTCGGAGTGATTTCTGATGATCCTGAGAAGGCGGTGATCGATGCATTTACGGCAGAGCGTTCCTATGCTCCGCGCATGGTTGAAGTGCCGGGCAAGGCGGTATTCTGTGCCGGGAAAAACCGTGCCGGAGCCGCAACGGTTCAGGCTTTGGCTCTCAATGGTGCGCTGATCGAAAAGATCGCAGCGGCATTCGGCGGAGTTCACTATCTTACTGATGCCCAGCGTGAGTTTATCGAAAACTGGGAAGTCGAATCTTACCGTGCCAAGGTCGCTTCCGGCGGTGCAGCCGGTTTGACCGGTATGGTGGTCGCTGTGACCGGCGGTGCTCAGGGATTCGGTTACGGCATTGCCGAAAGTCTGGCTGCTCAGGGGGCGGATATCGTGGTCGCGGATATGAATGAGGCAGGTGCGATCAATGCCGCCGCAACTCTCGGTGCCGGAGCACGCGGTTTTGCGGTCAATGTCTCTGATGAAGAGTCAGTGGCAAAACTGGTGCAGAATATCGTGAAAGAGTACGGCGGTATCGATCTGCTGGTTTCCAATGCCGGAGTTGCCCGTGCCGGAAGTGTCAAGAGTTTTGCCATGAAAGATTGGGAATTTGTCACCAATGTCAATTACAACGGCTTTTTCCTCTGCACCAAATATTTTGCTCAGGTGATGAGTGAGCAGAACAAAGCCACCGGATTGTGGAGCGATATCGTGCAGGTCAACTCCAAGAGCGGTCTTGCCGGAAGCAAAAATAACGGTGCATACGCCGGCAGTAAATTCGGCGGTCTCGGTCTGGTTCAGAGTTTCGCGCTGGAATTGGTTGCCGATCAGATCAAGGTCAATGCGGTTTGCCCCGGCAACTTCCTGGATGGTCCGTTGTGGAGCGATCCGGAACGCGGTCTTTTTGTTCAGTACCTTGCTGCCGGTAAGGTCCCCGGCGCAAAGACGGTCGCCGATGTGCGCCGCCACTATGAAAGTCTGGTGCCGATGAATCGCGGCTGTTTCCCCGCTGATGTCGCCAAAGCGATCGTGTATGCTGTAGAGCAGCAGTATGAAACCGGTCAGGCTATCGCCGTTACCGGTGGTCAGATCATGTTGAATTAATCCACTTAAGACGAGGAATTTTGTAATGAGAAAAGGTATCGTAGGTGCCGGAAACTGGATCCAGGATCGGGTAAAAACCATAGACCGTTGGCCCGGTGAGGGCAATTTGTGCAATGTATTGAAAGAGGAAGCCGCCCCCGGCGGCGGGCCTGCCAATGTGCTTTTTGATCTCAATGCAGCCGATCCGTCACTTCCTCTGTATGCTGCCGGCCGTCTGGGAACGGATACCGAGGGTGATTATCTGCTTGAAGAGATCACCCGGCGCGGTATTGACAGCCGTTATATGCTCCGCACCAACGGGCGCACGAGTTATACCGATGTGATGTCCGGTGAGGGGAAAAGGACATTTTTCCATTGCCGTGGTGCTAATGCGGAATTGTGCTACGAGGATCTTTGCAATATCGATGTGCCGGCAAAGTACTTTTATCTGGCTTATCTGCTGCTGCTTGATACCCTTGATTCCGCTGCCCCGGAGTATGGTACTCAGGCGGTGCGGCTTTTGAAAGAGATGCAGGGAAAAGGTTACGAAACGGTGGTTGATTTTGTCTCTGAAGCACCGGAAAAATTCCGGGCAAAAGTGCTTCCCGCCCTGCCGTATATCGACCACCTGATCGTCAACGAGGTGGAAACCGCCTGCTGTTCCGGAGAGCCATTGCGGGATGCGGATGGCAAACTTCTGTGGCAGAAACTGCCGGAAGCGGTGAAGTTCCTTTTTGCCAAAGGGGTGAAAAAGACGGTGGTGATCCATTTCCCGGAAGGAGCCTGCGCCGGATTGGCAGACGGCAGTTATCTTTATGTGCCGAGTTTCGATATTGACAGAAAAGATATTGTCGGGAGCAACGGTGCCGGGGATGCTTTCTGTGCCGGAGTTCTCTATGGTCTGCATGAGCAGTGGCCGCTGGAAAAATGCCTTGCTACAGGTGGAGCTTTCAGCAATTTCAACTTGCGTTCAGCGACCGCCAGCGGCGGAGCAGTGGCATTGGATACGATGCTGGAATTTATGAAGGATGCTCCGTTGTCACCCCTGCCGGAAGGCATGGCATGATTTGCCGGAAAGGTCGACATGTTGAATACTGCAAATAACAGTAATAATAATTTTAATATCTCCATTGACGGCGGCATGGGGGAACCGGCGCATTTGCTCAGAATGCATGATCCGGTGATTTTTCCTTTTGCCCTGACCTCGGTGACGGTCGACGATGAGAGAAATCTGATTTCTCTGGATAGTGCCATGAAAAGTGACCGTACCGTGGCGATATTCAATGAGATCCCTTTTCCCCGTGAGATGGAACGGCTGCAGGTCAAAGGAGTTTTTCCGCAATTCAAGGACGAAAACACCTCCCGTTCTGCGATCGGCACTCTGGCAAGAGTGGTAAAAGAGATCCGTTTTCCGGATGGTTCCCGCCGTATCGTGGTAAGGGGGTTGAAGCGTATAGTCGGAGCCAGTATATTCCGGGCGAATGACGGCGCGCCGATGATCCGCTACCGGGTCATGGCAGAACCTAAAGGTTTGAATAGTGATATCATTGCCGGTCAGCAGAAGGGCGCGGTGCGGATGTTTCAGGAGTTGATGACCATGCAGCCGGGGATCCCGGATGAATTGCAGATGGCGATCACCGCTTCAAGCACTCCGGAAAGATGTGCCGATGCCATTGCTGATGCGATGAATTTCAGTTACGCAGAGAAACTTCTGCTTTTGACTGCACCAGCCGTTGAACACCGTTTCGAATTGCTGACGATCCTGCTCAACCGGGAATTGGAGAGCAGCCGTCTCGGCATGCAGATACAGAGCGAAGTTCAGGAGTCCATGGGGGCATCCCAGAGGGAGTTTTACCTGCGTGAACAGCTCAAGGCGATCAAGCAGGAACTCGGAGAATTCAGCAATAATTCCGATGTGGTGGAGCTGACTGCCAAAATGGAGCAGTGCGATCTGCCGGAAGTGGTGCTGGAAACGGTAAAAAAAGAGTTGGAGCGTCTGGAATTGCTTCCCCAGAATGCTCCGGAGTACCATATCAGTTATAACTACATCAATACGATGCTTTCCATTCCGTGGCAGGTTTTCAGCGAAGACCGGCTGGATTGTGCGGTAGCGGAGGAGATCCTCAATGCCGACCATTACGGTTTGAAAGATGTGAAAGAGCGTATTCTGGAGTTTATTTCCGTGATGCAGCGGCGCAAGGATGATGCAGATTGCCGCGCGCCGATTTTGTGTCTGGTCGGTCCTCCGGGAGTCGGTAAGACTTCTATCGGCAGATCGATCGCCCGGTCGATGAACCGGGAATTTATCCGGGTATCATTCGGTGGAGTCCGGGATGAAGCGGAAATCCGCGGACATCGCCGCACTTATGTCGGGGCAATGCCGGGAAGGATCGTGCAGAATTTGAAGCGTTCCGGTACATCAAATCCGGTGTTTATGCTTGATGAGATCGACAAACTGGCTCACGACTTTCGCGGAGATCCGGCGTCTGCACTTCTGGAAGTGCTTGATCCGGAACAGAATAATACATTTAATGACAACTTTGTGGAGTTGCCGCTGGATCTTTCCAAAGTATTTTTTATCGCCACAGCCAATGTGCTTGAGGATATCCCCGGGCCGTTGCGTGACCGGATGGAAGTGATCAAACTTTCCGGCTATACGGCGTTGGAGAAAAAGGAGATCGCCAAACAGTATCTCATTCCCCGGCAGCTGAAGGAAAACGGTATCGCCAATGCCAAGGTCAAATTCCGGGTAAGTGCGATAAACGAAATCATTGAAGGCTACACTATGGAGGCCGGTGTCCGGGAATTGGAGCGGGTCATCGCCAGAGTGTGCCGCCGGGTGGCGGGTAAATTCACTTCCGGTCAATGGGATGAGAGCGAAGTGTTTTCTCTGGATTCCCGAATGATCAACTCCCTGCTCGGAGCCCGCAAGTATCTTAAGGATCTGGCACCGGCTCCGGCGGCCGGTTGTGCCACCGGCATGGCGTGGACGAGTGTCGGCGGCGTGATCCTGCCGGTGGAAACGGTGGCTTTGCCAGGTGGAAAAGGCAACTTGAAATTGACCGGGTCACTGGGAAAAGTCATGCAGGAATCTGCCGAAACGGCATTTACCTTTATCCGGGCGAATTCTCCGGCTGGCATCGATCCGGAATTTTTCAATACGCACGATTTTCATATTCATGTGCCGGATGGAGCCACACCCAAAGATGGTCCATCTGCCGGTATTACCATTTCGCTTGCGTTGATGTCGCTTTTGCGTAATAAGCCGTTGATCCCGCGGTTGGCGATGACCGGCGAGATCAATTTGCGGGGTAAAGTGACGGCGATCGGAGGCGTCAGGGAAAAGCTGGTCGGAGCGATCCGGGCGGGTATAAAAGAGGTATTGGTGCCGCAGGAAAATGCCAAAGATGTGGAAGAATTGCCTGATGAGATACGCAAGGCATTGACTATCCACTTTGTCGGCAGTTTTACTGAAGCGGAAAAAATCGCATTCAAGTAAGGTGCAGTGATGAAAAAATTGTCATGGTTGTTGGTCGCCGGTTTGCTGCCGCTGCTGTTGATCGCAGAAGAGCAGCTGCCGATGGCGGAGTTTATTGCCAGAGCGCGTGGAACCACCCGTCAGGATGACCGGGCGACCTATGCCCGGTTGTATGGTACGCTGCAGCATCGCCGCCGGGGCAAAGAGAATATCGCCATGCCGGTATATTTCGGCGCGATAATCCATCCTGACCGGACGATCGGACAATTGGTTCTTGACCGGAGCGAGGGTTATTTGCTCAGTCAGGCAAAAGGTTCCGGATTGACCACTGTAAAAGCGATGCCGGGATCATCGAAAGAAGACAAATTGGGTTATGTCGGAGTCAGGGCATCTGATCTGATGATGAGTTTTCTTTTCTGCAAAGCTGAGAAGGAGTTGGAAAGTTCTCTGCTGCGCAGTATGATCCATTGCCGGGTTTTCCTCTTTGACGATCCGGATAACCGGGAAAAGATCAAGGTCTGGATATCCAGTGAACACGCATTCCCATTGAAAGCAGAGTTTTTCCGTTATGGCGAAACTCAACGCTTCCGGGAGTTGGAAGCCGGAGCTTTGACCAAGAAAAACGATCTTTATTATGTTCGCCGTTTGCGGGTCGAAGGGCCGGGATGGGTGACTAAGATCGACTTTGACAGTGATCGGGCGGAAGTGGATCTTTTGCCGACACCTGCTCCGAATATCATTATTCCGCTGCAAAAGAAATAAAGATATCTGTTGCAAATCTCCAAGGCTGCGGCAATCTCAAAAAAGTGAACCGCAGCCCATTTTTTTGCTTGAGTTCCAAGTGTTATTATCAGGTAAAGACACAACTGCGTTTTATCAAGTTACCGGTATCAAACATTGGTATTTCGCTGAGTGGAATAAGATAACTCAATGCCGGTCAATGTGCGCTTACTTATCCGCAGGAGTATCAAAAGTAGATTTTTTTACAGTTATGACCGATGAAAGAGTGAAATTACTTCGCTTTTCGATCACATAACCATCAGGCGCAGACCATTGTTCTGATGGGCAATCGACAAAGAAGAAATGGATCCGGTCAGCTTCACACCGGATGTCTGACGGAGAATTTATATCAAATTTTTCAAATCCGGTGAAATAGTTTTTGGGCGCATATAACATCAGAGCCCAGCGGGCGGCATCAGTGGAAATGAGTATTTTATCCCCGGCACGGGTACGGGATATCAACTCCTGTACCGGCGGCGAGAAGTTTCCAATAGGCATAAATGCCGTACAGCAGTTGAATATCGCTGAGAAAAAAACCGGAATTATCCAGAGCAGTGATATTTTTCCTTTTATACTGAAGCCGAAAATCAGTGTTGCAACCGGAATAGTAAACAAAATAAGACGGCATTTGGCAAACGGTAATCCCGGCGCAAAAGAGTATTGGTGAAGTGCCGCGGCAATATACAGCATGATCAGTGTGACAATACCGGTAACCGCTGGCAGGGGGATTTTGGAGATGAGATTTTTTCTTATCCCGTAAATCATTCCGGCAATCGGGAAAAGCGATAGAATTATTCCCCGCGACATATTCCACGGCGCAGAAAAGGCTGCTGTGAAATTGAGAAGATACCACTTTATATTATTCCACGAATCCGGTGCCGGGGCAAATCCGGCGATGTGGTGTTCGTGTATATACATTCCACTCGGCATAACTGCTTTTGCGTAGATCGCCGCCGCCGTAACGGCGGTGAACCAGATCGCGCCTGCTGCAAAACACCAATTATTCCGCTGACGGAAAAGGTGATGATACAAAAGTGCCGCTCCGGCCGCAGGCATGATAAAAAACATCGCATGAGAAAAAAGAACCGCCGCGACCCCGGTAAAAGATAACTGTTTCCAATATTTTTTGCCGTCATTGCAAAAATCTATCGATCGGGAAATGATCAAAACCGTAAAAAATATATCGGCACTGTACTGTTTGAATTCTCCGGCATACAGCCACACTCCGGGATTGAGACAGAATAGCCATATCGCCGCAAGGTGTCCGGTCGGGGAGAGTATTTTTGCAGAAAGTTTGTCAAACTGCCAGATCGAACCAAGCGCAAAGAGCAATGCCGGCAAAGTCAATATCCACTTGTTGTAACCGATCACATCCCCGATAAGCTTACTGAGAAAAATAAAACCCGGCGGAGCAGCTTGCATAGCAAAGTTTGAATATCCCGGAAGAAACAATTCCCATGTGGAATATTTCAACCATGCTGCCAGTGCCATCGTGTCATTCCAGAAATCCCGCCGGATGTAACTATCCAACTGTAAAAACACTCCGGTTGCAATTGCACAAATCGTCAGGGTTTTTACAATATCTCCATTCTTGCGATACAACAGCAGACCGGTATTGCCGATCAGGGCAGCCGCCAGAAAAACTCTTCCAATAAATAACAGTTGACTTTCGTAAAAAACCGGAGCATCCCAGGAGTTTTTCCCGATGATCTGTGCTGATTTTGCCGCACAACAGAATATGGTGATGCCTCCGGCTGCCAGCAGGATACTGACAGCAATAATACCGGCGAATATGATTTTTTTGCTGCCAGACAGTGTTATCAGCATTGGTAACTTTTTGAAGTCCATCTTATGCCCTTTATGAAACTTCCTGAAATATAGCACATCCGGCAGCAAAAATCAAGGCGCAGAATCGCACCGGGCCGGTCGAGCAGGGCAAATACGCATAAACCGTTACAAAATCCCGCTTCTCCGGGGGCGAATGGCGGCGAGAGCCACAGCAAGAAAAACGGGACTGCCGCTTTTGCGTGCAGTCCCGGAAATTTTTTTCACCGGTAATATTTTGCAACTTTTCCGGTTTCTACTTTTATTTCACCACTTCCATAGTGCGTTCCGGGCCGAAGAAGACCAGCGGAGTACGGCTGCCGGGGAAAGTGATAAAGATATTCTGACTGTAATCTACACCGGCTTTGCTGAAATCAACGGCTACCGCCGCTTTATCGGGCAGGGGGAATTTGGCATTGGATTTGCGGCGCAGTATTTTCGCGGCAGCTCCGTCAACCGAGATTTTCCATGATTCTGCGGCACTGGTGGCAAATTGCATTTGCGGATTTCCCAAAGTTTTACCGGCAGCAAAAATCTTTTGCGGACCGAAGAAGTAGAGGCGGGAACGCGGAGCCTGATAGATCGCCGCATAGGGAGTTTTTATTTCCACACTGTACCATGCCAGACCGCCCAAACCGGCACTCAATACCATTGCATAGGTTCCGGTATGGGGCGCATCCACCTGGAAATGGGTTCTGGTACCGAAGGTCAGTGATTCATTGCGCAAAATATTTTTCTGTTGATCCATGACGGCATATTGCAATCCGGTCGGACGGCGCTTGTCACCCATGTGATGGATGCGGATATCCAGTTTTTCACCGGCTTTGGCGTAAAAAAGGATCACTTGCTGTTCGCGCAGAAGATAGCTTCTTACGGAATTAGTCATGCTGCCGCTGCCGACCGGGCGCAAGGTCGGAATGATCAAATCGGAATAATTGATCGACGCCACTTTGGATTTGGCTTTTTTGAAAGGTATCCGCACCGGTTTTGCCAGTGTGCGTGCGGCAATATCCTCTCTGAGTGC
>JAFVZG010000044.1 GCA_017508285.1 Lentisphaeria bacterium | reverse complement strand
GTTTTTCCCCTCTCCCCAAACCCCACTCCCTTTTTCAAGAAAAGCGGAATTCTTTGTTGAGTTGCAACCGCACTTTTTTGTGCAAAAAAATGCCATGATGAGATAACAGTGCTTACCAGCAATTCAATCAGCGTGAAAAAGCCAGGCGATACTTTTTGCTCCGTACCTATCCGTATTTTTCCGTACTCCCCCATATGCTCCGGGTTATTGAAAAAATGCCATGCCAAGTCAGCATTGTTGCGTGTTTGTTTCATTGGAAATCCTCCATTGGTTATGATGCTTTTAAATATACATCGAAAATATATGAAGGAAAATAACAAAAAATGCAAAAATCAGGACAAAATCGGCAAAGTGATTTTTTAACGCTGTTTCCAGCGGCGGGGCTGTTCATTCAAGTGCTTGCGGAAGAGTCTGGAAAAGTAACTGCTGTCTTTGAATCCGGCTTTTTCAGCTGCTTCGGAAACGGCACAGCCGTTGCGGAGAAATTCCCGCGCGGCCTCAAGACGCAGTGTCAGGAGATATTGCAGCGGCGTTTTGCCCAGCGATTTTTTGAATGTCCGGATAAAGGTGGATTGAGACATGCTGGCTCTTTTTGCCAGTTGGGCGATATTAAGTTCGTGCCGGTAATTTTTTAACATATAATTTACCGTATCCTGAAACTTTTCCGGCAACGGTAACGGGTGGGATTGGATCGCCGGTGAATAGTGCGCCAACAGCAGGGGGATGACCTGCAAAAATGCTCCATACAGAGCCAGTAACGCACCCTGCGTTTGAGTTTTCTGCAGCTCATAGGCAGAGAGTAAAATCGTTTTCACAGTATTGAGAACCGGTTGCGGCAGCTTGAATTTCGGATAAAATTTTTGCCGGTGGCAAAATGCGGGGTCAATCCCGAAAAGGGGGACATATCCCGGATTGCGGCAAATGTCGTGTGCCGGGATATTCAACTGCTCAAAGTGAAAGATGATATTCATCAACTCCACATTTTTCTCTTCCCGGTAGCGGTGCAGACCGCCGGGCGGGATGACTAATACATCACCACGGGAAATATTCTCCCGGCTGTAATCGGTTTCGTAGACTGCATTCCCGTTGAACATGATGGCGATTTCGGAAAACTCATGCGAATGAAATCCCAGATCGCCGCTGAACCCGGTATAGTAGAGATATACCGGCAGCTGACCTTTTTGAAAAAATGTTGAATCTTTAAGAATTCGGCTCATTTATCTGCTCCGGGAAATATGTTTTTTTTACTATACCGCACAAAATCGGCAAATGCAAATCGCGGAAATATGAAACTGTCAGGTTATCCGTTTTTAGCTGCTTTTTTATGTGTCTGATCCCGGTAAAAAGTGCAGAAACCTGACGCTTACTCTGTCGCGTTGAAATCGCGGGTAAGCACCGTAAGCGTTTCAAAGTGGGCAGTGCAGGGGAACATATCCAGCAGACGGGAACTCTCCACCCGGTATCCGCAGGAAATCAGCTCTTTCAGATCTCTGGCAAGCGTATCTGCCGCACAGGATATATAGATGATCTTATGGGCATTGATCGCCATGATTTTGGTCAAAGTATTCTTTTCGATGCCTCCACGGGGCGGGTCGAGCAGTAAGATCAGATCCCGGCGGTTCCGGTATTTTGCCAGATCTTTACCGGCATCCTGAGCGAAAAAGCGGCAACGGTCAGCTGTTCCATGCAAAGCGGCATTTTTTACGGCGAAGTCAATGGCTTTTTTATTCAATTCGATCCCGGTGCAGTACAGATCCGGGATTTTCTCTGCCAGCGCGATGGAGAATACCCCGACCCCGCAGTAAAGTTCCAGCAGCTCTTTGCCGCCATCGTCGCTCACGCTCTTTATGACCAACGCCAATAATTCGGCAGCCACCGGCAGATTGACCTGGAAAAATCCTTCGCCGTCGACCATGAATTCTCCGGCACCGGGAATGGTTTCATGCAGAATCACCGGGAGACTTGAGCCGATTTGCATTGCTCCATCTTTTGCCGTCGCTCTGAGTAAAATCCGGTCATCCGTTTTCTGCGGCAGTAAAGCATTGATTTTTTCCTGAGCCAGCAGACAGCGTTTTACCGGGATAATGGTTTTGTTATCCAGCGCGTAATATCCGGCTTCCTGACCACAGCCGTGCAATGTCAGTTTGTTGCGGTAAAAGTATCTTGCGGGCGAAGGAACCGGATCAAGAATAACGGATTCATCCGCTGAATTGTTCCGCACGAGAAAATCCCGCAGCTGCCGGTCTTTCCAGAATATTTCCGTCTGATAATCGCAATGCATATAAGCACAGCCGGGGCATTGACCGTAAAGCGGACAATCCGGTGTTATCCGGTTGGGTGAGGGGTGCAGGATCTCAATGATTTCCCCGGTGGAAAAGCGTTTCTTTTCCGCCGTGATTTTTACGGAAACCTTCTCCTTCGGTAAAGCTCCTCTTACGAAGCACACCCTCCCGTCAGCAAGACGGCCGATGCCGCTGCCGCCGTAGGCGAGGGAGGATATTTCAAGAGTTTCAATCTTCATCAGCAGCTTTTTGCGGCATCAGACCGGCACCGAGATCGACGATGCCGGAGTCTTTCGGCGGAGCCGGCGGGGCGTCATTGAGTTTGAGAAGATCGGAAATTTTCTGTTTTCCGGCGGTCGGGTCGGCGTAATCGATCCCGGCGCGGGCTTTTTCGCCGCCCATCCGGATGACTTTGCCGGTTTTTGAATCCCGGTAAAGCATCGGTTCGGTGCCGTGAGTTTTCCAGTAACTGTTTTCCAGATTCAAGCCGGATGCGTTGAATACCATATAGTGATAGACCCGGGGGCCGACCGGCATCAGCAGATGGATCCTGCTGAGCATATCCACATGGGCGGTGTATTTCATGTATGCCAGATAAGTACCGATCCTTGTCACGGCAAAGATCCTGCCGTCATCTTCCACGCGCAGATAGTAATACTTTTCGCGGTCGCCATCCATGCGGCAGATCGAATAGGTACGCAATGTCCGGTCTTTCGGGTTTTTTACATCCTGTTCCGGTAATCCGACGGTCTTTGACCAGACCACTGAACCGGAAGATACATTTATCAGGTGATCCTTGCTGCGATATTCATTGACCAGTTGATTGTGACCGGTATAAACATGGATGCAGTAGGTATCCGGTTTGCTTAAATCGTAATAATCCTGCAGCGGGATTATCATGCGTTTGATCTCTCCTGGGCCGATAAGCAAACCATAGGTGGGGATCTCCGTATTTTTGCGCTGGGGAATGAGCCGCTGGCGTGAATCACGGATATCAAAGAGGATAAAACCGGTCAATTCCGGGCGTTCACCGAAAAGCAGGGGTTTGCCGGAGTCGTTGCGGATGGTTACGCAGGCGTAGATCTGTTCGTAAACCATGTACCGGCGGCGGTTGAATGTCAGAGATATCCCGACTTTGGCATCCAGCGGTAAAAAGAGAGCCAAAAGTACCAGCAGCAACAATTGTTTCAGGAAAATTTTCATTTTCTGCGCTCCATTTTTGCTTTTTCAGTTTTTTAACTTTTCACTGACCGTGCCGGCGACATGGTCGGCATCCAGCTGCCAGCAGTGGTAACTGCCATCCGGGCAGATCCGTTTCAGGCATCCGGCACATTCGCAATCAGCGAAGAAAAAGTGGCAGTTTTTCCCCCACGGCCCGGTCAAATACGGGTCAGTCGGGCCGTAAAAACCGAAAACCGGGATTTTTAATGCCGCCGCCGCATGCAGCGGCCCTGAGTCATTGCCGATCACCGCAGATGCACCGCGGAGTATTTCAAAGAGTTGGGCAAAGGAGGTTCTTCCGGCGAGGTTTATCACCTTTTCTCCGATCCTTGAAGCACAGTTGCGTTCTCCGGCACTGCCGCAGGCGACAAAGGCGCAATCCGGATGTTTCACGGCTATCTTGTCACAGACCCGGCTGAAAAAGTCGGCAGGAAAGCGTTTGCTTTCCCAACGGGTACCGGGCAGCAGCACGATATATTTTTCCGGCAGTTCCGGCAGTTCTTTTCTGGCGTCAGTATTCACCGGCAGCTCCGGCTGGAACAACTCTGAATCAATATCAAAAAGCTGTTTGACCAATTCTCCGTATCTTTCCACGGCATGAGAGGCTGAAACATGAATCTTGCGTTTATAAAATATCCGGGCGAAGCGTTCCCGGCTGTTGGCAAAACCAACTTTCTCTCTGCCGCGGCTCAGCCATGTCAGTAATCCGCTGCGGGCAAGACCCTGAAAATCTATGACAAAATCGTACTCTTCTTTCCGCAGTTGACGGAGCAATGCCAGAAATTCCGGCAGGAATCGCCACGAACTTAATTTACGGCGTTCAAAGATGATTTTACGGGAGACCGGAAACGGTGAAAAATCCAACACCGGAGCAAACTCCGGATTGACCACGAAATCCAATTCCGCATCCGGAAACTTTTCCCGCATCAAAGCCAATGCCGGAAAGATATGGACTATGTCACCGAAACTGCTCGGCTTTATCACCAGCAAGCGCAACGGCATTCCTCAGCGTCCCCATTCCAGACGCAGCGCCAAACGCTCCGGCAATCCGGCATCATTCACTTTTTTCTGCGCCGCGGCGATATCATACGGCACGCGGTAACGGGTGACGGTTTTGGCATCGGAGTCATAAACGGCGAAAGAGGCACGCGTATCATTGTTGCGCGGCTGACCGATACTGCCGATGTTGAAAAGATATTTATGACCGGTTTCCAGCTGGATGGTCAGTGAATCGGCAATGGAAAAATTTTCATCCGCTGCCGGATTATCGAGGTTGTGCTCCCACGCTTCAATGGTATCGACCACCTTGCCGCCGGAAGCAAAAGGCACTTTATCAAACGCCACCGGCACATGGGAGTGACCGCAGAAACAGATTTGTGACAATTGATAGGAGAAGTTGCCCGCCGCATGGTGGGAATCAAAGATATAACCCCATGCTTCAGGAGTATCAAGTGTGGCATGCACCAGTGTGACCGGCGTACCCGGTACGGTGCAGCGGTAAGGCATCGCTTCCAGAAATTCCCGGTCTTCATCAGAGAGCATCCGGCGGGTCCATTCGATGGCGATCGCAGCGTTGGCATTGAAGCCGCCGGTCGAACCGTCTTTGCGCAGAGCCACATCATCGTGATTGCCGCGTACAGCAGCGAGGAAGTTCAATTTTCTTGCCATGTCGATACAACGGCGGACATCGGCATTGTAACCGACCAGATCACCCAGAAAGAGGTAATGATCGATCCCAATTTTGTCACACTTATCCAACACCGCCTGCAGAGCATCGGAGTTGGAGTGTATGTCACTCAAAACCGCATATTTAGGCATGAAACACCTTCCCGTATCCATATTTTCCCCGGCAGTAAAAATGCCGGCAGTTCTTACCAAACGAAAACACCCAACCGCTGTAAGCCGGATTCTGTACCGCCATCAGGCGGCGGCAATCATCTGTCTGTGCGACCAGAACCCGGAGTTTATAACGCCGCGAGCAACGGCTCACTCCCTATTTGGTCTTGCTGCGGGAGGAGTTTACCATGCGGTGACGCTCTCGCAATCACCCGGTGGGCTCTTACCCCACCCTTTCACCCTTACCGCCTTGCGGCGGCGGTCTGCTCTCTGTTGCACTGGTCTTTCCGCAGAGTATAGTCTGCGGCACCCCTCTTTTCAAAGGGGCTCCCCGCTCTACGCAGTCCGGACTTTCCTCAACGGAAACGGATTTCCGCCGCGATTGCCCGCGATCAAGATGCTTTCACTATATTAATATAATCACACTTCGCCGAATATGCAAGAAAAATTTCTGTAAATCTTCAGTATATGATCAAACTTGCTTGCTTTAATCGGGGTTTTGCAGTATATTTACACAAATTTGAGGGAGATTTTTTTACGATGCTTACCAGAAAAAAGATTCTGCTGTCAGTTTCGGTGACCGCTTTGGTGATCCGTATCGCTTTTGCGGTCATCTTTTCCGGCTCATTTTTTGTCTCTTACCACCTTGTGCCGGGCTTGGATATGCAGACATTGCTGCGTTTTTCCGAATGGGCACCGGGAAATGATCATCTGCCGTTTTTTACCTTTCACCGGGTTCTTCTTTATCTGATCTGGATCATTAACGGGCAGAATCATTGCGTATGGGCGGCATTTGTCATCCAGAGCCTGCTCGGTGTTGCCGGAACGGCGGCGGTTGCCGATATCACTCTGCGGTTGTGCCGCAACCGTAAAGCGGCTTTGATTGCCGGGATCGCTTCGGCAGCATATCTGCCGCTGCTGGTTTATGAATTTTCCATACTTCAGGAAACATTTATGGTCAATTTTGCATTGTTGACATTCTGGAGCATGTTTCACGCACTCAAAAGGCGTTTTGATACTTTTCCGTCTCTGCTCTTTTCCGTTGTCATGTTTGCTGCCCTTGCCGGAAGACCGGCGGCGGTATTCATGGGGGCGGCAATATGGATCTTTGTTATATACAAGATGTTCAAAAGAAAGCTGTTGAAAAAATTGCTCCTGCCGGTGGCAGTGCTGCTGATCCTGCTTGCCGGAGCATCAATTTTCAACAAACATTTTTTCGGATGGTTTTCGCCATTTTACCGGGTGATGCCTTATACGGTGGCGTACAATACCGGCACAACTGACGGTGTATCTGCCGTCAGTACCGCAGATGTATGGCACTCTGCAGTCAATGCTGCCCGGCGGGTACCGACTCTTTTCAAATATGGTGAATTGCCGGAAAACCAGAATATCTACTTCTGGTGTGAGAAAATACCGCTGTTGATTTTGCTGATTTCCCCCGGAATTCTCATACCCTGTGCCGTTGCGGGGATCGTGGTGCTTTTACTTTCCGGAGCGTGGAAGAAGCGTTACGGCTTATTGCTTATACCGGTAGTGATGCTGGCTCTGCCATTGTGTGCCAGAGAAGCCATCGGGCGTTACCGTTTGATGCTGGTGCCGTACTTTTTTATGATCGCCGCCTGCGCGGCGGTTATTTACTGCCGGATGCGTTATGGGAAACGCAAAATTCTGGTTGTGACAGGTGCGCTGGCGGGATTTTGTTTCAGCGTGTATGATGGAGATGTGCCGGAACGCATCCGGGCATCCGACTATCACGCTTATGCACTTGCGATGGAAAATACTCCGGGAACAGATAAAGAAGAGATCCTTAAAGAATATTTCCGCTACTGGGAAAGAAGCGATTTCCGGGGTTCCAGAGCTTTCCGGGTGATGATGGATAAAGCTCTGCAGTTTGAGGATATCCCGATGGCACTGGCGGTTGCCGGTCAGGCGGAAATATCCGGCAGTATAAGTCCGGATCTGATAAATTACTACCGCGCATGGTGTTTTGCCCTGAGTAATATGCCGGAAAAAGTTGAAGAACACCTCCGGGCGATAAAGAATGTCCGTTCTCTGCCGCCGGATGCTTATAAAAATGCTTTTATGCTGCGGGACAAAACAGCAGAGATATTGAAAAGACGCAAGTTGTGAAGTATATTATGCTGATACTTTAATATTTATGATAATTTTTTGGGAAAGGTTTCCGTTATGAGTGAAAAATTTTATGTGACGACACCGATTTATTATGTCAATGACCGCCCGCATATCGGGCATGCTTACACGACGGTGCTGGCTGATGTGCTGGCAAGAACCCACCGGTCGCTTTCTGACCGCACCTTCTTTCTGACCGGCACCGACGAACACGGTCAGAAAGTTCAGCAGGCGGCGGAAAAACGGGGCGTTGCTCCGCTTGATCACTGCGATGAAACGGTGGTGAGATTTCAGGAGTTGTGGCAGCGTCTGGGCATTACCAATGATTACTTTATCCGCACCACTGAAGCCAACCATAAAGCGGTGGTTTCCCGGATCATGCAGGAGTTGTATGACCGTGATGAGATCTACAAAGCTGATTATACCGGCTGGTACTGTGTCGGTTGTGAGAGATTCTTTACCGAAAAAGATCTGGTCGACGGTAAGTGCCCTGACTGCGGCAGGGAAGTCAACGCCATTACTGAAAGCAACTACTTTTTCCGCATGAGCAAATATCAGGATTGGCTGATCGACTACATTCAGACCCATCCGGATTTTATCCTGCCGTCATTCCGTGCCAATGAAACGCTCGGCTTTCTCAAAAAGCCGCTTGGCGACCTTTGTATAAGCCGTCCGAAATCCCGTCTGGCATGGGGAATCGAATTGCCATTTGACAAAGATTATGTCTGCTATGTCTGGTTTGATGCGCTGATCAACTATATTTCCGGTGTCGGTTACGGTTCTGATGAAGAAAAATTCAACTCCTGGTGGCCCGCCAGCTGTCACCTGATCGGCAAAGATATCCTGACCACCCATTCCGTTTACTGGCCGACTATGCTCAAGGCGATGGGATTGCCGATGCCTAAAACCATCTTCGCTCACGGCTGGTGGCTTTCCGGCAACTCCAAAATGAGTAAATCTCTGGGCAATGTGGTTAATCCGATGGATATGATCGACCGTGCCGGAGTGGATGCCTTCCGTTATTTCCTGCTGGCGGAAATGAGTCCCGGCAATGATGCCAACTTCAGTGAAGACGGTTTCATCGCCCGCTATAACAGCGATCTTGCCAACGATCTGGGGAATCTGCTTTCCCGGGTCAGCAAACTTACCATCCGCGCCACCGGCGGTGAAATTCCTGCTCCCGGAGAACTCAATGCCGATGATGAAGAGTTGGCAAATGCGGTGAATTCGGCAGTGGTAACCATGTCGGAGTGCCTGCAGAGTTACAAACTTGATCAGGGGATTAATGCCGCAATGAATGCGGTCAGAGCCGGTAACCGCTATCTGGAAAAATGTGCCCCGTGGAGTCTTGCCAAAAACGGCGAAACTGCCAGACTGCATACCGTTTTGCACAATGCTGCTGATGCGCTCTGCCGCATAGCGGTACTGCTTGCTCCGGTGATGCCGGAAAAAATGGCGGAATTACTGGCGGTTCTCGGTGCGGATAAAGCCGGTATTTCCGGCATTGCCAGCCTTGAAAAATTGAAATCAGTTGCCGGTTTGACCATGAAAGAGGCGACTCCGCTTTTCCCCCGCATCGTGGTCGAAGAGGAGAATGGAACTCCCGAAAAGAACTCCGGAAAAAAGGCCGTCAAACCGGAAAAAACCGCCAAAGCGGAAAAGGTTGAGGAAGCTGTCAATGTGGTTTCTATCGACGAGTTTTTCAAAACCAAATTGAAAACAGCCAAAGTTCTCGCTGCGGAAAAGGTCGAAGGAGCCGATAAACTTCTGAAACTGCAGATCGAAGTCGGTTCAGAAACCCGCCAGCTGGTGGCAGGGGTCGCCCAATTCTATACTCCGCAGGAGATCACCGGTAAAACGATAGTTATCGTATCCAACTTGAAACCGGCAAAGATCCGCGGTATCGAATCTCAGGGTATGCTGCTTGCCGCTAAAAACGGCAGCAATCTCAAACTGGTCACTGTTGACGGCGAGATGCCTTCCGGCGTGGATATCGGTTGAGAATAACAGATATTTTGAAAAGGGGCTGAGTGCAAAACTGCAGCCCCTTTTTTTGTTCATCGACGGTTTGTGACAGAAATACGCAGAAAACATAAAAAACAGAAAGACAGAATTGAAAAAGACCGGAATTCACCGGTTATAAAATGAGGAAAAAGAAAAAGCAACAGCAGGAAAACTTGTTTTCCAGGCAGTTGCTTGCTTTTTGCAAAGGATTACTCCTGAACGCGGACAAAAAAAGTGGCGAGAGAGACGGGAGTCGACACAAGGGCGAAGCCCGCAGTGAGCCTGAGCAAAGCGAAGGCAACCCGTATTAAGGTGAGTAATCCCATTTTTTGTTGACAAAAAATACCGGATAATAATAAAGAGCAACCGCAGAGGCAAATAACATTTGCCGTAACGGTTGCCTGATTTTTATAGGGATTAATCACATTCATGTCCGGAAAAAAGGCAAAAAAAATGGCGAGAGAGACGGGACTCGACACAAGGGCGAAGCCCGCAGTGAGCCTGAGCAAAGCGAAGGCAACTCAATAAAAGAGAGTAATCCTGTTTTTGCAAGTGCAAAAATGAATGGGGAAAAAGAAAAAGCAACAGCAGGAAAACTTGTTTTCCAGGCAGTTGCTTGCTTTTTGC
>JAFVZG010000043.1 GCA_017508285.1 Lentisphaeria bacterium | reverse complement strand
GTGATCAGCTGGTCGACCGGTGGCAAAAACGGTTTCAAAGGCTCCCGTAAGAGCACCGCTTATGCCGCTCAGGTCATCGCCGGTGATGCTGCCAAAAAGGCAATGCTCCTCGGTATGAAGGAAGTCGAAGTCCGTATTAAAGGGCCCGGCGCAGGCCGTGAGTCTGCCGTCCGCGGCATCGCCGCCGCCGGTATGGAGATCAGCGTGATCAAAGATATCACCCCGGTTCCCCACAACGGCTGCCGTCCCCCGAAACGCCGCCGCGTCTGATCTGTGCAGCGCGGAGTGTGAGGGTTTCCGCTCTGCGCTGACTTGATGCAGCAAGTTTAGTTGAATACGTGTCCATCGCGGCACAAGCAATTTTTGGAGGATAGAGTTATGAGTTCATCAATCGGTTTCCCGATGCCCAAGTCGCTCATCGTTGACGAAACGACTGAGACCCCGACTTATGCGAAGTTTACCGCCCAGCCGCTTCAGCGCGGTTTCGGTCACACCCTGGGCAATGCTTTGCGCCGGGTACTTATGTCGTCTCTCGACGGCGCGGCTATCTCATCCGTGCGGATCGATAATGCGAAACATGAATTTGATTCTCTCGACAATGTCGTTGAGGATATCACCGAAATCGTACTCAATCTGAAGTGCGTCAAACTCAATATCCATGCCGAAGGTCCTAAAACTCTCGAGATCGTCAAAGATAAAGCCGGTGCTGTCACCGCTGCTGATATCGTTTGCGACAGCACCGTTGAAGTGCTCAATCCCGATCAGTTGATCTGCACGCTGGATAAGGATAAAAAATTCCACGCCGTTATCGAAGTAGTCAACGGCCGCGGTTATCTCCCCGCTGAGGAAAACACCGCTCCGCGTGCCATCGGCACCATCCCCGTCGACTGCCTCTTCTCACCCATCACCCGCGTCAACTATCAGGTAGGCGCCGCCCGTGTCGGTGAGGAAACGGAAATGGACAGTCTGGAACTGGAAATCTGGACCGACGGCCGCGTTTCTCCCCGCAATGCTCTGGAAGAAGCCGCCCGGATCCTGCGCGATCACCTGCAGCCCTTCATGGGTTCTCAGGTTCAGGAAAAGAATGTTGTACTGACTGAGGAAGAAGAGAGACAATTCAAAATGTTGTCGCAGGATGTCGAAGTTCTCGACCTCTCCGTCCGCGCAATGAATTGCCTCAACAGTGCCAATATCAAACTCGTTTTTGAGTTGTGCAACAAGACTGAAAGCCGGATGCTGAAATATCGCAACTTCGGTAAAAAGTCACTGGATGAGATCAAAGAAAAAATTGAAAAGCACGGTTTGGAGTTGGGAATGACTCTCAGCGACCGGCTGCTCGCCGCCCTCGAAGCGGAAGCCGCCAAAGTAAGAGCCGATGCGGAGGAGAGTAATTAATCATGCGTCATAAAGTCGCCACTTTCAAAATCGGTCGTTCCGGCGCTCATCGCCGGGCGATGCTCGCCAACATGGCGAACAGCCTGTTCATCAACGGTCAGATCGAAACTACCATCGTCAAGGCCAAAGAACTCCGCCGCTTCGCGGAGAAACTCGTCACCACCGCCAAAAAAGGTGACATCCACAGCCGCCGTCTGGCTTTTGCCAAACTCCGCAGTCGTGATGCTGTCAAACACCTTTTCGACGTGGTCGCCCCGGCTTATGCCGAGCGTAACGGCGGTTATACCCGGATTTTCAAACTCGGTTTCCGTCGCGGTGACGCCGCTGAGATGTGCTTGATCCAACTCGTCAAAGATGAGGCCAAGTAAGTCAGCACACTTGCGTAAATTACCGGCAGGTTCACCGTAAAAAGTGACCTGCCTTTTTTCTTCTTATGCATTATCCATTGAGGTCTGATATGAGTGAAATCGCCAATTTGCAACCGATACAGGTGTGGAAATTTTTTGATCTGATCTGTTCCATCCCCCACATTTCCAAACATGAAGCCGCCCTCGCTGCTGCGCTTGCCGATGCCGCATCGGCTGCCGGATTGACGGTCGAATGCGATCCGATCGGCAATGTGATAATCCGCCGCGAAGCTTCTCCCGGTTGGGAAAATGCTCCGCAAATCATTCTGCAGGCTCACATGGATATGGTGCCGGCAAGTGAAAAGGAATTTGACTTTATCTCCACGCCAATTACCCCTTATATCGACGGCGAATGGGTCAAAGCACGGGGAACCACCCTCGGTGCCGATGATGGTATCGGGGTCGCTCATGCTATGGCGATCGTTACCGATCCGGAATTTGAATGCGGCAAATTGACGGTCATCCTTACTGTTGATGAGGAAAACGGCATGTCCGGTGCCGCCAATCTTGCTCCGGCGGCACTGCAGGGAAAATACATGCTTAATCTTGACGGCAGTGACCGGGGATTCTGCATCGGTTGTGCCGGTGGTGCCAGACAGGAATTTTCCTTTTCCGCCCGCTGGGATGAACTTCCGGAAAATATGCCGCTCTACCAGATCACCATTGACGGTCTGCCCGGAGGTCACTCCGGTTTGTGCATCCACGAAAACCGCGGCAATGCCATCAAATTCATGGCGGAATTCATCTCCCAGATACCCGATGCCAGGATCATCTCTTTCAATGGCGGCACTGCCGATAATGCAATACCGTATCAATCAGCTGCCATTATCGCCACTGCCAATCTTCCGGAAGTAATGCAAAGTCTTGCCGATGCTTTTATTATGACTGTAAAAAGCGATACCCCGGCTGCCGGAAATATGGTGGTCAAACTGGCTCCGGCATCCGGCAGCCGCTGTTGGGATAAAGCATTGCAGGATGATATTATCAATGCCATCATCCTTGCTCCGAATGAAGTTATTGACTTTGATGATGATCTGGGGATCGTTAAAACCAGCAGCAATCTGGCGATGATCGATACTTTTGAGGATCATATCCTCATCCGTTCCAGTCAGCGCAGTCTGGTCGATGCCGACCGCGATGATATCTGCGCCGCATTGAAAACCCACTTTGAACTTTTCAATGCCGTAAGCACCCTCGGCAGTGTCTACCCGGCAACTCCGCCGAAATCGGATGCCCTGCTGCTGAAAACCGCCATCCAATGCGCCTCTATGCATGGCAAATCAGCCAAACCTTACGCTATTCATGCCGGTCTGGAAACGGGATGGTTTTCCATGAAAAATCCCGATCTGGAGATAATTTCCTGCGGGCCGGATCATCATGATTATCATACCCCCAATGAGAAACTCAATATCCCCTCAGTGGGAGAGTTTGACCATTTTCTCCGGGAGTTGATCCGGAAGATTTCTGAAAAGTGATGGTTTTTCAGCGGGGCGGCAGGTAACATGCCGCCCCGTTTTTATAATGACCGGAGTTAACGGCTTATCCGATCCCGGTTGACCCAGAAATACTCCATTACCGACTCCTGATCATCTCCGCCGAACCAGCCGAAATTTTCCGTTCCCGATTTCAGCGTGACCGGCCCTTCAGTGGAAACATGCCCGTCTGACCAGGTCACACTGGTCTTGCCATTGTGCCGGAAGTGCATCAAAGATTCCGGCATCCCCCCGCCGCTCTGACCGATAAACCACCCCCATGACGGCGGCTCGATCGAAATATTTTCCTGCAGTTGACCATTGGTGAAGTATGCGTTGTCTGAGAACATGATCGTCTGCGACGGCCGGTCGAACTGCGACAATTTTGCCGGATGATTCATTCCGCTCCAATCCTGCTTATTCCATTCCCCGATACATGAGGAGTAGCCATACCCGCCGGTACCATTGTTGCCCCCCTGCTTCAAAGATACGAAAGACGGACAGCTGCGGATGTTTTCGTCATTGCCCATATAATCATTCAAACCGCCGACCGCTTCCACATCACCGTAAGTTGAACTGCTGAATTTGCCGCACCAGTAAGTTTTTCTTTCGCCCCAGTCAGCATCAAAAATAAAGTAGTCATGGTTGCTTTCGGCATAAAGTAAATTTGCCATGCCCAGTTGCCGGATGTTGCTTTGACAACTTGCCATCCGACCTCTTTCCCGCGCCTGATTCAGTGCCGGCAGCAATATCGCCGCCAGAATGGCAATGATCGCAATAACGACCAGCAATTCTATTAAAGTGAATGCGCTCTTGGGAAGAGGGGAAAAACTTCTTTTCACGGGAAAAGAGGTTTTTCCCCTCTCCCCAAACCCCACTCCCTTTTTCAAGAAAAGCGTTACTGTTTGCTCCGTACTTTTCCGTACTTTTCCGTACTCATCCGTACTTCCCGCCGCTTTTTGCCCGTGATCACCCGGTCTGAGGCGGGCGGCAAACGGATATTTCAGTAAGATTCCCACCCCGGCAGGGTGGATTTTTGCCGTTTTTTCCGGCATAAGGGTACAGTTGTGCATACTTTTAATCCTTTCATGTTACGCGCACTTTGTACCGCGGAGAGGATCTGACTTTGCCGTATGATACGGCATCACAGTTGCGCGACAGTTTCCGATTTGCACGGAATTCACTCTTTCACCCGCGAAGATCATTCAACTAATATAGCATTAAAATAGCTCTTTTGCAATTTGCACGACTTGAAAAATATTTACTTTGACGGTAAGTTATAGACAAAACAATATTCAAAGGAGATCACCTTATGTTTGCCAAAAGCAGTATGAAATTTCTGGAGCAGCTCATGCGCTCCGCCAGTCCCACCGGTTACGAGTCGGAAGCCGCCAAAATTTTCCGTGATTATCTTGCCGGCTGCTGCGAAGTATCCTGCGATGTCATGGGCAATACTATCGCCGCCCTAAATACTTCTGCTCCGGTCAGAGTCATGCTTGCCGGTCACTACGACGAGATCGGATTTCAAATCGTTTACATTTCTGATGAAGGACTTCTTTACTTCCGCGCCAATGGCGGCATCGACAAACTCAATGTCCCATCCAGTGAGGTGGATATCATCACCGCCAACGGCAAAGTGCCGGGTGTGATCGGCAAAAAGCCCATCCATCTGCTCACTCCCGCTGAAAGGGAAAAAGCTCTGGAATTGAAAGATATGTGGATCGATATCGGAGCTTCAAGCCGCAAAGAAGCTGAAAAACTGGTTTCTGTCGGCGATCCGGTGGTCATGCGTGATAATTTCCGTATGCTCAACAAGCACCGTTTTATTTCCAAAGGAACTGATGACAAGATCGGGGCATTCATCGTTGCCGAAGTGATGCACCGCCTTGCCAAACGGCAGCTCAATGTGGCGGTTTACGGTCTTGGCACGGTTCAGGAAGAGGTCGGTTTGCGCGGCGCAACTGCCGGAGCATATTCGGTCGATCCCCACATCGGTTTCGGTATCGATGTCGGATTCGCCACCGATCTGCCGGATATCCCCAAAAAACAGTATGGCGATATCACTCTGGGCAAAGGGCCGGCTCTGAGCCACAGTTGTGATAACAACATTGTGCTGGGCAGGATCATCCGCAAGGTCGCCAAAGATCATAAGATCCCTTATCAGGAATCGGTCGCTCACCGTGCCACCGGCGGTACCGATACGGCGGCGATCCAGCTTGCCCGCGGCGGAGTGGCGACCGCATTATTCAGTATCCCCAACCGTTATATGCACAGTCAGGTGGAAATGTGTGACCTGCAAGATGCGGCGGCGGCGATCGATCTGCTCACTGAAACCATCGCCTCATTTACCGGCAATGAATCTTTTGTACCGGTGAAGTAAATTATGAAGATGAGATCCAAAGGGCTTGGCAACTATGTTCATACCGGCGGCTTCAACCGGCTTGCCGGACGCCCCGGCGCACCGGGCAGCTGGCGGCCGGAACAGAGTTTCTGGTGGTGGAAAACCGCTCTGATCATCTGCGGCATGGTGTTTACGCTTACCGGGATGTTTTTTGTGATATTCTGAATTTTTCGCATTTAATCTGAAAGGTTTTTCCCGATGTTAGTTGACAAACCAGTTGAAGAGCTTTTGCAATATACCGGCAGAAATCCCCGTCCGGCAGATTTTGATGCCTACTGGGAGCGGGCATTGGCTGAAATGCGCTGTACCGATCCGCAGATCAGAATCACTCCGGCAGAATTCAAATATCCCGGAGTCGAGTGTTTTGATCTGCGCTTTACCGGGGTGCGCAATGCGGTGATCTACGCCAAATTGATGAAGCCTGCCAAATTGACTGCTCCGGTACCGGCGATGATCTTTTTTCACGGTTACGCCGGAAACAGCAAAGACTGGATGAATACCGTAAGTTATGCCGCCGCCGGATTTGTTACCGTATGCATGGATTGCCGCGGTCAGGGCGGCAAGTCGGAAGATACCGGCGGGCATAAATTCAATACTCTCCACGGTCAGATCATCCGCGGATTGGATAATGAGTCGCCGGATGATCTGCTTTTCCGCCAGATCATGCTGGATACGGCGCAGCTTGCCGGTATCGTGATGGATATGCCCGAAGTCGACCGCAAACGGGTCGGTGTGACCGGGCACTCTCAAGGCGGCGGATTGACCATCGCCTGTGCCTCACTGGTGCCGGAAATAAACCGGATCGCGCCGGTCTATCCATTCCTCTCTGATTATCTGCGGGTATGGGAAATGGATCTGGCACTCAATGCTTATGCTGAATTGAAAGATTATTTCCGCCGTTTTGATCCCCGCCACGAGCGGCACGATGAGGTTTTCACCCGGCTGGGGTATATTGATATCCATTTTCTCTCTTCGCGTATCAAGGCGGAAACTCTGATGTTTACCGGTATGATGGATACCGTTTGTCCGCCATCCACCCAGTTTGCCGCCTACAATAATATCACTGCGGAAAAGAAGTATATTCTTTATCCGGATTTCGGGCATGAAGTTCTGCCGGGTGCCGATGATATGATTTTCCAATACATGTCTGATTTGCTCTGATAAAATACCGGAGGTTTGCATTATGGATAACAAGTTTGTGACATCACTGCCGGCACAGGCCGCTGCCCGCTGTATTATTGAAACCGCCCGTCAGCAGGGATTGCTCGATTATCCGGTGGCGGTTTCCAATGAACTTGCTGAAGCAGAGAAAACTCTGATCGTCAAAATGTTTCAGCAAATGGATGAGCATATCAAGCGCAACGGCGAAGAGTTGACCCCGGATGAAATCAGTTCTCTGTTTACCTTTGTGTTTGCTAAAGCCGCAGAAGCGGTGACCAATATGTTCAATCACAAAGAGCAGCAGTTTGATCTTGCCGGGATGTTTGACGGCAGGATACCCATCTATGCCGATGATTCGATCACGGCGGAATTCAAAAACTCCAAATTTCCTTTCCTCTGCGCTCAGAATTATCTGGATTTTACCGGTGTCCAAGCCGGTCATCTGGCTGGAACAGATCCGCTGCTGCTGCTTTTTGAGGCCCTCAAGTGGTGTTTCCGGCTCAGCTGTCACTATGCGGTAACGGTGGTGGAAAATCACCGTCATCTTTCCTGATGACGGCTTGCCGCCGCTTCAACGGCGTATCAGAGAAGCGGTCTTGCGGAGGAGTTTTTCCACATTGCTGAGGCATTTGAGCCAGAAACTCGGTGCCGTGGTGATGGCTCCTTTGGGGCAGAACTCCTGACAGCAGAAACACCGGATGCACTCCGGATAATCAAATACCGGTTTGCCGTTGACCATTTTCAAACTTTGCGGCGGGCATTTTTGTGCGCACAATCCGCAGGATATGCATTTATTCCGGTCGATCACCGGGCGGGAGAGCAGCATTGAACGCAGCAGTTTACGCAGTTTCACCGGAAAATAGACTCCCCATTCCAGACGCTTTGACGGCACATCCGGCAGCCGGATATGTTTGACTTCCGGGATCTCCCCGAATTCCTGATATCCGGCGGTCAATCCTCTTTTTGCTGCCATTTTCAATACCGGCATGTCAGTCACACCAAGATACTTTGCCACTGACTCATCCAGCATAAGGGCATCGTCAGCGGCGCACAGAAAGCCCAACTGTACCGCATCACCGCTGCCCGGGCCGTTGCCCTCCATGCCAATAATGGCATCCAGCAAAGTTATTTGCGGCTTTACCAGACAATAGATATCCAGCAGCATATCGGCAAAGTCATCGAAGTTCCTGCCGACCGCCAGATGCCATGCCAGTCTTTCGCTTCCTCTGATCAAGCCGAAAAGATTTTTTACCCCGCAGGTAAGGGTCATCATAGCGTGGGTTTTGGCTTTGGCAAAGTCGATCACCAGATCGTATTTGCGGTATTCAGAGGCGATTTCCAGCTGATGATACCGGCACTCCGGAGGCATGGCGGTTTTCTGATAGTCGGCACAATTTTTTACATTTACATCAAGTTTCTTCAATTCCGGCATGATCCCCATGCTTTCCACGATCGCTTCTGCCGTGCGGACTGCAGGATTTTCGATCACCGAGATCTGCGCGGCGTTATGCTTTGCCAGATAGCGGCATAAAGCGGTCAGCAGAGCCGGATGCACCGTTGCCGGACCATTTTCTTTGCGGTATTCAAGCAGATTCGGTTTGATCATCACTTTTTTACCGGCAATGCCGCCATATTCTGCCGACAGCGGCGTGATGATTTTTTCAAGTGCGCCATCCAAGAGCGCGGCATCGTAAGTGCCGACCGCAGCATAATAAACCGAAAAACCCATGATTTCACCCGGAAGTTTTGGAAGATGAAGCGCGGGGAAGATAACTTTTTCAAAAAGATATCTTCCCCGCAGAATTGTTTTCGCACTCCGCTTTCAGAGGCGGATCACTTTCTCAGAAAGAGGGCAGGTCGATTCCCAGGGAACCGGCAACCGCCTGCATTTTTTCCTGCATGGCACCTCTGGCGGAGGTGATGACATCATTGAATACCGCAGTCAATTCGCTTTCCAGATACTCCCGGTCATTGAGCATTTCCGGGGCAATGGAAATTTTGCGGACGGTCAGGTCACCGCTGACAGTGACCTGAATTCCGCCGTTGGCACCGGAGCCGCTGAATTCCATCTGCGGCAACTCATCTTTGAGTTTGCGGGCACTTTCCTGAAGTTCCTTTGCATGGGACATCAGTTTCATCAAATCTCCGAATCCAGCCATTTCAACGACCTCCGTTTTTAGCAGCTTTGCGCTTCATTCTCCAGTTGACAAAAGGACCGGAGAGGCAGACCGAAGAGTAAGTACCGAGAATGATACCCCACATCATGACAAAGACGAAGTCGCTGATTTCCGGGCCGCCGAAAAGCCACATGATGAATACCACGATGAAGGTCGTCAAACTGGTGATCATCGTACGGCTGAGCGTCTGGTTGATGGAAAGATTGATCATATCGCTGAAAACGGCATTTTTGTGGATCTGCAGATTTTCCCGCACCCGGTCAAAGATGACCACGGTATCGTTGATGGAGTAACCGATCACCGTCAGGAATGCCGCCACGGTGGTCAAACCGATGGTTCTGCCGCTCAAAAGGTAGATCGCCAGAACCACCAG